>DUZG01000014.1 GCA_013349585.1 Nitrospinota bacterium | reverse complement strand
CTTTTACGATCAGAGGAAAATAAACCGTTGGCGGGTGAAACCCATGGTCGATAAGTTCTTTAGCGAAATCCATCGTGCTGATTCCTTGGCCTTTATCGTTGAACACACATTCGTGCAGGCTGGCTCCTGTAAATGGTAGATGAAACGTGTCTTTTAGTTTTGCGCGAATGTAGTTTGCGTTTAATACGGCTGATTGTGCGGCTTCGAGAATCCCTTCGGGTCCGAGAGTGCGGATGTAGACATAAGCTCTCAGTAACATTCCGAAGTTACCGTTGAACACTTTCAATTTGCCGATACTTTCGGGGCGATCATAATTTAAAAAATAGTTCTGCCCTTTTTTCTCTACGACTGGTTTCGGTAGATAAGGTTCGAGAATATTTTTTATACAAACAGGGCCTGCTCCGGGTCCTCCTCCACCATGTGGAGTCGAAAAGGTTTTATGTAGGTTGATATGCAAAACGTCTATCCCCATTTCTCCCATTTTTATAATTCCCATAACCGCGTTTAAGTTCGCACCATCGCAGTAAACCAGTCCGCCTTTGCTGTGTACGATTTCGGTTATTTTTAAGATATCTTTTTCAAACATTCCCAAAGTATTAGGATTGGTTAACATGATAGCTGCAGTTTCTTCATCCATAATGGCTTCCAGTATGTCTATGTCGATCAGGCCTTCTGAGTTAGATGGTATCTGCACAGATTTATAACCGCAAAGAGTTGCGCTGGCTGGGTTGGTGCCGTGTGCGGAATCGGGTAGTAACACTTTTTTTCGTGGATTTCCTTTTGCTGTGTGATAAGCCTGTATCATCAGCATCCCAGTAAACTCACCTTGTGCACCAGCTGCGGGTTGCAGGCTGGCGTGGTCCATGCCGCTTATTTCTTTGAGACATTCCTGCAACTCGTGCATCAATTGTAAGCTGCCTTGCGAGTCTTCATCGGCAGACATGGGGTGATGCGCTGCAAAACCGGGCAGGCGCGCCAGCGTTTCGTTGATTTTTGGGTTGTACTTCATGGTGCATGATCCCAATGGATAAAAATTGGTGTCGATGCTGAAATTCCATTGCGACAACCTTGTGTAATGGCGCACGACATCGAGCTCGGATAATTCTGGAAGCTCTTCAATAGGGTCGCGAATTTCATCGGGTGGTAACAGTGTTTCCAGTTCGATCTCCGGTACATCGCAGGAGGGCAGGGAATAGGCCTTGCGACCGGGTGACCCCAACTCGAATACAACCGGTTCGTTGAAAATTAATCCAGCAGTTGCTATGTTTGAGTTAGATAAAGTTTTACTTTGTTCGCTTCTCATGGAGTTTGGTCTTTCAGAATTTCTTTGAGGGTGTTGATAACGGTTTCTGGCATAAGAGTATCTTGATGCCTGTCATCGAGAACCACACTTTTCGGGTGTCTGGGGCCCCAGCGCTGGATTTCCCCATGCTTAAATATAACGCAAGCAGGTTTCTCAACTGCCGAGGCAAGGTGCATGATGCCCGTGTGGTTGCATAAAAGAAGATCGCATTGTTGCATCAAAAGCGCAAGTTCTTTTACTTTCACCAGCGGCAGTAATTGTGGTTTGAATTCCATTCTTGATATATGCGATTCTAGCTCGGTTTCTTCCCCTGGTCCATTTATCAACCAGATGTCGGCAATATCATTTTTTAAAATATGTTCTATGACAATCTGAAACTTTCCCCATTGCCATCCCCATTCTGGGATGCGAGTTCCAGTTTTAACAAGAATCAGCGGCCGCGTATTTTTGTTGGAGTTTATAATGCCTGCAACTTTTTGTTTTTCGCCGTCATTAAAATAGATCCGTGGCTGCTGGATAATTTGCGGCACCCCCATATGCTTTAGTAATGCCAGATTGTTTTCAATTTCGTGGCAGGGTGGGGCTTCGACAGGTAGTTGTATGTTGTATCCCCATGAACTTTGCGAATGACGATAGCCAGCAGTTATTGTGGCGTCCGCGCAAAGAGTGAAAATGGTTGCCGTGGCACTGAACTTTTTGTTGAGTGTAATAGCGAGATCAAACTTCTCTTTTCGCGATTGGCGAATGGCTCGCCAGAATCGCCTGCGTCGCATTAAAATAATTTTATGCAAATGTGGATTGTCCTCGAGTATCCCTGCTTGGATGGGGTTTACCATGACAGTGATTTTTAAATGAGGAAAGGAACGCTTCAAAGACTCATAGACCGGTGTTGATAGAACAACGTCCCCCAACCGGTCAGGACGAACCACCAGTACATTGGAGATTTTTGAAAAATCAACAGGGAGGGTTGCAAGAGGAGCATTTCCTCCTGAAAAAAACCTAAATAGAATCCAGATGATTAGCTTGATTCGATATTCAATGGATCTGAGGAATGGCTTCATACGAGATGTCAATTGCTAAGGAACGGTTGTACGATCCGGAGTAGAGCGATGTTATGGAAAAGTATTTCGTTAGCTTAATTAGAGAGGTAGGGTTTCGTCAATAAGCATGACGGGAATATCGTCTTTAATGGGATACCTCAAGCTACAGGGTTTGCAGTTGAGACTGTCTTCTTTTTCGCTAAGTTCAAGATCGCCTTTGCATTTAGGACAAACTAGAATATCAAGCAACTCTTTATCTATTCCCATGAATCACTCCACTTTATTATTGTTTGTTTGGTTGGTTCGAACAGCTTCAAATACATCGTCTACGGTCACTTTCTGCATGCATTCATCGGTGCCCAAGGGGCATTTTCTTTTCCAACAAAAACTACAGGGAAGCATTTTATAAACCGTTTCGTGGTGCAACCCATACGCACCGTTTCTTACCGGGTCTGTTGGCCCGAATAGCGATACGGTAGGGATGCTTAATGCCGAGCAAATATGAAGCGGCCCAGAATCACAACTTACCAGTAGTTTGAGGTGTTTGTAAAGAGCTATAGACTCCTGAATTGTGGTGGATGGGGCGACCCAGCTTTTTTGTTTCATTGATGCCGCAATTTGTTTGGCTTTTTGTTCTTCTCCCGGTCCCCAGAGCAATAGTATGGAATAGCCCATCTCATCCACAATGCGATCTGCTAATTTGGCGAACCTTTCCATCTCCCAAAGTTTACTCTCGAATCCGGCACCGGGGTTGATCCCCACAATCGGTTTGGCGGTGAGTTCGGGATGGCTCTGGTAAAAGTCTTCGACTTTTTGTTCCTGAGCTTCAGGGATGGAAATAGGAAACTGTTTCACTTCGTTTTGTATGCCCAATGCGGATTGCACCAGAGTCAGATACATATCGACCACATGAATTCCACCTGCCATATAAGGGCCTTTTATATTGGTGAAGATGGCGCTGATTTTTTCCTTACAATTTTTTCTGTGGAACCCAACTTTAGTTTTTGCTCCGCTCAGCATCGCGATGATGCTGCTTTTAATCAGTCCATGTAAATCGAAAACCACGTCAAATTTTTTCCGCCGAAAACTTTTTATTATTTGCAGGATTTCATTGAAGGTCTCCCTGTTCCAGTTTTTCCGCCAGACTTTTGTGCGGATGGTTATAATTTCGTCGATGTCCGGATTGTTATATAAAAGTTCCTGATAACGTTCTTCAATCATCCACGCGATGAAAGCGTCAGGATATTCCTGTCGTAGGGTACGGGGAACGGGTAAGGTGTGAACAATGTCCCCTAATGCGCTTAGTTTGATGATAAGAATTTTTTTTGGGCTTTGTGAACTTTTTGAGTTCATGGAACCAGACCGGTCAGGGTTTTATATATTGTAATATCCTGCCATAAATACGATAACCCAGATACCCCATGCAGGCTCCTAACATGGCTCCACCTAGCACATCGCTAGGATAATGCACTCTTAAATAAACTCTTGAGTAGCAAACGATCAACGCAAAAGTAAAAACCAGTAGAGTGGTATTGCGAAAGCAGAGACTCAAGAGAGTTGCTGCCGTAATTGAATTTGCTGCATGGTTGGAAGGAAATGAAAAACTGTTGGAACAGCTGACTATACCTATTATGTCTGGCGGGAGAACATGGCATGGACGAAGTCGCTCGATGCCTTCTTTTAAAATGTTATGGCCTATGGCATCAGCCAGACCGATGGAAATGCCAGCAGCGACAAGGAAAGCGAGCCCGCGATGCTTATATACTCCGAGAAGGGCAATGGCACAGACAATCCCGGCACCATAAAAGTTTTCTTTTATGGTAACAAACAGCATGAATTTGTCCATCATTCGGGATTGAAAATGCTGGTTGATCCAGTAGAATAGCGAAAGGTCTAAATCGAGGATGGTGAGTGTTCCTTGTTAAAGAGGCGATATAAGTAATGCTTGAAGTTTATGAGCCTTTACGCGTTGAGTCAACCCCCCTTTGTAGATCGGGATTTTACATAGTTGATACTATTTTGGGAAAGGGAGTTTTTAAATTCACACCCCACCTGGCCTCCCCTCATGAGCACCCGTTGAGTGACTGTGAGGAACTGTTTATTTCTCTTCCCTTCATAGGGACTCAAGCTCGATCATTTGAGGGCTTGATGGTTAGGGGAGGGTTGGGCAGAACTTCCAGTTCTCATACAAAAATAAGTGTGGAAGCCTCAAAGTACTGGGTAATTAATGACTAAATTAAAAAATAATGCAGTTATTTTGTTTGCGCGTGATCCTATTCTGGGTCAGGTTAAAACTCGTTTGAGTTCTTCGCTTGACGATGAAACCATTCTAAGGCTTTATATCTGCTTTCTTGAGGATAGCCTGGAAAAAATCCGACTAGTGGACAATGCTGACTGCTTTGTGGGAATCTCGCCATCCAGCCTTTCCGGGTTCTTTAACGGAATAGAGGGTTCTGATACGAGGCTGTTTAATCAGCAAGGAAAAGACCTAGGAGACAAAATGCGCCAGGCCTTTGTCGACCGTTTTGCTGATGGGTATAAAAAGGTGGTTATCATCGGGTCGGATAGCCCGTCTTTGCCTGTCTCATATATTAACGAAGCTTTAACATCAGATAAAGACTTGATGCTGGGCCCCAGTACCGATGGGGGGTATTATCTGATTGCAATGACTGGCAAGGTCTCTGAAGTGTTTGACGGCGTTGCTTGGGGGACAGGCCATGTTCTAGATGAAACCTTAGACCGTGTAAAGAAAGCGGGCGTTTCTTTAGAGCTATTGCCAGTCTGGTACGATGTGGATTTGCCGGAAGATTTGAAGTTTCTTAAAACACATTTAGAGCTTATTACGCAGTCGGGTTTGTGTGAAGGTAGCAAGACCAAAAAATTTCTTGATGAGATATCTTTTTAATAAAGGTGGTTTTTAAAATGAAAGTTTGCAAATTTTCGGACTCGGATTATCAGAATGTGGTGGATGCTTTAGTGAATCGATCGAATATGGATTTATTCGTGCAGGATGAAACAGTCCAAAAAATTTTAAATGATGTGAAAGAGAAGGGTGATGAAGCGGTATTGATGCTGACACACCGTTTTGATCGTCACACCCTGCCTTTGGAAAAAATCAAGGTGAGCGCAGAGGAAATAACTGCAGCTTATAATGAAGTAAAGCCAGAAGAACTTGACGCGCTCAAGGAAGCTGAAAAAAGAATTCGTCTGTTCCATGAAAGACAAAAGCAGGATTCTTGGTCTTATGAAGAGGAAGGCGTCATGCTCGGTCAAATGGTGCGACCGCTTGCAGTCGCGGGTATTTATGTTCCGGGAGGCAAGGCTTCTTATCCTTCATCAGTATTGATGAATGCTATTCCTGCAAAGGTTGCCGGGGTAGAGCGGGTGGTAATGTGTTCGCCTTTTCCCGATGCTGTGACGCGACCGCATGTGTTGGTAGCGGCAGATCTGGCGGGGGTGACAGAGATTTATAAGGTGGGCGGTGCTCAGGCCGTCGCTGCGATGGCCTTTGGAACAGATACGATCCCGCGGGTGGATAAAATTGTAGGGCCTGGAAATATCTTTGTGGCTTTGGCGAAAAGGTTGGTTTTTGGGATCGTCGATATCGATATGATTGCCGGTCCCAGTGAGATATTGATTGTCGCAGATAGCTCTGCCAATCCGGCTTATGTTGCCGCCGACCTGCTTTCTCAGGCGGAGCACGACGAAGATGCGGTTCCCATTTTGGTGACTCCCGATGCGGTGCTGGCTGAAAACGTCCAACAGGAGTTAGAGAAACAGGTTAAAGCCTTGAGTAAAAAGGCCATTGCCGAGGTTTCCTTGGATAATAACTGCTGTTTGTTGATAACTAAATCGCTGTCAGAAGCGGTGGAGATGGCTAATAAAATAGCCCCTGAACACTTAGAGCTATCTGTTGAAAATCCGCAAGAATGGGTCGGAAAGGTGAATAATGCTGGTGCCATATTTATGGGCCATTACACGCCTGAAGCGATGGGGGACTACCTTGCAGGACCAAATCACGTTTTGCCCACAAGTGGAACGGCACGGTTTTCGTCTCCTCTTGGTGTTTACGATTTTATCAAGCGCACCAGCCTGATTTCCTACACAAAAGAAGCGTTACAAAGTTGTGGCAAAACTGTAACAATGCTGGCGGAAATGGAAGATTTGGGAGGTCATGCCAATTCGGTAAAATTACGGATGGAAGGCCTTGACAAAAAACCCTGAAAACATTATATTTTCAGGGTTAGAGGGGTAGATTATAACTTGACACATACTGAAGGCTATGGTCTAATCACCATCATTTTGGGCACTTGTGCGCCAAAAAAAAGTTGTTTGAGGAGGGCCTGAAAACCCTTATAAAATCAGAAGTTATTGGATTAGCAGGTTTTTTTTATTGCTGACTTTGAGTCGCCCGACAGGTTTTTATTGGCGGGGTGGGGGGTTGGTTGGCGAGGTTTTTGAGTTTTGCTGATTTTTTTAAGTCAGCCTGAAAAAGTGAATTAAGTACAAGGTAAGTTTTTTTATATATTGGTCTTAAATTAAGTTTGGTAATACTAGCAACAGGTCCTGATCAGACCTAAAAGGAGGTTAAAACCATGTTGGGGAAAAAGACTCGAAACATCGGTACATTTGCACTGGGATTGGTTTTGGCAATCGCCGTTTACCTAATTCCAGGAATGACCGGCATTGCAGATGCGAAAGAGGCATTTGCTGAACAAGTTTTTGCTGAAGAGGCCTTTGCTAAAGAAGTTTTAGCAGAAGAGGCAGTTGAGGGTGAAGGCGAGCCAGAAATTGAGTGGGGCCAGGACGTTTTTTATAAGGACTGGGAAGGCAATCCACTTAAGGGGCCGGTTAGCGGCTATCCTGCGCCGGAGTTAGGGCCGGAGGATTACAATAATTATGAATTTGCACCTAGTCGAATCATTCTTTGGGTAGCGAATCAGCAGCATCTTTATTTCGGTAGTTTTGTTCTTGCAGTGCCGATTTTCTGTATGTTGATCGAGTTCATTGGAATTCGTGTCCGGGAAGAAGATCCTGTGATGTCTGGAAAATATGATCGGTTGGCGAAAGACCTTATGAAGGTCAGTCTGACTGCGTATTCTTGGACTGCTATTCTCGGAGGTATTCTTCTCTTTACGTTTATCACTCTGTTCCCTGGATTCTTTAAGTATATGGCAGGAATTTTTCGTCCTGTTATGCACGTTTATGCGCTTATGTTCTTGGCGGAGTCTGGTGTTCTTTATGTCTACTACTACGGTTGGGACAAGATGAATGATGATCCATTCCTGAAATGGGTTCATTGTAGTCTTTCAGTTCTTCTCAACCTCATTGGTACGGTTCTGATGTATCTGGCCAATTCCTGGGCAACCTTTATGCAGGCTCCCGGTGGAATTGATTCAGAAGGCCGTTTCCTTGGTAATATCTGGCATGTCATTCATTCCACACTTTGGAATCCGGTTGGGGTTCACCGTATTCTTGGCAATATCGTATTCGGTGGCGGAATCGTTGGTGCGTATGCCGCATATCATTATCTAACAGCTAAAAACGAAGAAGAGCGTGCGCATTATGACTGGGTTTGTTATGTCGCCATGTTTATTTGTATCTTTGGTTTAATTCCGCTTCCCTTCGCTGGTTACTGGTTGATGAAGGAAGTGTATGCGTTCCGTCAGCAGATGGGTATCACCCTTATGGGTGGCATCATGGCTTGGTTGTTCATCATCCAGGCTGTAATGATCGGCTTACTGTTCTTCGCGGCTAACTCCTATCTACATAATGGGATGGCCAGGGTCAAGGGATCGCACCGATATATGAAGTATTGTAAGTATATGGTTCTTCTCTTGATCTGTTGTTTTACGATGTGGATGACACCTCATACGATTGTGATGACCCCCGCCGAATTGAAGGCAATGGGTGGGGCTCAACATCCGATCGTAGGTCACTTTGGTGTGATGTCGGCGAAAAATACAGCGGTGAACCTGATGATCACGACCACGATTCTCTGTTTCCTTCTTTATCAGAGGGCAAATAAGAAAATCACTGTTCCGTGGGCAACTGTAGGGAACTGTTGGATTGCGGCTATCTTTGTTGGCGCCGCTGCTAACATCATCTTCTTGGGCGTATATGGTTATGCTCTTCCTGCTAATCAGCGAGTTGGACTTTCTGTGCCTCAGGTTACAACAACACTTACGACTCTGTTTGCGGGTACCGCGATCAATATCTCCATGTTTAAGAACTCTGAGTCTTATGGCGATATTCAGTGGGGCACGCAATCCAAGGTTGGAACATATGCTATTTTCTTGTTGGCAATTTCCTTCACTTGGTTGATGGGTCTTATGGGTTATATCCGTTCAGCCGTTCGATTGTTCTGGCATGTAACGGAAGTTGTTCGCGATAACTCTGTTGATGCGTACACTTTGACGATTGGTGAGGCGGGTAAAATGCTTACCTTTAACACTCTGTTTGTTTGGACACAGTTTGTTGTCGTCTTTTGGGTAGGTAGTTTGACGGGTAAATCGCCTGTTAAGACTCCAGTAGCAGTTCCGGTTCCTGCGCAGCAACAACAATAACCATTATCTGTTTGGGTCGCGCTTCTGGCCTATTAAGAAGCGCGATCCGGATTTAATCTGAGGGTATAGGAGAGAGGGAAAAATGTTACCAGAGCAGCATGATATTTTATTTTCGTTTCTTTCGATTGTATTCGCCGTTTTTGGGGTATTCGTTTTTGGCAATGTAGTGCTGAATTGTCGAGAAAGAGAACTGTCCGGCGGCAAAATGTGGGGTGGAGTTTTTGGCATATTTGCAATCGCATCTTTTATGATGACGGTTCATATGTTTAGTTTGAACCAGGGTGAGCAGTTGAGTTTTTTCTTTTCAATTTATATTTGGCTTATCATTGTGTTGTTGCTCACTTGGGGAATATTCTTCAAGAGCAATAATATTGAAAGTCAATCACCTCCAATCATTAGAGGTTTCTTTTTCTGGACCACGGTTTCTGTATTGCTTGCGGGTTATACAAATTGGTTGCCGCAGCAGCGTAGTGATCCGCCACCAAAAGAGGCGGCAGTTGTTGGTGACGTCACCATGGAAGAATTTGCTGAAATGGGACGCGTAATTATTTTTGGCGCAAAACAGGTGGCAGGTCAGAAATCTATTGGTAAAGGGCAATGTCCTTTATGTCACACCTTTGACCCAGGCGATCATATGGGTCGATGTCCAAACTTGTTTGGAGTTGAAAAAAGAAGTCATGACCGTATTAAAGAAGATAGGTATTTGAATTTGCCTATGAAAATTGGCGAAACGGAGCCTGCTTCTGGTATTGTCAAAGGAATGCCTGCTGACATTCCAGAAGAGTATCGACGGCAAAATGGTCCGGAAGAGTTGATTGGTGAAGATTATATTCGCGAATCTCTCATGTGTCCGACCTGTTATGTTGTAACAGGATTTGGTAAAGCGGGAGATACCAAAAGCCCGATGCCTGTAATTGTAAAGCCGCCGATAAGTTTGAGCAGGGTTGAGTTGAATGCGGTCGTTGCCTATCTACAATCCAAAGACACGCCGGGTGAATATGCTTCGGTAACCGTTCCGTTACCGCAAGATGATGCCGGTAACACAGGTGGTGCCGTGGTTGAAGAGGATAGCGGTGGTGATGAAGATGCGCCTACATTTGTGACAGGTCAGGAAGATATTCAGGCCATGATCAATACATTAGGTTGCCCACTTTGTCATACCATTCCTGGCGTTGAAGGTGCCATGGGTGAATTGGGGCCAAAGCTTCACGAGAAGATCAATGCTCCAAAGCGAATCAAAGATCCCAACTATAAAGGAAATGCAACTAACACCAAAGAATATGTTAGGGAATCAATTCTAAAACCTAGCGCATACGTGGTGTATAATGAGGAAGCCGGAGAATCTTTTCCGGATGGTTTAATGCCTACAACTTTCGGGCAGATGCTTTCAGTTGAAGCACTCGATAAGCTTGTGGATTTTATTAGTCAGACCGAAGCTCCGGCTGGCAGTTAATAGGAGGCAGCAATGAACAAGACTTTAGTTAGCTTTTTGGTATTTGTTGTCGGCCTGGCGGTGTTTCATAATGCTATATTTCCAATATTTACACCGAAGGAGGTCGGCTGGTTTTTAAATAGGTATGTTTACTTTTTGTTATTCGTAGCCTATTTGATAATCACGCACTTTATACTCAGGCTCAAGCCACCCATTTCTATGATGGGCTTGTTTGTGTGGGGTATAGGTTTTTATTTCTACAAATTCGTTTTGTATCCACCGATTCCATGGACTCTTTTCATTACCTATATGGTGATGTGGTCAATAGGAACCTTTCTTTATATCAGTCAGGATCCGGAAACCTTTCGTGAGTTCAGAAAACCGATTGTTAAAGCAATCGTAGGTGAGTATAAATTGGCGCAGATCGTTTTGATGATCGCAATGCCAATTTTGGTGGGGTGGGCAACATATCAGTCTATTTATCCAAGTTTCCAGGAACCGGTTGAGTTGAGGACGGTGCATCCAGCGCCTCCTGCCACCACTAAGGTGCATGGCAAGACTTATCCGCTGGAATCCACGAATAACCCGTTTCGTGTTGATGAGCAGGATAACTATAAAGATAGTTTCCCGTTTCTTGATGCGGATAAGCATGAGTACATGAAGTATGTGACAGAAGGCGGTACGATTTTCTTCCAAAATTGTCATTTTTGTCATGGAGATCAATTAAACGGATTGGGAATGTTCTCACATGTTTTCAACCCCACTCCGGCAAACTTTATTGATCCGGGCACCATAGCCATGTTGCAGGAAGCATTTATTTTCTGGCGGGTATCCAAGGGCGGACCGGGTCTACCGAACGAGTCCACCCCATGGTCGTCAGCAATGCCACCTTGGGAAGAGCATTTGAAAACCGAGGAAATTTGGAAGGTCATTCTGTTTGAGTATTGGTATACAGGCTGGCATCCAAGAACATTTGGTACAGAAGGCTCTGAAGGTTAAAAATAAACTTTCGGTTACTAAAACCTAAACATATGGAAATGATCATGACAAACAATAATTACATCAAACGCCTGATTTTATCTTTTCTGGCAATGGCGATGATTATGTTACCGGGTACAGCTTTAGCTGCTGGTGTACCGGACCCGATCAATAAAGACATGCTAGAGTCGGGAAAGAAGGTTTATTTTAAACGTTGTGTCTGGTGTCACGGAGTAGAGGGTGGCGGTGATGGGCCTGCTGCAGATCGTCTCTTCACTAGACCTAGAAACTTTATCCAAGGAACCTTTAAAATTCGCTGGACGGATTCTGGAGAACTTCCATTGGATATAAATCTGATAAATACAGTTAAGAATGGTCTTCAAGGTTCTGCAATGCCTGCTTGGGGAGAATTTTTATCTAAAGATGAAATCCTTTCAGTTGTTCAATTCGTAAAAAGTCTTGTGCAAGATCGAGACTTTAGCGATGAAGACGAAGAAGTAAATAATGTGATCACCGGGGTCGATGCAGATCTAGGCGATTCAGGTAAGGGTCCGCTAGGAGATCCACCTTGGGCCGAAACTAAAGGTCCGTACCATCTTGGAATTCCTCAAGAGCATGTTGATGCTGGTAAAGAGCTATTTATGAAGAATAAATGCTGGGAATGTCATGGTGGTGAAGGTCGTGGAGATGGTAACCCAACAATGAAAGATGATTGGGGTTTTCCAATAGTTGCTGCAAACTGGCAACAATGTTGGAACCATCGTGGAGCTCGTCGAGATGTATACAATCCTTTCGTTATTGCTCGAGCTATATCTACGGGCCTAAATGGCACGCCAATGCCTAACTTTCGGGAACAACTAACTGGACCTGAAAGATGGCAAGTAGCAGCATTTGTAAACTCACTTTGCCCGAGAAAGAAAATCGATGCATTGACGCTCAAGCCAATACCCGATTTCCTTATTCAATCTGTTTATACAGAGGGGCAAGTTGTTCCGAAGATAGACGATCCAAGTTGGCAGTCTTCAGATACGGACGATAGGATAGTTTCAGCTACGGAAGAGTTAAAAGAAAACCCAAAAAGGCATCATATTGCTATGGCGGGTCAAATTACTCGTGGTAAACGAAACTTTGATCCTAAAGCGGATAACCTCTGGGTAACTACTCGATGGAGTGCTGAAGAGCAAGCTGTTTATTATTTGGTAGAATACGACCAACGTTTTATGTCTGCAGATCCGGAGTATCCGGATGCTGTCGCAATACAATGGCCTGCAAAATTGCAGGATCTTTTTGGTGCTGAAAAACCGTATTTCATTTACGGGGATTCCAAGAAACCAGTTGATATTTGGAAAGCTAGTTTCATGGCCAAGGATTATAGTGCTACCAATGCGCCAAATGAAAAAGGCTATCAATTGGATATGAGTGTTAAAGAATTCGTAGGAAATGGATTTGATGCTTTATCTGACAAAGAGTCTGAAGCTAAAGTGGAAATTGTAGATTCCATTTATCATCAAGGTCGTGTCAAAGTTATGTTCAAAAGATCATTGAAAACGGAAGGCGAGTTTGATGTTCAGATTCCATCTGAACAGTTCATTCCAGTTAGTTTCTTTCAATGGTCGGGTAGAGATAAAGAGCATGATGAACATATGGCTATATCTACATGGTATTACACCATTTTGAAGCCAGCATTACCTGCTTCTTTGTACTACATGCCTCCTATCATTGCAGCGGTTTTTATCTGCTTTCAAGGTTGGTTGGTATGGATGACAAAGCGTACACGTAAAATGTATGATGAAGGGAAAATGCGTCGTGACGAGCTTCCTAAGTAGTCATTAGAAGTAATATAAGAAAGCCCGCCGGATTTCCGGCGGGTTTTTTTTGTTAATTTTTTGGATAAAAGATGAGAGCTTTGGAATAACATGCGGGGAAGGGCATCCCAAAAAGGGAGATTCAATTTATTATCAACGAACTATAAAAGGATTTTTTAAATTGAAGAGTGCGTGTTATAGAATAGCTAGATATTAACCCAGCATATAGTAGCCCTCACTGGCAAAGGTATTCTAACGATGTAATAAAGGTATTGTTGTATCTGTAATTGGGGGAGATTGACCAGCTTCCGCCAGGCGAGGCCCGGGGATTATTCTTCTTCGGTAACCTGTTCCATATCCATATTGCCTTCGATAATTTCTCTTAAGGCTAATTCAAAAAATATTTTTGGATTGGTAAGATCTTCGGGATCGACTGGGATGGTTGGTTGTGCTCCACTTTCCAGTTGATGAATTCTCTGTGTGACTAAAATGCATAAAAGATACCGGCTTTTAACGACATCTTGTGCTTCACGCACTAGTTCCATTCTGTCCTGCATTTCCAGTTCTATCATGATTTTCCTGTTGGTTAAAATATCATCTTTATTATAGACCAATCTGCAAAATTGTCAATTATCATTGTTTGCTTAATATTGATTGGAAGGTCTCGACTACCGTTGTAACTTGTTGTTTGGAAACTTCGCGGTGTAAGACCGCTCGAAAAACGCCTGCACCGGTCATTAAAATTTTAATTTGGTTGTTTTCCAACTGATTGAGAAAATTCTGGCCATCTATTTCCGTCATTTTGAAGAAAATTATATTGGTTTTTATTCGGGCTATGTCTACATCAATGCCATCCATTTTAGAAAGTTGGCTGGCAAGAAATTTTGCGTTATCGTGGTCTTCTTGAAGTCGGTCTACCAGCTCGGTGATCGCAATCAGCCCAGCCGCGGCAATATGACCAGCCTGTCTCATTCCGCCACCCACCATTTTTCTGGCTTTTCTCGCTTTGTCAATGAACTCGGATGATCCGCAAACCAAAGAACCTACCGGTGCAGAAAGTCCTTTCGAAAGACAAAACATTACCGAGTCTACTTTTTCAGTTAGTTTAGCAACAGGGACTCCAAGAGCAACCGCGGCATTAAAGATTCTTGCTCCATCAAGATGAATTTTGAGTCCAAATTTGTTTGCCATTTCTCTGACTTCGGTCATATACTCTGGAGTGATTGGTGACCCTTGGCAAAAGTTGTGTGTGTTTTCCAAACAAATTAAACGGGTAGGGGGACAGTGTATATCCGAATGTCGGATGCCTTTTTCCAGTAGATCGATAGAGATCGTGCCATCGTCGTTGTTGGGAAGGGGGCGCGGATGAACTCCTCCCAATGCGGCGACTCCCCCCACCTCATAAATGGAGATATGGCATCTATCGCCTAGCAAAATTTCATCACCTCTGCCACAGTGACTGAGTACGCTTATCAGGTTACCCATGCTACCACTGGGGACAAAAAGGGCTGCTTCTTTACCCATTTTTTCTGCTGACAGGGTTTCAAGTTTTTGAACGGTGGGGTCCTCTTGAAAAACATCGTCGCCAACCTCAGCATTCGCCATGGCGTCACGCATGGATTGGGTTGGCTGAGTGAGTGTATCGCTTCTTAGGTCAATCATTGCTTACCTCATTTTTTGATTCCTGTTTTTTTTCTATTCGGTTTCGTTTTATTCGATAATAAAACAGAGATACGAAAAAAATGGGTATCACAAAACCACTTAAAATTAGTCCGCTTACCTTTTCTTGTGGGTAATCGAGAGCGATCATACCCTGGTGGAGTTGCTGTACTAGATATGCGAGCAAACCACAGGTGATAAACATATAGCCAATGCGTTTGGAGCCTTTTGGGCCGGGAAATATTATTGAATAGGCAACAAAGTTGAGTCCCAAAAAAAGCAGACCATTCAAAAACATAAGGTAGATAATTTGATTCTGCGCTTGTGTGAACAAAATTTTCCTATTTAAAGTTATCCCCTTATTTTATCGGGTATGCAATGCGATATAAACTTAAATTTATGGTAAAAGGACCCCCCCCCTAGAGGAAACGCCCTTTGCTCTTCATGTCCTGACGATGCGTTGATCTGGTTTAGGATTATTCCTAGATATAAATCAAATTATATTGAGAAATAATTCGATTATATCTTGATTTTTATCCCGGGATGCGTGAGCTATGCTTCCACCCTATTAACGAAATTGGGTACAGCATTAATCGCAAGAAAACCCTATTACTTGGGGTTCCACGCGCACCTTTCGCTTCTAAAACCTCGCGCAAAATTATTTTAGAAATATAGAATAATATAAGGTAGTGGAGAAATACAATGTCAGGTTTGTTGTTGAAAACCTGAAAAATACACAGCCTATTTTGAATGCTAGGCGTGCATAAGGTGCTCTAGATGTTGTTGGTGATTTTTACGACTTCAAAAGTGGCAAGGTAGGGGATGTTGCGTACGCCTCTTGCTTGTGGGTAACAGCAGGATTTTGATTGTATGTAGATAAGACTCTCCGGAGCAGGTTGCTCCGGAGAGATAGTCGTTCACTAAAAGTAAAACAAGGCGTTAAGGGCAAGGGTATCTTGGGTAGAAGACTGCCCAGCGCCATCTCGGTTAGAAAAGACAAAGTGATCCGATTCATCATGACGATACTCCGCCCGGACAACCATATTGCTATTGATTCTAACTTCTGGTGTGAGCGACATAGCCCATAACTTCTGTCTTGATCCTGAACGAGCTCCATCTTGATCGTGAAAAATTTGAGCACGATAATTTAGAGAGAGCCAGTTATTGACATCATAACGAACGATCCCAGAAAACCCCCACCAAGTGTGATCCCCGGTGTTGGGTCCCGTGGCATCATCTTCCGAGCCGTATACCGCATTCAAATTCAATAACAGTTTTTTACTTAGGCTGACCTCGATGACCGTGTCGAAAAAATTTCTGATGTCGTCTGCATTATTGGGAACGCCGGTTTGTGGTTCTGCCGAGCCAAAATAATTTAAATAAACAACTGCCGAGTCAGATACCGCCCAGGAGATTTGTCCTCCAAACCCCTTTGAATCGTTCGTATCTGTGGTGGTGTCATGGCCATTGGAGAGTATGCCTAAGAGACCCACGGTGTCACTCAATTGATATTGCACGCGTATTCCGTTATGCGTGAATGGCCCGAGGAAGAATAGGAAGGATCTGGAAAAGGAATAATTATATCCATCGTATCCGTCCATGACTTCTGAACCTATATTGGTGCCAAATTTCCCTGCATCAATCAACAATCCATTTCCAATGGGAGCGTTGTATTGAACATACGCAATCTGCAAATCAAAATCATCATCGCTGACATCGGTTCCCCCAACATTAGGCCCACCGACTTTATTTGCTTGGGGCCCACTGAAACCGTAAGTTATGTCCGTACGGAATCCGACATCGCCTTTTTCGGAAGCATCTCTTTTAAGAACAAGTTCCGCAACGTCAAATTTGAAAGTGTTTGCGTCAAAGTCATAAACGCGTAGGGCGTTTTGTCTTGTTCCTGTAGGGTTTGCAAAGTTTTGAGAATAGGATGAAGATGAAAAACCATGCACTTCAATATCTTTTATCAGCTCCAAAGCTGAATCTGCATAAGCTGTGCTTACGAGACCAAACATAATGGCACTGGTAATAAACCCATCAATTAAAAACCTTTTCATTTTGTACATAACTACTCCTTTATAGATATCTATCCTTTTCAAAAGGCTAATGCCTATTTATATCAACAATCTCTTTTAAATGATAATATATGCGCATATTCTACTTAAAATAACCCTATAAGCAATAGCTTAATATTATATAAGTCAATTACTTACTTGTTAATCAGATAATATAACCCCGCTCACCGTGTTGCGAGAGATCCAAACCTTCGCTTTCATCGTCATCGGTGACTCTGAGACCCATAATTCCATCGAGGGCTTTCAGGATAATAAAGCTAATGATTCCTGTGTAGAACATGGTTGCGCCAACGCCGAGGGCTTGTACTGTAATCTGATCACCGATGCTGTTGATATCCCCGCCGAAACCGGCACCCCCCAGAGACTCTGCGCAGAACACCCCGGTTAAAATGGCACCGATGATTCCGCCGACTGCGTGTATTCCGAAAACATCCAGGGAGTCGTCATAACCCATAGCACGTTTGAGTGATGTAGATGCGATGAAACAGCCCGCACCTGACGCAAGGCCAATTGCAATAGCTCCCATGGGGCCAACCGCTCCAGAAGCAGGGGTAATAGCGACCAGACCGGCCACCGCACCTGAAGCAATTCCCAGCACGCTTGGCCTGCCGTGTTTTACCCATTCGATGAACATCCAACTCAATGCGGCGGTTGCGGTTGCAATCTGTGTTACGGCCATGGCCATTCCTGCGACTCCATCGGCTGCTAGTTCACTTCCGGCATTGAATCCGAACCACCCGACCCAGAGCATGGAAACCCCTATCAGCGTGTAACCGAGGTTGTGTGGCGGCATGGCGGTGGTCGGGTAACCCTTACGTTTACCTAAAACGATAGCCGCGACCAGACCTGCAACACCAGCATTAATGTGTACAACCGTACCACCAGCAAAATCGAGGATTCCTTTATTGCCAAGCCAGCCACCGCTACCCCAGACCCAGTGACAAATCGGGGCGTAAACGAGGGTCATCCATATTGTCATGAAGATCAGCATCGCCGAGAACTTCATACGCTCGGCAAAGGCTCCTACCATTAAAGCAGGGGTGATAATGGCGAAGGTCATCTGGAAGGTCATAAATACGGTTTCCGGGATGGTGCCACTGAGTGAATCAACACCCACACCTACGAGAAACATTTTGCTCAACCCTCCCCAGTAGGGGCCATCACCGCCAAATGCGATGCTGTACGCGTATAAAACCCATAAAAGAGTCATGAGTGAGGTGATAGCGAAACACTGCATGAGCACAGATAATATGTTTTTACTGCGCACCATGCCCCCATAAAATAATGAAAGTCCGGGTATGGTCATAAATAGAACCAAGGCTGTGGCTGTCAGCATCCAGGCAGTATCACCTGAGTTTAAAACAGGTGTTTCTTCGGCCAGAGCCATAGAAGGCAATATAATGACTCCTACAAATATTAAAGCCATGATTGCCCAAGGTTTCTTAGTCCTATGGTCCGGAATATTGATTTTCATAAAACCCTTGCTCCAAGTGAAGTAAGTGGAAAGTACATTTCAGAAATTTTAATTAGGCCAAAGGCCGTTTACTTACGAGTAGGTTTCAATTCCTGTACCAAGTTAAAGATTTAACGAAAAAACCCTTAGGGATATATGTAATTTACTAAAAAACAATAAGTTAGATGAAAAAATTTTCTCAATAAGGTAGAATGGTTAGCCGATAAGGTGTCTAGGATTGCTTGATTTAAAAGCAATCTCTCTCAATTTTTGCAACAAAATGCATCAAATTATTTGAAAGATGGATGTTGATTTCGTTTTGATGGAATAGGAGAATTAGACTGTTTTCGTCAAAATTATGACCAGAGGGAAGAGCACTTCTATTTAAATTGCTCGTTGAAAGCTTAGGTGCACAGACCAAAAAGCTTTTATATATAAATAGTTATCTAGTTTCTGTTGTGAGAAGATGGGTTTGGCATACAGATTGCTAAGAGATAATGAAAAAGATAAATTAAGTCCCTGGTTTTTAAAGTGTAGTTTTTCATTTATGGAAACAGGGCGGGAGAAAGATATATGGCTGAAGAAGATGGCACGCTAGAAGATTTGGAGGCCGTTGAGGCTGGAGGTAAAAAAAAGTCAATGGGAATGATCATTGGCATTATTGTTGGTCTGTTAGTGCTGGGTGGAGGCGGATATTATGCTTATATTACCTTTTTACAGGAAAAACCAGCTGAAGAGGTCCCTGTTGAAGTTGAGAAAGGCGCAGCAGAAGAGATAGGAGAAGACGTTAACTTGGGTGTCATGTTTCCTCTAGCCCCTTTCATCTTAAACCTTGCCGGTAGTGAGGGAAAACGGTTTCTGAAAGTTACTATTTCATTAGAGTTGAGTACCCCTGAAGTTCACGCGGAGTTAAAAGAGAATATTCAAAAAGTCACAGACTCCATTCTTGTTTTATTGAGTAGCAAATCTTTTGAAGATGTATATTCAGTGCAGGGCAAGTTCAAACTCAAAGATGAAGTTACCACGCGCGTCAATCGCTTTTTGGTGGTGGGGCATGTGAAAGACGCATATTTTAGTGAGTTCATTATTCAGTAATAAAATGGATTTTCAAACAAGGCTAGAGTTATGAGTGAGGTTTTATCCCAAGGAGAAGTCGATGCGTTGTTAAGAGGTGTCGGCGATGGTGAGGTTGAGACCGAAACCGATGAAGCTCCAGAAGATGAGTCGGGTGTCATACCTTATGACCTGACCAGTCAGGAAAAGATCATTCGTGGACGCCTACCAACTCTGGACATCATTAACCAGATGTTTTCCAGGTTATTTCGAAATACCTTTTCCACTTTGATGCGAAAGTCGGTCGATGTCAGCACCGTTTCAACCGATACCATCAAGTTTGGCGATTTCCTGCGTTCATTACCTATTCCTTCCAGTTTGCATATTTTTCGTATGGAACCTTTGCGTGGTCATGGTCTGATGATTGTGGAAAGCAAACTGGTTTTTGCAGTGGTCGATACTTTTTTTGGAGGCTCCGGGACACAAGAGGCCAAGATCACCGGTCGAGATTTCAGCTCCATTGAAATCCGGATGACCAAGAGCGTGGTTCTGAGTGCGTTGGGAGATCTGGAAAAAGCTTGGCGTCCGGTACATACGGTGACAACGAACTTTGTTCGATCAGAGGTGAACCCGCAATTTGCGGCTATTGTTCCTCCTACTGACATTGTTTTGGTCATACTTTTTGAAATTGAGATGGAAAGCATATCGGGGACTCTAACTATTTGTCTTCCTTATGCAGCTATTGAACCCATTATTCCCAAGCTTAAAGCACAGTTCCAGAGTGAAGAGATGGAAGTGGATCAGGTTTGGGTTCGGCGTTTACGCACAGAATTATTGACAACGGAGGTAGAGCTGGTTACCGAGCTTGGAACAAGTACAATAACTCCGCAGGAATTAATGAACTTCAAAGTTGGTGATACGCTTATGTTGGGAAATGATGTAACAGATCCGTTGACCTTGAAGGTAGAACAAATTCCCAAATTTAAAGGGTTCCCCGGTGTTTCTCGTGGGAATAAAGCGGTCCAGTTAACAGAAACAATTGAAAGGGAAGGATAAGCTCATGGAAGATGAAGCTGCAAAAGAAGATTTTGATGCCTTAGATGACATTGGTGATATTGATGCGGCTGGCGAAGTTGGTGATGATTTAGATAATGATGAGGCTGCCCCGGCAACGGGTGAAGAAACCAAAAGTCTTGATCTTATTCTAGATATTCCTCTCACAGTGGCCGTTGAATTGGGGCGTAGCAAAATGTTGATCAACGATCTTCTGCAATTAGGGCAGGGCTCGGTAATCGAGTTGACAAAACTGGTGGGTGAACCTCTGGAAGTATTGGTTAACCAAAAACTGGTGGCCCGTGGTGAAGTCGTTGTTGTCAATGAAAAGTTTGGTGTGAGACTCACCGATATCGTTTCACCTATGGAACGCGTTCAGTCCCTCTCATAAACCAGACCGGTTTATGCGAGAGGACTGATTGTCTTATTAGGCAGACTTCTGTCCTGGTTATTTGCCGTTTTTTCTGCTCAACAACCTCCCCTGATAAAAAATATCCCAAAAAGTTTTTTTTGTGCGTTTAGGTACAGTCTTTGCATTCTTAGTTAATTAAACCAAAAGCGTTGGTTTTTTTGACGTATTTACTAAGATCAAAGGTGCAGCAAATGAAAAATTTTTCAAAACTCCTGACTTTTTCACATCTCTTTTTACTCGTTTTTACCAGCTTGGCCGGGGCCAGTAACCAGCTAGAAGTAAAAGGCAAATGGGATTCTTTAAATCCATTAATAAAGGTTCATTCCCATTTAATGAGTAACGGTCATATAGTTCGCCTGGAATTTGAAAACCCAGTTGAGAATTGGGCCGAGCCGGTTTTTTACGAAAAATCTGTGCAACTTGATTTTCCAGGAGCTTTTATTGAGCCTGCGAAAAAAAGTTTTGCTGCAGATAGCTCTATGGTCACAAAAGTTTTTGCCAGTCAGTTCGATGGTGAGACTTTGCGAGTGCGTTTTCATATTAAACCTGGCACCGATGATATTAAAGAGAGATTCAAACTGGTATCGCAAGGCCGGTTCATAATTGTTCGGTTCGATACGGCTTATGTAGAGTCCGTCATAGGTTCTTTAAAGGCAGTTTCACAGAAAATTCAAAATACAGATGTTATGGGAGATAAGGAATTAACTGAGTTCCTTTCTCGTGCATCGAAAAAAATGAAGAGGCAGGAAGAAAGTTTGGCTCCCGCAGTTAAGAAAAAAGAACCGACTATTAAAATAGTAGAACCTCAATCCTCCGAAATAAAAGTCAAACGCGCGGGGATGGGAGTTGCCCCCCTGGTCGATCAAATTAAAAAAGTAGCATTGTACAGTTCTGATAAAGATAAAAAGGATGCCGTCCAAAATAAATCAAAAATCACAACGAAAGATAATAAGGGTTTTTCCTTAAAGGACTCACGAGCCACAGGGAAGCCGATGGAGTTGGTCCCCTCTGGGTTGAAAATGATATCCATGTTTGCCTTGGTGCTGGGATTGATGTTCTTGATTTTTTTCGGGTTCAAAAAATATGTGCTGAAAAATACAGCCTTTGGCGGTGGAAATAAACTAGTGAATGTTTTGGGAACATGGTTTTTGGGTCCGAAAAAGAATATTGCTTTGGTAGAAGTGGCTGGCGAGGTTCTTGTGCTGGGTATATCGCAGGATAGCATCACACTTCTCAGTAGCATTACAGATGAAGGAAAAATTGAAGAAATAAAGAATGCCGGTGGTAAAGGCAAGAGTGAGCTGGGTTGGAACTCTGCACCCGCAGGCGAAAAAAGTACTCGTTCCGTAGCAGCACAAGCGGCGGGGAAGTTTTCGAGTTACTTGAATAAATATGCAACACCTAAAGACGCTAAAGAGCAAACGGTTGCAGATGCGAAGGATCAAATTTTGCAAAAAATTGGAAAGTTAAAAACGGCAAGAGCATGACTAGAAAAATTATATTTATATTACTGATTCTTACAACGGCCCTTGTTTGGGGCGGAATGGTTCCCTTTGCAGAGGCTATATCACTGCCATCCATTCAACTGGGAATGGATGATGTAGAAGATCCGGAAAAAGTATCCAGTGCTTTGCAAATTCTTTTTCTGTTGACGATTCTGACTCTGGCCCCATCGATTCTAATTTTGACCACTTCATTTGCGCGGATCATAATTGTCCTTTCATTTCTCCGGCAGGCGATGGGCACACAGCAAACTCCGCCGACGCAGATTTTGATTGGCTTGGGTTTGTTCTTAACACTTTTTGTTATGGGGCCTACCTGGACAGAGATCAATGAGAAAGCTTTGCAACCCTTTTTGAATGAAGAAATTTCTCAGACGGATGCGCTTAAAAAAGCAGAGATGCCTCTCAAGGAATTTATGCTACGGCAAACACGTGAAAAAGATTTGTCATTGTTTATTGAAATCTCTGGGGAGAACCCGACGACTAATGAAGATATCGATATCCGTTCATTGATTCCAGCTTTCATCATTAGTGAATTGAAAACTGCATTTCAGATTGGATTTCTAATTTATATTCCATTCTTGATTTTAGATATGGTGGTGGCGAGTATTCTGCTGTCGATGGGTATGATGATGCTGCCCCCTGTTTTAATCTCGCTACCTTTTAAGCTGATGCTGTTCGTCATGGTTGATGGATGGTATTTGACAGTAGGATCACTCATGCGAAGTTTTGGAGGCTAGCTAAGTTATGGATCAGGCATTTATTATAGATTTTGCTATGGAAAGCATTAAGACGACCTTGCTCCTATCCGCCCCTATGCTGGGTTTTGGGTTGGTGACCGGTCTTGCGGTTTCCATTTTTCAGGCGGTGACTTCGATTCAGGAAATCACTTTGACCTTTATCCCTAAGATTCTGGCGGTCTTTCTTTCCATTCTACTTTTCTTCCCATGGTTGATGCAGTTGATGCTCACCTTCACTTCAAAAATTTTAACCAACTTCCCTGAGTATATCCAGTAATGGACATTCTAAATCTCAATTACGCGGAATTCGAAAGATTTCTTTTCGTATTATTTCGCGTTGGGGCAATGATCATTTTTGTTCCTATTCTAGGTAGTAAGCAGATTCCGACCGTTATGAAAATTGGGCTGACGCTCTTTCTTTCGATGGCAATTTTTCCATTGGTTCACGATAGACCTATGCCAGAGCCGCAAGGGCTTTTTGAGTTAGTAAAATTTTTGATGGCCGATGTAACGATAGGGTTGGGTATTGCTTATATTGCTAGGCTCATTTTCACAGCGGTTCAGATTGCTGGAACAGTTGTGGATTTTCAAATGGGATTTGGGGTTGTAAACGTAATCGATCCGCAGACAGATACTCAGGTTTCGGTAACGGCGCAGTTCCATAATATTCTCGCGATACTGATTTTTTTGGCGCTCGATGCACATCACTACATCATTCAGGCGATTGTTGAAAGTTTCTTTATCATTAATCCTTTTGAAATAAATTTTGCCAGCATTACTCCGGAGTATGTTTTGCACCTGTTCTCTGCGACCTTTACGACTGCTATAAAAATTGCGGCCCCAATCATGGCTATTCTTTTCTTCTTAAGTGTTGGGTTGGGGCTAGTGGCTCGAACAGTTCCACAAATGAACGTTTTTATTGTGGGTTTTCCGTTGCAGATCGGTGTCGGTCTTTTAATGGTGGGGATGTCGATATCCTTCTTTAGTGTTTTAGTTCAGCAGGAAATGCATGCCTTGCCTGAAAGATTTATGGGGTTCATGCGGGGAATTTAATCTCCCCCTCTGATAAGGGGGAATGAAGGGGTTGCTTCTTAGTAAAGAAATGCAGGCAATATTTTTGAATACTCCTGCTGTAGAAATATAAAACTGAAAGAACAAGATGGCAGACGACAATAAAGATCAAAAAACAGAGGAACCCTCCTCCAAACGAATCACAGATACCGAAGATAAGGGTAACTTTGCCCACAGTAAGGAAATCAACTCCGCATTTATTCTATTGGCTGCTCTTTCGGGCTTTATGATAACGGGCGATCAAAGCACACGTAATGTTTTGGAAGCCTGGCATACCATGATTTCTGAAGCCAGCTACATTCAACTCAGTATAGAAGAGTTATATAAGGTTGCGGTTAACTCAATGAAGGCCTTTGTTAAAATCGTTGGCCCATTTCTCTTGATGATCATGTTTGCGGGTGTCGCTTCTAATGTGGTTCAAATTGGGGGGGTTCGTTTTTCGGGTCATCCTCTGGTACCGAAGTTCAGTAAGCTGAATCCACTGAAAGGATTTGGGCGAATATTTTCAAAGAATTCTGTGATGGAATTATTCAAGTCCCTTTTCAAGGTTGGGGTCATCTCAGTCGCTTCCTATTATACGATTAAAGCGCATTGGACAGAAATTCCACCTCTGATGGGGTTAGGAGTAGGGGGGATATTGTCTTTCATGGGGCAAGTCGCTCTAGAGATCATTTTCGAAGTTCTGGTGCTAATGATTTTTCTATCGCTTCTTGATTTTTCGTTCCAAAAATTTACCTATAAAGAAAACCTGCGTATGACCAAGCAGGAAGTGAAAGAGGAGAGGAAGGACACAGACGGGAATCCGCAGATCAAACAACGCATACGCACAGCGCAAATGGAAATGTCCCGAAAACGGATGATGTCTTCTGTCCCCGAAGCCGATGTTATTGTTACCAACCCGACTCATATTTCAGTAGCCATTAAATACGATATGCTGAACCATGCCGCGCCTATAATTGTAGCCAAAGGAGCGGGGGAAGTAGCTATGAAAATTCGTGAAATTGCCAAAGAACACAATATCCCTATTGTCGAAGACAAACCCCTGGCCCGAGTATTGAACAAAACCGTGGAAATAGGACAACAGATTCCCGACGAACTTTTTAAAGCCGTAGCCGAGATACTGGCCTATGTCTACAAACTCAAAAGCCCAGGCCAACCCCGCTAACCGGCGATCCGTCGGAGGCAACTAATCAATGCCCGCTAAGCTGGCCTAACGGTTGCCCCTTATATGGTAGCTCTTGCACATAACCCTTCCGCTTCTAAAATAGAAGCTGATATATAGGTATTTTTTAAAAATACTACCCGAACCAAGAAAACCAATAGACTCAAAATAACTTAATCTGGAATTAAAAATAAATGAGATAACTGTCACTTAAAAAATATCTGTACTTTACGTTTTCACACAGCCTGAGTCGTTTGTGGACTTCCGTAAATGGTGTGAAAAGCCGGTATCTATGTCGCCCGACAACTTCTCGTGCCGAGTTCACCTCTTATACACCTAAAAAATCTATGTCATATTGTCTCTCTTGCAAGAGGGCGGCATGGCACTTGCATTATTAGCTATATCAAGGGTTATGGACTGATTTCTGAATTCACTCGATAACTGAAAAACCGGATAAAGACTTTATGTTTAAAGGGGTTTCTTGGGAAACAGGTCGAGTTTTAAACTGTCAATTTTTTGTTGGATCGAAGGTATAAATTATGGCGCAAAATGAAGTTTTAAAGGCAATTGCTCAAAGACCTCAGGAAATATTGGTTGCAACGGGAATCATTGTGATTCTTGGTGTCATGGTGATGCCGATTCCTACTTTCTTGTTGGATATTCTAATTTCCTTCAGTATTACTTTTGCGTTGATCATTTTGATGGTGGCGGTTTTTATGTTGTCGCCTTTGGAATTTTCTGTTTTTCCGTCACTCCTGTTAATCATAACGCTTCTACGGCTTTCGTTGAATATTGCTTCCACTCGAATCATTTTGTTGAACGGCGATCAGGGATCCAGTGCCGCAGGCGAGGTCATTGAATCTTTTGGTAACTTTGTAGTGGGTGGCAACTTTATTGTTGGAACAGTTGTTTTCATTATCCTGGTAATGATCAACTTTATTGTAATCACAAAAGGTTCTGTAAGAACTTCGGAAGTTGCCGCACGTTTTACATTGGATGCCATTCCCGGAAAGCAGATGAGTATTGATGCCGACTTGAATGCCGGACTCATTACAGAGCAGGATGCTCGTACCAGAAGAAGAAATCTGGAGCGCGAAGCAGATTTTTATGGTTCCATGGACGGTTCCATTCGCTTCGTTCGTGGTGATGCTATCGCTGGTATTCTCATCACTCTTGTAAATATTTTAGGTGGATTTGCAATTGGTGTTTTTCAGCAGGGTTTGGGAGCTGCTGAAGCGGCTCAAATTTATACTTTGCTTACGATTGGTGATGGATTGGTTTCTCAACTCCCCGCCTTGGTGGTTTCTACAGCGGCGGGTCTGGTAGTTACACGGGCGCAGTCTGATAAAAACCTGCCGGGTGAATTGATGAGTCAGCTTCTCAATCAACCTTATGCGTTTATCATTGCCTCTGCCATTCTTTTCTTCTTCGGTATGATTCCGGGGCTGCCACATTTTCCATTCTTCTTAATGTCGTTGATTGCTGGGGTAATTGCCTACAACAAAATTAAATCTGACACGAAAATCGAGCAAATGGCTCTAAGAAAGAAAGATGATGAAGCGAAAGCACCGCTGCTGGAAAAAGTGGAATCTATTCTTCCTCTTGATGTTCTGGAGTTGGAAGTGGGATATGAATTAATCCCGCTGGTGGATGCAGACCGCAACGGAGAACTTCTGGAAAGAATTAAATCTATTCGCAGACAGTTTGCATTGGAGATGGGTTTTATTGTTCCTCCGTTACATATTCGAGATAATCTGCAACTCAAGTCTAATGAATATTCGGTGGTTATCAAAGGCGTGGATGTTGCGCGTGATTCTATAATGATGGGACGGATACTTGCTATGAACCCTGGAACAACTGAAAGAGAATTAGATGGTATTAGAACTACGGAGCCGACTTTTGGACTGCCTGCTGTATGGATTCCGAGTAATAAAAAACAGGAAGCACAGATGGCAGGGTTCACTGTTGTAGACCCGGCAACCGTAATCACCACACATATTAAAGAAACGATTAAACGGCATGCACCTGAATTGCTGGGTCGTCAAGAAACGCAGGCGTTGTTGGATAAGTTTAAAGAGACGAACCCGAAAGTGGTTGAAGAGTTAATCCCGAACCTGTTGCCTCTTGGAAAAGTTCAGAAAGTTCTTCAAAACCTGCTTAAAGAACAGATTTCTATTAGAGATCTCAGGACAATTCTTGAGCAGCTTTCTGATTATGCTTCATTAACTCAGGATGCGGATGTGCTAACGGAATATGTACGTCAATCCTTAGCTCGTCCTATCACTAAACAATACCAATCTTCGGATGGAACTCTGTCTGTTTTGACTTTGGATCGAAGGATTGAAGAGATTATTGAAGGTTCGATACAAAAATCTGAAACCAGTGCTTATCTGGCATTGGAACCAAATACGGCGGAAAAATTTCTTACAAAATTAAAGTCTATGATTGAAAAAATTACGCCGACTCTTGAGACATCGCCGGTATTACTGGCTTCTCCAGGATTGAGAATGCACATACGAAAATTTACGGAACGCTTTTTACCCGATCTTGCAATCATTTCGCACAGCGAGGTTTCTCCTTCGGTGCAGATAAAGACGATAGGTGTGGTGGACTTGAATGCAAATTAAAAAATTTACTGCTAAAAATTATGTCGAGGCTCTAAAGCAGGTGAAACTCGAGTTGGGTGACGATGCGCTGATAATGAGCACTCGTTCCATAAAACCAAATTTGCCTTTATATGGTCGCAGTGTTGCAAATAAGGTGGAAATAACAGCGGCCATTGAATTCGAAGAACCGGTCGTTGCAAATATTGAAAGTGAATTGGATTTGAATGAAGGCGATGGTTTGGATATGAAATCTCTCATCTTCAATCTTTTAAGTGAGAAGGGTCAAGCTCAGACTTTGGGATTAAAGCCCAGTCAGTTTGAGACTTATTCCCATCTGGTGGGAAACGGATTGGATGAGCAACTGGCATCTAAGATACTAAAAAAATCCATAGGTCAGAACGATGAAAAACCAGCGAAAGAAAAAATACGTGCGATGAACCTTATGAAAAAGGTCATTCCCTTTGAAGGTGAAATTAACCTGCAAACGGAGGGTCCAAAAATGGTTGCATTCGTGGGTCCGACAGGCGTTGGAAAAACCACAACCATTGCCAAGGTTGCCGCAAACTACGCGATTCGTAAAAATAAAAAAGTGGCTTTGGTTTCTCTAGATACTTATAGGTTGGGTGCCGTTGATCAATTACAAATTTATGGAGATATTATGAAATTGCCTGTTGAGGTAGCAGGGGGCAAAAGCGAGCTACGCGAAATTGTTAATAAACATTCCGATAAAGATCTCATTCTAATTGATACCACAGGACGGTCGCATCGAGATAAAGATTACTCGCGGCAGCTTAAAGAAATTTTTGATGCGGTCGGTGGGGTAGAAACGCATCTGGTTCTCAGTGTCACTGCTCAGGAGAAGCTGTTATCAACGACTTATCAACAGTTTTTGCCGCTTGGCGTGGACCGTGTGCTTTTTACCAAACTGGATGAAGGTTTGAGTTTTGGCCCTTTGTTTAATTTCTCTGTACGAAACCGGGTTCCTCTGTCTTATTTTACTGCAGGTCAGAATGTGCCTGAAGACTTGGAAGTTGCGGCACCCGATAAAGTAATAAGTTTGATTTTTAACTGATTTCAAGATAAATTAGGGGATTAAGATATGATATTGGACGGGCAAGCAACTACTTTAAAAAGAATGACATACAGTGAAATGAACGAATCAGATTTGAGAGTTCTAGCAGTCAGTAGCGGTAAGGGCGGTGTTGGTAAAACCAATATCGTGGCTAACCTTGCTTATGCCTTGTCTAAACGGGGTAAAAAAGTTCTGGTGGTCGATGCGGATCTTGGCCTGAACAATATTGATATTCTTTTAGGATTAGTTTCGAAAAAGCATATTGGCCATGTTTTGTCAGGGGAATTGAATGTCGAAGACATTATATTGCACGGCCCGGAAGGTATTCATGTTTTACCAGCAGGTGACGGACTTCAAGAGTTAACACAATTGGAGACCGAAAAGAAAATGATGCTCATGGATGAGTTAGATCGGGTCAGCCGTGGATATGATTTTCTGATTTTCGATACGGGCGCGGGTATTTCAGCTAATGTAACTTTCTTTTGCAGTGCCGCCCATGAAACGCTTCTTATTGCCACAACAGAGCCGACTTCGTTGACCGATGTCTATGCTTTGATGAAGATTTTACATAACAACCATTCACAAAAAAAATTCAGGTTGATTGTTAACTCCGTTGCGTCTGAAAGAGAAGCACAAGGTGTTTACAGAAACTTGACAGCAGTTACCGATCGCTTTCTTAGCGGTGTTTCTGTTGAGTATATGGGATATATATTATACGACCCTAATGTTCCGAAAGCGATTCGCCAACAAAAAGCTTTTCTGGAAATTTACCCTTTTTCAAAATTCAGCGGTTGCATCAATGAACTTGCCGAAAAGATTTCAAAAGAGAAACCGAAATCTGGTGAAGGCAATCAACCTTATTTTTGGAGGAGTGCTTTTCAAGCCAAATGACTCCCCTTAATATACAAAAGATGGCCGCTTCGTTTGGTCTACTGTCCTTTGGAATTCTATCCATAGGCAGTGTTTTAATGGGGGCGACTTTTTTCACGGGAATCTCTCGCGGGATTGGTGGTGCGATACTTTTTGGTTTACTGGCTTGGGGAGTAGGTTCGATGTTGCTGCAAGAAGAGAAAGAAGATATGGTCGACAAGGATCAGGAAGAAGACAAGGGCACTCAATTGGATCAAAGGGCGTAATGAGAGAAAATATAAATGGCTACTAAAGGACATGCAATCAATCGAATTGAGATTTCGGTAGAGAACCGCGAAGAGGTAATTAAGGAATACGCGCCGATGATCAAATATGTTGCGAACCGGATCGCGATGCGCCTACCTCCGCATATCGAAGTCGATGACTTAATCAGTGTCGGCGTGCTCGGCTTGATTGACGCGATTGACAAATACGATGCATCACGTGGTGCCAAGTTTAAAACCTATGCTGAATTCAGGGTTCGCGGATCTATTCTTGACGAACTGAGATCAATGGATTGGGTTCCGCGATCGGTACGGCAAAAAGCCTCTGCTTTGGATGAAGTTGTTCAGAAATTGCAGAATAAGTTGGGCCGTCCTCCTGAAGATGATGAGGTAGCTGGTGAAATGGGTGTCACCATGGATGAACTTTTCATTACCATGAACGAAACGAAAAGCATGCCGATTCTCAGTTTGGAGGATTTAGGCATCGCCAAGGAGTCCGGCGAACAACAAAGTCTTCTGGACTGTCTAGCAGGCAAGGGCGATAACGATCCACAAACATCGTTCCGTCTGAGCGAGCTGAAAGAGATTATCGCCAAGGCCATCGATACACTTCCTGAAAAAGAGCGATTGATGATATCCCTTTACTATTATGAAGAACTGACCATGAAAGAGATCGGGGAAGTTCTAGATATAACAGAATCCCGAGTTTCACAAATCCACTCCAAAGCGGTTTTCAGGCTGCGCTCAAAACTGAAAGCTATCATCGCCGAAGAAATGTAGATTTTCTCAATCCCACCGCAAAAAAATAAGTAGGTTTTATTAGATGCTGTTGGGTTTCACAGTGCACTTTTCCACCATTGAATTGTTCGGTCAAGCCCTGCATTGATATCGAACTTTGGTGTCCATCCGACTTCTTCTGTTAACCTTTTTGTGTTGGCCACCAGTATCGGCGGATCATTTATGGGAGAGGGAAGGGCGCCTATCCTAATCAAATTATTTCGTCCAATTTTATCGCCGATGGTTTTTATAACGTCCTTGAGTGCGACACCCTTGCCTGATCCTATATTTACAATTCCCGTTATCTTATCTTCCAGGATAGATACGAATCCAGAGGCTACATCTTCAACAAAAAGTAGATCTCGTTTTTGTTTTCCATGGGAGCATTCCGCAGGTTCATTTTTCAATAAAGAACGAACTACTGAAGAGACAAGGCGCTCCGGGTGCTCGTAAGGTCCGTAAACGAAAAATATTCGTCCCCAACAAAGGCTTAAATCGACTTTATGACAGAAAGACTCGGCTTTGATTTGAAGTTCCTGCTTACATTTCCCATAAAGCGTAGCTGGCATTTCAGGACTTGCCTTTTCAGAATAGATACTTTTATTCCAATTGTATTCAGCGCAACTGCCAGCAATAACTACTCGTTTGCCACCTTGCGCGTGAAAATTTTTTATTAAATTAAAGCTAGCCTCAACCCATTGAGTATTTTCGGGGTCTGTCCAGAACTTTCCCGGATCGGCGCACCAGGCAAAATGGAGTAGATGGGTGGGTTGGATTTTCCCTATAAGGTCTTGCGTTTGAGTAGAGTTTTTGAGGTCAGCCTGGTGCCATTTTATATTGGTCTCATTTCCCGATTTTTTTTTAAATGAGACAGCGTGTACTTCATGGCCAGCCTGTAATAGAGGCTCGAGCGCATGCCTTCCTATAAAACCAGATGCTCCAGTTACCAAGGTTTTTTTCATGACCTAAAGTCAGAAAAAATTTTATCTTTAGGTGAAATGACTATTGGTTCGGTAGGCCATTCAATATTAAATGAAGGGTCATCCCAGCGGAACCCACCGGAGTGGCCTGGAGAATAAAACTGGGACATTTGATAAATTACTTCTGTGTTGTCCTCCAAGGTTTGAAATCCATGAGCAAATCCTTCAGGTACATATACCATTCTCTTGTTTTCGAGAGATATTTCTATAGAGGTCCATCCCATATAGGTAGGCGAGTTAGGTCGTAAATCCACAATCACGTCATAGATGAGTCCTCGGGAGCATCGAACTAGTTTAGCTTCAGCGTGAGGGATTTTTTGAAAGTGCATTCCTCTTAGAGTAAATTTTTCTTTATTGAGCGAAATACTACACTGGAAAATATTTGGGTTCAGTCCATGGTTTTTAAATTCTTTTTTACAAAATATACGGGCGAAAGCCCCTCTCTCGTCGGTTAACATTTCAGGTTCTATAACAAATGCCCCTTGCAAATTGGTTTCTTTAAAAATCATTGTTGTACCATTACTTTTGGTATGGGAATAATGAACTTCCCTCCCCATGTATTAATAATTTTCATTTGTTCCATTATTTCGTTTTTTATGTTCCATGGTAAAATGAGAAGATAGTCGGGTCTAGTATCCTTAATTTTATCTGGATGAAAGACCGGAATATGGGTGCCGGGAAGAAAATGACCCTGCTTTCCAGGATTTAGATCTACAGTATAATCAATTAAATCGGTTCCGATATTGCAATAATTAAGAAGTGTGTTGCCTTTGGCAGGGGCGCCATAGGCGGCTATAGATTTTCCTGATTGCTTTTTTTTAGCTAAAAAACTATAAAGTTTTCGTTTTGTTTCTTCCACCTGTTTTGTAAAGTTAAGGTAAGAACTTAATTTGTCCAAGCCTTTATTTTTTTCCATTAGTTTAATACGTGATACGTTTTCACTTGTTAAGTTTTCTGTGTTTTCTTTGTGTTGAGCGTATATTCGTAAAGAGCCCCCATGAGTATTTAACTCATCAACATCAAATAAGGTTAATCCATGATGAGAAAATAATTTTTCAGCGGTTAATAATGAAAAATAGGAAAAATGTTCATGGTAAATCGTATCAAACTGAACTTGCTCTATTAATTTCATTAAAGAGGGGAATTCCAAGGTAATTACGCCTTCAGGTTTAAGTAGAATTTTTAAACCAGCAATAAAATCATTAAGATTTGGGACATGAGCTAGAACATTGTTGCAAATTAAAAAATCGGCTTGCTTATTTTCGGCCTTTAGCTTTCGAGCAAGTTCAGAGTTGAAAAAACTTTTTACAGTAGGTACTCCAGAAGCCTCTGCTTCCCGTGCTACATTTTCTGCGGGTTCGATGCCCAAAACGGGAATTTTTGATTCATTAAAATATTTTAGAAGGCACCCATCGTTACTTGCAATTTCAATTACCTTTTTCTTGCGATCAAGTTTGAATCTGGAGATCACATTATTTGTGTAAGCTTGGCAATGCTTTAACCATGTTTTAGAAAAAGACGAAAAGTATGCATAATTGGTAAAAATATTTTTTGGACATTCAAATTCTTCAAGTTGTACCAGATGGCAATCTTCACAGATGTAGGCATGCAAGGGGTAAAATGCTTCATCAGTCTGTAGCTGACTTTCTTTCAGAAATGAATTAGCAAGAGGAGATAGGCCAAGGTCACAAAACGAAATCAGATTTGCATTACAGAATCGACAGGTTGGGTATTTCAAAGGGGCTCCAGATTTTTAGAACAAATAGACATTTTATAAGTATCAGCGTATCATTTTATCATGTTGCCGAATATTATTGAGGCTAATTTTTGCGGAGTGTATCAAGAATATGAAGAGAAGTAAAAAAATCAGTAGGGCTATGGGTCTTTCCCAAGATGGGGTTTTTCGGAAAATATTTCGAATCGCAACTTTTGTCTTGGAGCTTATTTTTGTTAGATCATACAATTATTTTTCTAAAAATTCTGGAGATATACCAGCTCAATTCCATTCGCTTTATTATAGCTCACCAGAGAGAACCTGGAAAAATACTCGGTGGATGGGGCATCGAACAATGAAATGCCCTATGGATCTTTGGATTTACCAGGAACTCCTATTTGAATTAAAACCAGATATTGTTATTGAAACGGGGACGAATGAGGGCGGTGGTGTTGGTTTTCTTGCCTCGATAATGGATTCCATTGGAAAAGGAAAGGTGATTGCCGTCGATATTGAGGAATTAGAAAACCGTCCGGTTCATGAAAGAATTACATATTTAAAGGGATCATCCACAAGCGATAAGGTGGTTCAAAAAATTGCTAAAATGATTGAAGGAAGCCAGATTGTATTGGTTATACTCGACTCTGATCACAATATGCATCATGTGCTAAAAGAAATGAAAATTTACTGTGATTTTGTAACCCCCAATAGCTATATGATTGTGGAAGACTCTAATATTAACGGTCATCCTATCATGCCAAACTGGGGCGATGGACCCTTTGAGGCCATTCAGGAATTTTTTAATCATAATGATTCTTTTGAAATAGATCAAAACTGTGAAAAATTTTATATGACTTTTAATCCAAATGGATATCTCAAGAAAATTCGCTAATCATATTTATGAAAAAATATTTGCTTGCTCCCTTAAAAAACATTTGGTCAACGGTTTAATCCTTCCTAGAAATCATTAAAACCCTTTAAAACCAATTACTTATAATTTTAACATGGTTTTATAAATTCTAAAAAATACTTATAGAAGACTTATAGAAGTGCCAACTGTTCATTTGGGGGTAAATCAATGCCGAAAAATTCCTGCATTTTTGTCACTATTTTTCCCTAAAAAAAGAGTCCAGAAACCTTGCCGGAAACTGGACTCTAGACTACCTTAAAATTGATCTGAAACAATCCTAATTTACACTCCTCCAACCTTGTTCTGTTCGGCAAGCAGTATAAAATTGCTGTTTAGTTGGTTGTCCTAATCCTTCAATGCTGATTGTGATTTGAGCATCCCTACAAACCTGACCAGATGATGCATATTGATTATTTTGATTTGGTTGCGTGTATGTGAACTCTTTCCATTTGTCAGGGTGACCATTAGGTAATGATGGTCTTTGATCTCCAACATAGATATTATTCTGAGGTTGTTGAAAAGTTCTAAGAGGTGTTATTGACTGAGTGACCATTCCAGTTTGTTGCTGACCATTCGGATTAGTCCATGTCTTTTTGTAAGTGTCAGTTGATGTCATATTGTCTCTATTATTCTCCAAGACATTTTCTATCAACTTGACCTGTCGTTTCTTATCCCTCTCATCAAAATACTCACCAACTTTAGAACCTGCCAACCAACCGAGTAATGCTCCACCTGCGATGCTTGCAATTTGAACTCCTTTAGATGAGTTCTTTGTCAAAACTGACCCCCCATATGCTCCACCGGAAGAACCAATGACACCACCAACATTCTTTCCATTCAAAATTGGATTGGTTGCACATCCAGTTCCAGTAAAAACTAAAACACTCATCAACACTAAAATCAGCATCTTCTTCATAACTCTTCTCCTTCTTTATTAAGTTTCCATGTTCCGTATTCACACTTATTACTTCCTAAAAAGTAATCCTTGCCGATAGGACAAAAACCAAATCCTGTCTCTGATGATTTTTCCCAAAATAAGCAACTGGAGCATTTATTCTTTTTGTTGGATTCATGAGATTTCTCAAGTTCATCTATTAAGAAATCCACAACATCTAAATCTTGGTTACTGATCTGCGGATATTCCCCTGAGTCAAAATCTAATGTTTTTCTCCAGAATTTGATTTGTTGGATATTCATAATCAGAGTTTCAATAGTTAGTAAATAATGTTAATTGTAGTATTACATAACTGTAGTGCTTAAAAAACTAAATTATGTGCTATTGACTAAAGATTGGATGCGGTTAGAATTGGGAAAAATAGATGTTATTGGAGAGGGTTGATGGCAAAGAAAACAGCAGAAACAAAACCTACTAAATTAAGACAGGCATCGGTTCAGGTGTATCTGGATGAGGAAACTAAAATTAGATTTAATCTTGGGGTGAGGGCAGAACAGGATAAACAAATAAAGAAGGGTGAAACACCAACCATCTCTAAAAGTAATATCTGTGAGGATTTAATTAAGAAATGGTTGGACAAGAATGAATATTAAACAGAGGGGACATGATGATCGTTCGAAAGGCGCTGGAGTCAGATTTCGAAGGAGTCTTTAAATTAGTCAGGTTATTCGAGGAGCCTGTTTCTAAGGAAGATTGCAGGCAATTGTTCGTGAATCACTGGAACTCTGAGGAAAATTATTTTGGTTACGTCTTGGAGGCAGATAGAGTCATCGTAGGATTTCTAGGTACTATTTTTAGCAAGAGAACGATTGGCTCCATCACCTATAAGGTGTGTAACTGGTCTGCTTGGGTTGTCGAAAAGGAATATCGGGCTCACAGTATCCGATTGCTGAAGGAGGTAATGGGCCTTAAAGGGTACCTTATGACGATTTTTACGGCTGTTCCGATAGCAAGCGCAATATATGTAAAATTAGGATTTAAAACCCTCGACCATGACAT
>DUZG01000013.1 GCA_013349585.1 Nitrospinota bacterium | reverse complement strand
CGATGTTGCATCGCGCGGATTGCATGTTGATGACATAACCCATGTAATCAACTACGACCTTCCACAGGATGCGGAAGACTATGTTCACCGGATCGGCCGCACGGCCCGAGCAGGAAAAAAAGGCACTGCCATCACCTTGTGCTGTGAAGACTTTGCGCAACATCTGGAGCGTGTCGAAGTTTACTTAAAAAAGAAAATACCGGTTGCTTGGGCAGACGAAAAATTATATCTTACAGAAAAAGAAGGTACGCCACCTCGAAGAAAACGTCGCCGCACGTCTCCACCCAAAGCAAAAACCAATTCCAGCAATCGCCCTCGCAATGGAAAAGGACCTCAGCGAAGACGCCCCCCCACTAGAGCAAGTTCTTCCTCCTAGAAAAATCAAACCGCTTCAATTAGTTTTTGAAATTCTTTTTCATCGAGAACATTTATTTTAAGTTTTTTCGCCTTCGCTAATTTCGAGCCCGCATCTTTTCCTGCAACAATGTAATCTGTTTTAGTTGAAACGGCTGAGGTGACCCTTCCCCCCAACAATTCAATTTTTTCCTTGGCCTCATCTCGAGAAAATTCGGAGAGAGTTCCCGTTAGTACAAACTGTTTCCCTATCAACTCCCCACCCTCTTTTTGTCCTGTCTCCTGATCTTCTAACACAACACCAGAATTCGAGAGGTTTTCTATATCTTGCATATTGGCGCCTTGATCTAAAAAACTTTTCAAACTTTCAGCGATCACCGGGCCAATCTCCATGACCGACTCCATATCTTCGAAAGACGTTTCTTTTAATGCCATAATAGACTGGAAATTTTTAGCCAGAGTAGAAGCGGCTCTTTGCCCCACATGGCGAACTCCCAAACCAAAAAGTAACCGGGCTAACCCTGCGGACTTACTTTTATCGATCGCATCTATCAAATTTTTCGCCGATTTTTCAGCGAGACGGTCTAGGCCGGCGACCTCTTCTTGTTTCAAAGTATACAAATCTGAAAAATTTTTAACACGGCCCGACGCTACCAACTGGTCAATCACTGCCGGCCCCATATGGTCAATATCCATGGCTTTGCGCGAGGCAAAGTGTTTGAGACGTTCCTTCAACTGCGCCGGACAAGCCGCATTAACACATCGCCATGCGGCTTCGCCCTCTGACCTGAAAATTTTTGTCTCGCATTTCGGGCAAAGAATCGGCATTTTGAATTCCGCATTGCGCTTGTTCTTGAGATCGACCACGCGGACGACTTTCGGGATGATCTCTCCTGCCTTTTCTATAACAACCCTATCTCCAACTCGGATATCTTTTTTTCTGATCTCATCTTCGTTATGCAAGGTTGCGCGGCTGACGGTAGACCCAGAAACAAAAACCGGTTTCAAATTTGCGACAGGAGTGATGGAACCTGTACGCCCTACCTGACAGACGATTTCAAGAACCTCTGTTTCTGCCTGTTCAGCTTCATATTTATAGGCAACCGCCCATCTTGGAAACTTAGAGGTGTACCCCAGTTTTTTTCTATAGGCCAACGAGTTTAGTTGAATGACCAGTCCATCCACTTCGTAATCCAGATCGTTCTTTTTCGTTCGCCACTCTTCTATAATCGCCAGCGTTTCTTCCAAATTAGAACACCGTCGGTTATGTTCATTCACTGGGAATCGTAAGGACGCAAGTTTTTCCTGTAACTCGGAATGAGTTTCGCAAATATTATTATCCAAAAAACCCACCGAATAAATAAAGACACCCAGCTTTCGCGAATCGGTAACCGCAGGGTCAAGCACCCTTAAAGCTCCCGCCGCTGCGTTTCTTGGATTCACGAAAGGAATTTTTTCGGCCTCTTCACGAAGAACATTCAACCTTTTAAATTCTTTTCGTGGCATATAAACCTCACCCCGCACTTCAATTTTCCTAAACGGTTCGGTGGAGATTTCCAGAGGAATAGAACGGATGGTTTTCAGGTTCGCAGTAACGTCTTCTCCCTGCACACCATCTCCGCGCGTTGCACCCCGTACCAGCTTTCCATCTTCATAGGTAAGGGCAACAGCCAGTCCATCAAACTTCAGTTCAACAATATATTCAATGGAATCTTCTGCAACATCTGGTAGACCTTTTATTATGCGCTGATGAAAGGCACGCACCTCATCCACATTGAAGGTGTTATCCAGACTGAGCATAGGAACAGGATGCACCACCTTCTGAAACCGCTCATCAACCTTTCCACCAACCCGTTGAGTCGGGGAATCGGCAGTCACACATTCAGGATATTTACCTTCAAGCTCTTTAAGGCGATGGTAAAGGGAGTCGTAGTCTCTGTCTGAAATTTCGGGGGAATCTTTAACGTAATACAGGTGGTCCTGCAGGTGGATTTTATTTCTCAATAATGCGACTTCTTTTTTTTCTGTTTCGTTCATTCAAGGTTCCAGAGTTACATAATATCCCTGCCGACCTCTTTGCACCAGTAGCATTATACGGTCCGGGTTATTCAGATCGGCAATGGCTTTATTATAGTCCTCTTCATTATCAGCCCTATCCTGATTCACTTGCCTGATAACATCTCCCACACTGATACCTGTTCTATCGCCGGCACTTTTGGGAACCACATTCATAACCACCATCCCTTTGCTGGTCGCTAATCGATTGCTTCTGGCGAAACGAGGATTGTTCTGCTGCACTTTAAGGCCTAGCCAGTTTTGGGTAAACTCTGCAACATATTGCTTGGGAATTGAGGTAACGCGAACAACATATTCGAGGCTTTTACCATTTCGTAGAATTGAAAAGCGAACATTATCGTCCACAGTATAAGAGGCCATTCGCCCACGAAATTCAGATTTATTTGTCACCTCATGGCCTTCAATTGCCACGATTATATCACTTCGTTTCAAGCCCGCTGCTTTTGCCGGACTTTTTTCAGCGACACGAACTACCAGCACCCCTTTTTTTCTATCGAGTTTAAAGTGGCGCGAAAGCTGCGGATCCATTTCCTGCACAGAAACTCCAAGCCAGCCCCGTCTCACCTTTCCGAAATGAATCAATTCATCAACAATTCGTTTGGCATCGTCTATGGGAATGGCAAAACCAATGCCTTCTGCTTTTTGATAGATGGCGGTATTGATACCGATCAACGATCCATTGATGTTCAAAAGAGGGCCACCACTGTTCCCCGGGTTGATGGATGCATCTACCTGGATAAAGTCACTGTATATCTTGTTTTTTCCGGCTCTAATATTTCTATTTAAGGCACTGATGATTCCCGTAGTCACGGTATGGCGTAAACCAAAGGGATTGCCAATGGCAAGCACCTGTTCGCCAATCATCAAATCATCGGAACGCCCCATGGGCACAAAAGGTAGGAATTCTTCGGAATCTATTTTAATAATCGCCAGATCTGATTTAATATCAGCGCCGATCACTCTTGCTCCAAACTCCCGTTTATCGCTCAAAGCCACACGGATTTGGGATGCTCGCGCCACCACATGTTCGTTGGTAAGAATATGTCCTTCCTTATCTATAAGGACTCCTGAACCCAAGCTTTTTTTGTTGTTTTGATTTTTAGAAAAAAAATCCTGAAAGAACTGGTCAAAAAGATTATTGCCAAATTTTCTGAATGGATTACGGAGGGGTCGGCCAGTTTCCGAGGTGTAGATGTTGACTACTGCTGGACTGACTTTTTCTACAGCAACAACAAGAGGCGTTCTGCGGTTATTTAGTTCACCCGCCAGACCGAAAGGCGCATTAAGCAATACAAAGCATAAAAAAAGAAAAAGCCAATGAATGCGCACGTTAATTTAAATTTAGTAGTTTAAAAATAAATAAAAGGGAAGCCTGAACTCGGCTCCCCCATTATTATAAAAGGCTAAATAACCGCTATCCAACTTTGACGGCTATATAAATCGTCGTGCCTCCCCTTTTAACAAGGAAAAGAACCGAAGCACCTTTTTTCACAGAACCCAATAGAAGCTGATAATTCTGCATATTTTTTACCGGGTTACGATTCATCTCGGCTATAACATCCCCTCGGCGAATCCCAGATTCTGCCGCAGAATTACCTGGAGTCACATCTGAAACCAGCACACCCTGAGTGTCTTCCAGTTGCAGGCTTTGTGCAAGCTCCTTGGTGATATCCTGAACCTGCATACCCAGAGGATCCGCTGCTTTAGCGACCAAAGTTGGCTGCGAATCTTTAAGTATCTCAATAGTAACTTGTAGATTTTTTTTCGAACCTTCCCGAATCACTTCCACATCAACAACGGAATTCGGGGTTGTTGCTGCAACTATTTTTGGCAGGTCTTCCATATCTTTAACTGCTTGCCCATTAAATTGGACAATAACATCACCGCGTTTAACTCCCGCCTTAAACGCCGGACCGTCAGGAATAACATCACCCACCAAGGCTCCTTCGCTCTGATTCAAGCCAAACGACTTTGCAAGTTCAGGAGTAATTTTCTGAATCATAACTCCCAGCCAGCCACGAGTTACCGAACCATTTTCTTTCAGGTCCTTCAAGATTCCTTTGGCAATATTGATGGGAATAGCAAATCCGATACCGACATTCCCCCCGGTATTCCCCGAAATAATTGCGGTATTGATTCCAATCACATCTCCTTTGATATTAATCAAAGGTCCGCCGCTGTTTCCGGGATTAATCGATGCATCGGTCTGGATAAATTCATCATAGGGCCCTGCTCCAATACTTCTACCTAAAGCACTGACCACGCCTACTGTAACCGTGTGACTAAGACCAAATGGGTTTCCAATAGCCATGACCCATTCGCCCACTTCAAGGTTTTCAGAGCTTCCTAATCTCAAAAATGGGAATTCTTTTGGGGTATTTTCATCACGGTTTATCTTTATTAGCGCAATATCGGTTTTTTCGTCAGAACCGATCAGGGTCGCGGTATATTCTTTTTCGCTACCATTATACTCAAGTATAACAACGATTTCATCAGCACCTTCAACCACATGATAGTTGGTGAGGATATGACCTTCCTTGTCAATCACAAATCCCGATCCCATACCACCCTTCGGTTTCTGGTTAGGTCGCTTATCGAAAAACTTGTCATAAAAATCACGGAAAGGATCAGGCCCCTTCCCCGGCCCATGCCTTGGACCTCTATTTGGCGGGCGAACATTGTTATGCACTTTTTTCGTTTTTGATTTTACACTCACGTTTACCACAGCAGGGTTCTGCTTTTTCGCGATTTCGACGAAGAGGTTGCTTGAAAACTGTTGCGTCGCACTGCTCAAAGCAAAGGAGGAACTAGGGACAGAAATCATCGCCAAGGTGAAAAGAAAAACTGCGCCGATGGAACGTAAAAATAGAGAAGAAATCTTGAACATTTTAATTAACCCTCAATTGTATGAGCATCATTTTCGTTATAAAAACTACCCATGCCGATTAAACATATCTCAAAGCACGAATGTGATAATCAACTGTAATCAACTGTAATCAACTGAAATTAAACTCTAGTTAAATCTAGATTAAATATTTTTAATCTCGACCTTTGAACTCAAACCCTAATCATCTAGCTTAAACGAGAGGATAACTTTAAAGTGGATTTAGCATAATAATATAATGATTTTTTCGACATTTACAACCTCAAAACCATTCACAAAACCTTCCCACCTTTACATTTATTCCTTCATTTAGATATTGACTCAATATAACAGATAAATGATAATCATGTTTAATTCAGGTCCTCCTGAATTACATTATTAAAATAATCACATTATTAAAGTTTTAAATACGAACATGTTTTGCAAGCCAGAACACATCACTCAGGCAATATTTTACCTCCAATTTTGAGCAACTTGAATATCACTCTATAATGAGTTTTTTTCTTTCCGCAATAGGTATAATGATGGTTTTTGAAGGAATTCCTTATTTTTGTTTTCCTCAAAAAGTAAAAGCGTTTGCTGAAAAACTACCCGAAATACCGGATTCGACATTGCGAGTGATTGGCTTTTTTCTTATGATAATTGGCTTACTGGTTGTTTATTTAGGAGTTGAGCAGAATGTTTAAGCGTGTAACAATATATATTTTAATGATATTAATTTTTTCGGGATGTGCAGAATGGAATATTGGATTAGATGGCAAGAAAAGCTCTCCATCAAGACCGCCGCAGCAAGCAAATGCCTATCCTTTTTCAGATATACCGGTTCCTCCGGATTTTTCTCGAAATGAATCTAAATCATGGATTTATGAAGCTGGGTCAGGAAATATTAAAGTAGCAAGGTTATTTTTTGCCGGCTATAAAAAGATTGATCATGTAGTTATTTTTTACCAAAACGAAATGCTAAATAAAGGCTGGGCTCTAGTAAATTCTATCAAGACTGAAAGAGAACACATCATGAATTATCAAAAAGAAGGTTGGGTAAGCACAATAAGAGTTGAATCGAATATTGTAAGTACATTTATCGAAATTCAGGCTGGCCCTAAATAATCGGGCATTATATGGCGACCAATTAACCATGCCTGAACAATCTCAGTTACTACTCAACTTTCCTACCCGTCCAGAGTTTGACTTTTCTAATTTTGTAATATCAGATGGTTCGCGATTTGCTTTTAATGCCGCCATAAATTTTTGTTCCCAAAGCGAAACCCCCTATCAATCTCTTTTTTTATTTGGCCAGAAAAATCTGGGAAAAACACACCTGTTGCTTTCCATTGGAAACCTTGCCAGCAAAAAGAGCACTCGGGCCTTGTATATTAAAGGTGCTGACTTTTGCGACAAAATCGGTGATGGCGAGTCATCGAATTCGCAACAAGCTCTCAAGAAACTAATGGACGTAGACTACTTTTTATTAGACGACGTCGAGGCGTTGACTTCATCTGTTGCAGCACAGGAAAAACTCTATCACATATACAATACCGTTATTGAAAATGGCGGCAAGGTTGCTTTTGCAAGCAATTTTTCACCAGATAAAATAAAGAATGCTGAAAATTACCTGACTTCCAGATTCCAGTGGGGCATGCTTGCTGAAATAAAACCCATTGATGATAATACAACCGCTAAAATTATTCACAAGCTTGCAAAAGACATTGACCTAAACTTACCAGAGAACATTATCGATTTTCTTTTGTCTCGAATTCCACGAGATTTTATCTCTCTCCAGAATGCGGTCACGGTCCTCAATCGGGAGTCTTATGCGCAAAAGAGAAAGGTTACATTAGCTCTGGTAAAAAAGGCTCTCAAAATCCCTTGACTCAAATAGAAACTTTTAACATTTCTGCACGACTGGAGCACTGGGCTGATCAAAAACCAGAATCTGTTGCTCTCATCGAAATGCGCAGCGGGCGACAGAGAACGTTTAAGGAATTAGAGCAGGAAAGTAGTCGGCTAGCCTCCGGCCTGATTCAATTCGGGATGAAATCAGGTGAACGAGTTTTACTAATGGTTCCCTATGGAATCGATTTTGTAACCCTGACTTTTTCCCTGTTCAAAGCTGGTCTGGTTCCAGTTTTAATCGACCCTGGGCTTGGTAAAAAAAATGTACTAAAATGTATAAAGCAAGTTCAGCCCCATGGAATTATTGCAATTCCTCTCGCCCACGCGATTAAAAAAATTTTCCCAGGCACTTTTAAGTCCATCAAACATAATGTAACCGTTGGAGCAAGATGGTTCTGGGGTGGTTCTACTCTAAATAAGTTGCGCCATTCGGGGGGAACGGATTTTAAAATGGCCGCCATGGGAAAAGACCACCCCGCAGCTATCTTGTTTACCAGTGGCAGCACCGGTCCTGCCAAAGGAGTTCTATTTTCTCATGGTATATTTAACCATCAGGTAAACATTCTTCAGGAACAATTTAACATTCAAACTGATGAAACGGATCTACCTACATTTCCTCTTTTCGGCTTATTCAGCAGCGGGTTAGGAATGACCAGCATTATTCCTGATATGGATTCCACGAAACCTGCCCGTGTTGACCCCAAAAACATTATTGACCCGATACAGGATTTTAAAATTTCCAGCAGTTTCGGTTCGCCAGCGTTATGGGATACGGTCAGTCAATATTGCCTGGACCAAAAAATTCAACTCCCTACTTTAAAGCGCATCATCATGGCAGGAGCTCCTGTTTCCGGTGATTTGCTTGCACGGTTTGAAACCATCGTTGATAAGGATTGTAAAATTTATACACCCTATGGAGCTACAGAAGTTCTACCGGTGTCCTTAATAGATAGGCGAGAAATTCTTGACGAAACATGGCCCTTATCTAATCAAGGAAAAGGAACTTGTGTGGGACACCCGATTCCCGGTGTTGAAATTAAAATAATAGAAATTTCAGACCAGCCGATTTTAAAATTGCAGGATATCAAAGAGTCTGACACAAACATCGTGGGTGAAATTGTGGTGAGAGCCGAATGGGCGACTCGGACTTACTTCAATCGGCAAGACTTGACGCAGCTTGCCAAAATTGAAGACGGAAATTCATTCTGGCATCGAATGGGGGATCTGGGAAGGCTGGACGAAAAAAACCGTCTTTGGTTCTATGGCAGAAAAAATCACAGAGTCATCACCGAACTCGAAACACTTTATACCATTCCCTGCGAAGCCATCTTCAATCAGCATCCCGATGTCAAACGCTCTGCTCTGGTCGGTACAGGCTCCAAAACCGAGCCGGTAATTATTATTGAACCCTCAAACCTGGAAAGAATAAAGTCTCAAGCAACACGACAAAAATTTACAGCAGAACTTTTAGAATGCGGAGCAAAATCCTCTTTGACTCAATCCATAAAAAAAGTGCTTTTCCACACAGAGTTTCCCGTGGATGTGCGGCATAACGCCAAAATTTTTCGCGAGAAACTTTCTCTCTGGGCAGAAAGTCAGAAGTAGAGAATTAAAATCTTTTAGCTAATACAATGCCGCCACCATTTCTATCGACTCTTGGGTATATCGTATAATGCTGGCCCTTTTTGTTGCTGTGCAAACGCAGTAGAGTTTTCGAGGTGAAATAACCTAGAGCCGCACCTATGAAAATATCTGAAGCCCAATGCTTTTCGTCATTAATGCGAGAAAGCCCCGTCATGGTAGCAATGCCATAGGATATGGGTTTTATAAAAGGAACATCTTCATATTCATTCGCAATGACGGTAGCAATAGCAAAGACTGTGGAGGTGTGCCCAGAAGGAAAAGAGCCATGATCAGTGGTAAACCCATCGAAAGACGTTGAGGAGTCGTCTGTCGAAGGTCTATGGCGACCTGCCGCTGTCTTTAACACGGTTGTGAACAATCCGGTTACGAGAAAGCTTTCTGCCGCAATCAAAGCAGTTCGCTCAGCCTTGGCATTTTCGCCAAAGTACCCGTAAAGATAAAAAGCTCCTAAAGCGGGAAGGCTAATGGCTCCATTTCCAAACCTCTCAAAAAATTTAGATACATCGTCTGTGGTAGAACTGCGGTTATCTTCAAACCCACCTCTTATTTCTTCATCCAGAATAAAAAACAAACCTGTGCCACCGGCAACCCAAGCCGCTTTCATCCAATCAGAATCGTCCCAACTTAATGGCGAGGTCGCGGTATAAGCAATATCCGAAAATATACCCATAAAATAATCGCGATTCATCCTCAGTCTGTTTTTCGAGTCCTGCAACCTTTCCCTTTTTCTTGGAGATGAGGTATAGGTTCGACTATCTGTCATTTGCAACGTACCAAAATCGGGATCAAAAAATAATTTTTCTTCAAAAGATACAGGCTGCGCAAGCTCATCAGCATGAGCCCATCCCGGCATCATTAGAAAAACTGACAGAAGGAATATAGTGAATTTAAAAGGTATTGAGTTTCTGAACATAGTAAAGAGTTTAAATATAGAAAAAGAATAGCCTATCACAGTTATAGCGGCTTCTTAACCCTTGATAATTAGTCATTTCTGCCCACTTATTGCATAGCCTCAGATCATAACAATACCTTTGAGTAGTATTTTATTGGAGCGGCAGGAGCAAGAAATGCAGGAAACTGAAAGAGCTTGAAAACGGGGCATTAACTCTCTAAACGCAGGCAAAAACTATGGTTTCAACGACCGCGTCCGATAAGAGGGTAACTGAATAATGCACTAAATCAAGGAGGATACTGTGTAAACTTACCCAATAATAAATTCCAAGAAATCTAAACAATACGCATTTCCTATCGCAGTTCTAGCTATCACCGTTTTAGTTATTAGCGCGGTCTGTAGCTTGGCTATACCCGACCCTTTGGGAAATTCTATCCAACAACATATGAAAGAAAATAGCAAACCCAGATAATAGAACGGATGCTAAAGAGAGTTTGGAATTAAATATTTCCAGGTAGGGGGAGCCGAAGTAAACCATAAGCCGGGTTTTGTTCTTCATATTAAATGAAGCGGTAACCATCAATCTAGGCCTGCTGTTGCCAACAGGCTCAAGCAATCAACCCGAAAGTCTAGGGCGGGCAACCCACTTTCCTATTTGATCTTGCTCCGGATAGGGTTTACCAAGCTACCGCTGTCGCCAGCAGTACTGGTGAGCTCTTACCTCGCCTTTTCACCATTGCCGCCGACTATTGACAGTCGGGTAGGCTGTGTATTTTCTGCGGCACTTTCCTTAAGGTCACCCTCACTCCGAGTTACGGAGTATCCTGCCCTGTGGAGCCCGGACTTTCCTCTCTCTCGACCCAAGGGCCAAAACAGCGATCACCCAGTTTACTTCGGCACTGAAGTTTCAGGAACCTCGTCCCAAAACAGAAAACTCAAACAATTTGCGCATTGATGTATTTTTTCGCCAACCTTGATCTCAATAACCATCTGCGGTAACACATGCTGGAAGCATCCCTGACAAATATCTCCTTGGAGGCCTGCAACCGCTCCTCCCTCGCGGGAATCAGAAATTTTTTGATACCGTTTTAAGATAACGGTTTCCAATTCATCTGCTATATTTTTCCTTTTTACCACCAGTTCTTCCAGTTCCCCTTTAAACCTTTTCTCTTCCGTCTCTTTTTTCTGCCGATACTCGTTAAAATATATATCTTCTTCCTTACATTTTTTTTCAACACCGGGAATTTCTTTGGCTTTTACCTCTAAAATTTCCATAATTTCGAGTTCCTTGTCTTCAACCTTCGACACCCTTTCCTTGACGGTATCGACTTCAGTAAGGATCGCCGTGTACTCTTTATTTGTTTTTACTGCTGGAAGTTTGGTTTTGGCTTTTGCCATATGGTCATTTTCGCCCTGCACCTCCAACTCCAAATCTTTTCGCTGTTTTTGCAGTGCTGCTATTTCTTCCGTCACAATCTTTAAAACTCTTTTCTTTTCTTCCAATTCGGAACGCGCAGAGTCGAGCTGGTGTGGAATATCGGCGAGAGCTTTTTTATGCTCAAAAATTTGATCGTCAACTTTTTGTAAATCAACCAGTTGTTGAAGCTGAATCTTTGGCGATACACTCATAATTCTCCATCTCAGAAATTAGGCTTAAAAAAATGTAGCACGGGCATAAAGCAAAATGCAAATGATTCCGCCTTAACTACTAGATCTTTACCAGTATTTTTTTGTTGAACGGATTTCACACAGCAGCCAAAACTATTGTCCCTTTCCCACCTGAGCGCGGGATAACAGAGGCCGCTAACGGTGGGCAGTCTTCCGGGAATCCCAATAAACCAGAAACACACTGGCTATGAAAATAGAAGAATATGTTCCAATAAAAACTCCCACGAGCAAGGCGAATGAAAAATCATGAATGATTTCGCCGCCGAAAAAGAACAAAGCAATTACTACCAACAAAGTCGTACCCGATGTTAAAAGGGTTCGGCTTAGCGTTTGGTTGATACTCATGTTTATCATTTCAGACATAGAGGACTTCCCTTTTCGGCGCAGGTTTTCCCGTATGCGATCAAACACAACTATGGTGTCGTTGAGCGAATAACCGATGATGGTCAGGAAGGCAGCAACAATCACAAGTGTAAATTCCTTATCAAAAATCGAAAAAGCACCCATGGTCACCAACACATCATGTATCAGTGCAATGATAGCTGCAATGGCATATTGAACTTCAAATCGCCATGAAATATAAATCACGATTCCTATGATGGCATATAAAATAGAGAGCAACGCTTTTTCGCGTAAATCGCGACCTACTTTTGGGCCAACCATCTCTACTCTTTCCACCGTAATCTCATCGACATTAAACTTCCCCATGAGACTCCTACGAACCATCGAACCTACCGCCTCTAATTTTTCTTCAGAGCGCTGCACCCTTATCAAGATGTCTCTTTTAGATCCGAACTCCTGAATAGTGCTTTCTCCTAATCCGATGGTTTTAAGACCATCACGAATCACTTTAATGTCAGGTGGGTTCTTGAATTGCAATTGAATTAGAGTTCCACCGGCAAAGTCAATCCCAAATTTGAGACCACCGGATACAGCAATAGAACCCAGCCCAATCAAAATCAAAACGATAGAAAAGATCACCGCTGCTTTAATCCTGCCCATAAAATTAAAATGGGTTTCACTTTTAAACAATTGCATAATCAGATACTCAACTTATCTAGTTTTTGCCGACTCATCGTACAGTCGAAGAAAGTGCGACTTACAAACACTGCCGTGAACATGCTTGCCGCAATACCAATACAAAGCGTAATAGCAAATCCTTTAATCGGCCCTGTGCCAAATTGAAACAACACTACTGCCGCAATAAAAGTGGTGATGTTTGCGTCCACGATGGTACGAAACGCCTTTGAAAACCCCCCCTCAATTGCGGCCCGCACTGTTTTTCCTAGCTTTATTTCTTCGCGAATTCTTTCAAAGACAAGAACATTTGCATCGATCGCCATACCTACAGTGAGGATAATCCCCGCAATGCCTGGCAAGGTCAATGCCGCACCAAAATAAGCCAGCGCACCGACAAGTATAACAATGTTCAGAGTCAATGCAGTAACTGCAATTACCCCTGACAGTTTGTAATAAATAAGAATGAACACAACCACCAGGATGCCACCAAAAATAATTGAGCTGATGCCTTTGTTAATCGAATCCTGCCCAAGGGATGGACCCACTGTTCTATTTTCCAGAATCACCACAGGTGCAGGCAAAGCACCTGCACGCAGAATGATGGCCAGATCGCGCGCATCTTCTGAGGTAAATTGACCCGTTATCTGCGCCCGACCTCCGGGAATCGCATCCTGAATTACCGGTGCAGAATAAACATTATCATCGAGAACGATAGCCAAACGCTTCCTGATATTTTCACGCGTAACTTCATGGAAGATCATCGCGCCGACGCTATTAAAATTAAGCGCAACATAGGGTTCGTTGAAATCTCCGTCAAACCTTACTTCAGCACCGGTCAAAGTTTCTCCCGTCAATACCGTACGTTTCTTCAAGAGAAAAGGTTCTTTAGTAACTTCTCCGGTTTCTTTATTCTCTTTCCGCGTATATAGAATTTCTGACTCTTCTGGAATACTACCCGCTAAAGCTTCTTGCAGGCTGTTATCTTCGTCTACCAGTTTGAATTCCAGACGGGCTGTTTTGCCGATGAGGTTGATAGCTCGTTCAGGATCTTTCACTCCAGGCAACTGAATCAGAATGCGCCGCTCCCCTTGCACCTGAATTGTTGGCTCCGATACTCCGAACTGATCCACCCGGTTGCGGATGGTTTCCAATCCTTGACTAACAGCGTTTTCTTCGATCTGTTTTACTTGATCCGCATCCAACTCATATACCAAACCCAAGCCATCCGAGTCTTCACTGACCTTGGTAAAAAATGAATAACCTTCCATGATCTTTTCTACAGGAGGCAAGTCAAGAGCATCCACCATGCGAATATTGACCTGCAATTTATCAAAAAGAGCTTTGATACGGTCAACTTCTAAATCCTCTTCTCCGATATCGCGTTTGATATCATCAGCCAAACGTTCCAAGCTGGCTTCGACTGCTTTTTCTACCTTTACCTCAAGCACCAGATGCATGCCGCCTTGCAAATCCAATCCCAAAGAAATTTTTTCTTTAAGAGGATAAGCCAAAGCCACCGCTCCCAGAATGATAACGAGAATTATAAGGATGCGCCATTTAAGGTTTTTATACATTTGTTTTTTCTTTTACTGTTTTTTATTAGCTATTGAAGTCCGGTTTATCTTCACCCGAACATTATCTGCGATCTGCAACATCACAGTATCATCTTTTATTTTTTTGATGGTTCCGTGAATACCGCTCAACGTAACCACATTGTCACCCTCATTCAAATCATCCAACATTTTACGAGCTTCCTGTTGCTTTTTCTGTTGCGGCCGAATCAGAATAAAATAGAAGATCAAAAACATCATGATCATTGGCGGTAACAAAGCAAGCAAACTGCCGCTACCAGAGTCGGCTCCATCAGAAGGGGGAGCCATCGCAAACGCTAATTCAAGCATAATAATTACCCTTTTTTAATACGAGGTATTTCCTTTGAAACGGAAATCTATAAAAAGCCTCCCCGTTTTTTAATTCAAAGGTTTAGCTTCTATCAAATCCCACCGAGTTTGTCAAACACACTCCTAAGCGGAGGGCGAACGAACTTCTGCTCCGTGGGAGTATAGAGTTAGCTGTTATAACATGAGTAAGAAAAATAACATCAGAGAAAGGAGTCTGGACAAAACTTTGCAATCACATTCCGAGTATTTCCTGAAGTTTAAGTATGCTGAAAAACACTCAGCCCTATACCCTAATAAAATTTATTCTGAACATTCGCCTCGTTGGTGAGCTCGTAATAAAGAGAATGAAACTCTTCTGTGGTCAGTTTAGGGTCTCGTAGTCGCCTCAGTTCCTCTTGAGTAATAGGAGTCTCTGACATCGCATCCCAAGCTGATGTCGCGATGGCGACATAGTTCGGAGGATTGAGCGGACGCGATATCAAGCCCTCAACTCGATCATTAAATTTAAGAGCAAAATTAATAGCAAAGCGCGCATCTTCAGCACTGACTGCACTTCCGATAGCAATATTTGTTGGCGGGTGCCCTCCTTTTGGCCTCCAATACTGTACCGTGTGGCCTAAAACTTTTAGAGACTTTAGCTTCAAAAGTTCCTTTATGACCAGCTTATTTTTTTTGTGCTTATGCCCAAGCCATATTTCTATGGTGCAAATGGTGGTTTTGGAAGTATCACACGGAGACTTATATTCAGGACCTGGAAACAACAATTCCTTAGGCACGGCCAGAGCCAGACCACTGATAAAAAAAACCGTCAGCAATGCACAAGTTAAAACAAATCTTTTCATCTTTTCATCTTCTCCAAAATTTCAGTTCCATGAAAGATAGTCATTGTAAGACATTTATTCCGCAGAGTGAAAGAAAACCATCGTCCATTAGCTTCGTCACCCATATCCTCATATTTCCAAAATAGTCCGACATGAGGAATATATTATGCAAGGTGTAAGCAGCGCAGGTGGTGTGAGCCCTCAGTTTCAAATTGCGGCATTAATAACCGCACAAAACACACAAAAACAGGAAGGCTAAGCCGCAGTTAACCTGATTCAGGACGCGGTTCAAGTATCAGAACATTCGATCACGGGTAATAATATAGATGTAACGGGCATAGAGGAACAATCATTTTTGTAAGACTTTTAATATCTCATCCCGCTTGTCTAACGAAAGGCGGGATGTTTTATTTTGGGCAATCTTCTTCCTGAGTTCACCTAGCCGAACCACATTACTACCAAACGCACCTTTCAAAATGGCTCTTGGAAAAACAACAATAGAATTAAATGGAACAGAGCCAATTATTTTTTCTAATGCGTTGACGTGTTTACGATTCTCCCAGAGTGGATTGCGAATCAAGTTGCTATTTCGTCCAGACTTCACTTCCCATTCGCCGTCCCCTTCCCTGCCAAAAATTTTCCCTGCATCTTGCTTCACGGTGATTACAAAAACCCCATAAGGAGAAACCACCACATTACCCAGCGCAAACATGCCTCGTTCTCCCGGAACCACTACGTTTGATACCACCGCATAATCTGGACCCAATTGGTTCAACACATTCGCTACCGCTTGCGGATCAGGGTTTGCTTGATCGCGACTTTGGCGGATAAACATTACGATCAGCGCAATAAATACAGCGAGTGATGCAAAAATTTTTATCCAATATGCAGTAAGATAATTTTCGATCATCTACAAGTACAAAAATTAACGGGCAAAAGGATCAGGAGGCTCGAAACCTCCCGAAGTCTCCGAAGAAGATGAAGTTTCAACTTCTGTTTCAGGCTTGCCAAATTCCAGTTTCATTTTAGAGTCTACAGGAAAAAAGGCCGGGGATTCCCCAAAACTGGCAGGTCGATTTTTTCTAAACTGATTCAGGTTGTTGAGGGTCAAAGATCCTCGCTTCGGAATATCTTCTTTCACTGATTCCGCTGCACGGCGACCAAAAACGAGAATATCCAGCAGTGAATTTCCCATGAGACGATTTTTTCCATGCAGCCCTCCTGTTACTTCTCCGCAAGCCCACAATCCGTCCACTTCAGTTTTGCACTGAGTATCCACAGAGATGCCGCCGTTCTGGTAATGCAAGGTCGGATAAATTAAAACCGGTGTTTTAGTAGGGTTAATATCATAACGCTCGAAACGATGGATCAAACCAGGAAATTGTTTGGCTAAAGTTCCTTCCCCGTTCTTCAAATCAACCATGGGGGTATCCAACCACACTCCTATTTTTCCGGTGGGAGTAGTCACTCCGCGGCCTTCCCGAGTTTCTTTAATAATAGCTCCCGCCAGTACATCACGATATGCCATTTCATTTATGAAATGAACCCCATCCGCATTCACCACCTGCGCCCCGACAGACCGGATAGCTTCAGTCACCAGTTGTCCTGCCAATGCTTCCGGGTAACAGGCTCCCGAAGGGTGATACTGATAACTATCGAGAAAGGCCAACCGACACCCCTGCCGATAAGCAAGCACCAAACCATCACCGGTTGCACCAACGTGGTTACTCGTGGGAAAACCTTGCAGACGCAATTGACCACTGCCACCAGTGGCGAGGATAACGGCTCGCGCCGAAACGTTTACTAATTTGGAATTCTTTTGATCGTACAAAACAGCACCGGTGACCGTTTTGTTGCCATCATCTAAAAGTTCAACAGCCGCATGTTCTTCAAGAATATTTGCAGAGCTTAATCTCACCGCGTCTTTCAAAACGCGCATGATTTCTAATCCGGTATAATCGCGGCAAGCCAAAACACGGGGAATAGAAGTTCCGCCGCCACCTCTTAAATGAAACGTGCCGTCTGAGTTTCGATCAAACAGACAACCGAGTTGACTTAACCAGCGTATGCTTTCTGGTCCGCTCTCGCAGAGAATGCGTAATAGATCGGCTTCGTTCTCACCATGCCCCCCTACCATGGCATCTGCAAAATGCCTTCGCGTCGAATCGTTTTCAGCCAATGCCGCCTGAATACCGCCTTCTGCCATCACAGTATTGGAATCGCCCAAACGTAATTTAGTGGCAAGATGAGTTTTAAATCCCGCACCCTCCAGTACCAATGCCGCTGCGGCACCCGCGCCGCCACCACCAATTATTAGCACATCTGTTTCGATATCCGTTTCCGTTGAGTGAGATTCTGGGAGAGAACTATCGGCTTCTAGAAGGTCTGCCAATTCAAAAGGGAATTTTTGATCCCCTGCATTCGGGCCTACGGTAAGTGTTCGTTCTTTGCCAGAATAGTCGGGGTGAAAATTTTTCAGAATGGATTCCGAGTCATTCGGTAAAGGCGCAGATTTATCAAGCCGAGCCGCGCGCGACTGCTCTACTTTTTCCAGAGATTCTTTTGCCCATTCCATCATGCTGAGACACTCCCAGTTTCGCGGAAATGTTTGGCTCTTTGCAGTCTTTCCTGTTTATCTTCGACCATTAAATGCTGCCACTCTTTTTCAATGTTTTCCGAATCTTCATTACGTACTGCAAGCATTTCCTGGCTTTTGCCTAATGAACGACGAATCCAAAGTCCCATATTGTGCGGTTTGACTTTATCCTCACAAACAAAACGGCAAAGTCCGCAATGAATGCAGGTTGTGAAATCTTCCGCAACTTCATCGAAACTTCCCTGTTGCATGCGTAACACCGAGTCCATCACCGGGATAGACATCGGGCAGGCAGTGGTACAACTGCCGCATTTTGTACATCGGTTGATAGTAGGGAATACAGATTGCAAGGTTAACGCATCCGGATTGAAAACAGGCTCTACAGCTTTATCTGGCTCCACCGGACAGGGGAATATTTCCATGCCTTCCTCCACCGGCTTCATACAGGCCAGTTCCGTTCCACCCGGTTTCCCGTCAGAATATCGAACCGTGACCGTGCACGCACCACAGACCCCACCTGCACAGCCGGTTTTAATCAGATCGCCCTTGCCCGCAACCCAAAGCGCATGGATTATGGTTTCACCTGTTTGGGCGGAAATGGCCTTTCCAGAAATTTTAATTTCAATTTTCTTCATCGTCTTAGTATGTTAAATTAGGCAGTGGTTCGCAACTTAAACGCATAAAAGGATTTTACCGAAAATGTCAGGTCATTCCAAGTGGGCGAGTATAAAACATAAAAAAGGCGCGTTGGACGCCAAGCGCGGAAAAATTTTTACCAAACTCATTAAAGAAATTACCGTTGCGACACGTATTGGTGGTGGCGACCCCGATGGTAACCCGCGTCTGCGTACCGCCATCTTGATTGCAAAAGGACAAAACATGCCTGGCGACAATATAACTCGCGCCATTAAAAAAGGCACCGGTGAGTTAGAAGGCGTTCAATATGAAGAAGTCACCTATGAAGCCTACGGTCCCGGTGGTGCAGCTATTTTTCTCGAAGCAATGACCGACAACAAAAACCGTACAGTCAGTGAAATTCGCGCTGCCCTTGGTAAAGCCGGCGGTAATTTGGGCGAAAACGGATGCGTTGCCTGGATGTTCGAACAAAAAGGGTTCATCGTTGTAAAAACAGAAGCCAAAGATGAAGACGAACTCATGGAACTGGCAATCGATGCTGGAGCCGATGATATGAAGACTGTTGATGACCATTACGAAATCACAACCGCCCTTGAAAACTTTGAAGCCGTAAGAAAATCTCTGGAAGATGCAAGTATCGCCATGGAAACCTCAGAGGTCACACGCATCCCGGCAAACACTGTATCGGTAGATGAAAAAAAGGGTAAAGCACTTCTCAAGCTGATGGACATTCTTGATGACCACGATGACATCCAAAAAGCCTACTCGAATTTCGACATCTCGGATGATGTTATGACTGCTATCCTCGAAGGTAGCTGAACTCTCAACCGATTTGTATTTGCAGATCGCCCCAACCCCAAGGCTACAAAACAATGCGTGTAATGGGAATCGACCCAGGAAGCAATTGCACCGGATTCGGTATCGTCGATGAGGTCAAGGGCAACTTGCAAGCCGTCCATTGGAGCAGTGTGCGCAGTTCTCCAAAAGATGCTTTTCCACAACGTATTAAACACATCTATGATGAGTTGATCATTGCGATGGAAAAATTTACTCCTGAAGTGGTGGCTGTGGAAGATCTATTCTATGCCACCAATGTCAAAACAGTGATCAAACTAGCGCAAACTCGCGGAGTTATCCTTCTTGCGGCGGTAAACTGTGGACTACGAGTTGCCGAATACAGTCCATTGGAAATCAAACAATCCGTAGTTGGCTACGGCCATGCAGATAAAAATCAGGTGCGCGAAATGGTCTCCACTCTTTTACGGCTCAAAGAAAAGCCCGAGCCATTCGATGCTTCCGATGGGCTGGCAGCAGCCATCTGCCATATCCATAATGATGAACTTCAACAAAAAATCAAACGGGCACGCTGATGATCGCTCACTTAAAAGGTCTACTGAATTACAAATCTCCTGAACACTCCATCGTGGATGTCAACGGTGTAGGTTACAAGGTCTTCACTCCTCTTTCCACCTATTACGCATTGCCTCAACTGGGAGAATCGGTATCCCTGCGCATTCACACGCGAGTGCGTGAAGACGACCTGAAACTTTTCGGATTTTCAACTGAAGAAGAACAATCGATTTTCGAAAAACTGATTACAATAAACAAGGTAGGGCCCAAGTTGGCTCTCGGCATTCTCTCTGGCATGTCGCCAGCTGACCTGCTGACTGCGGTTATGAATAAAGATGCCGCTCGGCTGAGTGCCATCCCCGGAGTCGGCAAAAAAACAGCGGAGCGATTAGCATTAGAATTGAAAGACAAACTGGCAGATCTTGCAGTGGATATGGAACACCGACCGGATGCGGGTCAACAAGACGGGTTTTACGAAGACGCGTTATCTGCTCTGATCAATCTCGGCTATAAAAAGCCGCATGCAGAAAAAGCATTGACCTCAGCTTATGATCAAAATGGTAAAGATAGTTCCTTGGAAGATTTGATCAAGGAAAGTTTGAACAATTTATAAAATTGAAATAAATTATGGAAGAAGATAGGCTGATCGATTCAGAAGTAGATGGCGAAGAAATTCGGTACGATAATAAACTGCGACCCGGCCAGCTCACCGAATATGTAGGTCAGGAAAAAATAAAAGAGAACCTTAATATTTTCATCGCCGCCGCAAAAATGCGCAATGAATCTTTGGACCACGTTCTATTTTATGGTCCACCGGGACTGGGAAAAACTACGCTGGCAAATATCATTGCTGTAGAAATGGGAGCGAATATTAAGAGCACTTCCGGCCCTGTCATCGAAAAGTCGGGTGACCTCGCCGCCCTATTGACCAATTTAAAACATGGCGATGTTTTGTTCATCGATGAAATACATCGGCTCTCCAATGTCATTGAAGAAATACTCTACTCGGCAATGGAAGACTATAAGCTCGATATTATGATCGGGCAGGGTCCCAGCGCGCGCTCCATCAAACTCGACCTGCCTCCCTTCACATTAGTCGGAGCAACAACGCGAGCAGGTCTTCTCACTTCTCCCTTGCGCGACCGTTTTGGAGTCGTTCACCGACTCGACTATTACAACGAAAAGGAATTAGAAACCATTCTCACGCGATCGGCATTTATCCTGGAAATTGCCATCGTCCCCGAGGGTGCCAACGAGATTGCCCGTCGTTCACGCGGCACACCTAGAATCGCCAATCGACTCTTACGACGGGTGCGCGACTATGCTCAAGTCAAAGCTGACGGCGTTATCACTCGTGATATAGCCCGCAAGGCTTTGGAAATGATGGAAGTCGATGCCAAAGGCCTCGACAATATGGATCATAAACTGTTACTGGCAATGATAGAAAAATATGCAGGCGGGCCCGTCGGTATAGAAAGCCTTGCCGCCTCTATCAGCGAAGAAAAAGACACTATCGAAGATGTCCTTGAACCTTATTTAATCCAAACCGGATTCATCCAACGCACCCCACGCGGCCGCATCGCCACGCCAATGGCCTACGAACATTTCAATAAAGTTCCCCCCAGCCAAGGCAAGCAGGAAAAACTTTTTTAAAACTACATCGTAGGAAACCATGCCAGATAATTGTCCCGTTTGCACATTTGAGCTAAATGCTGATCCTCAATTAAAAAAAACCAGACAAACTAATTGATTGCCCGAACTGTGGAAAATTCACTTTATCTCAGGGTTCAGAACATTTACTGGGGTTAGATTCTAATAAAAATACAAATCAAAAAGGACGTATCAGCCATTATATTAGAACAATACAGAGACAAGAGAAATGGCCTAGTCTAGACAGCAAAAAATTAGCAAGGTTGGAAAATGAAAATAATTATCCCAGTCCAACACAACAAGCGATAAACCTAATTTCATGGATTGGAAAAAATATCGCTGTACCAGAAGAAATGCTTGAGATTGCACCTAAAACCCATCAAGCAATCATTGGGGTACAAGATCGCGATGGTATCCAATTTGTCCTGGATTATTTATTCGAAAATAAATTAATTAATTAATGGTAATAAAATCGATGGTTTTGACTTTTTAGGGGTTGCCGCAGTTACACTTTCCTATGCAGGTTAGGCTTACTATGAAGAAATTATGCAAGATCAAACCAATTCTAAAAAAGCATTTATGGCTATGCAATTTGGCGACTCAACCTTAACCAAAGTTGTCGATGAATGCTTTAAACCTGCCGTAAAAAAGACTGGCTTCGATCTCCAAACCCTACTCGAACAACCTAAAACCGGTTCCATCGATGACCGGATTAGAGTAGGGAAAAAAAATCAAAATTTCTCATCGCAGATTTAACGCACTCTAATAATGGAGCCTATTGGGAAACTGGCTTTGCCGAAGGACTGGGGAAAATCGTAATCTATACATGCGCATGGAAAAAAGAAAAAACTCACTTTGATACCAATCATCACCAGACTATTATCTGGGATAAAAATGAGCTTGACCGCGCGGGTGAAACCCTAAAAGCAACGATCAGAGCTTCTCTCCCCGAGGAAGCTATCATGTCAGACGAATAGAAAATCTTATTTAGCCCCCTCATTCCTAACCTTCTCCCTCTAGGGGAGAAGGGACTGATTTCATCCCCTCCCTTTCTTTGCCACCACTACTCGCAAAGGATTCTTACAATTACACGGGGCACTAGCTGGTGGGGTATTGTCTGAATCTTTTCAAGAGCAAGTTGCCCTCTGCATTTCTGAGGTCAATGTCTGTAATTATTGTCTTGCGGCACATACTGCAATGGGTAAAGGAATTGGCCTTTCAGAAAAAGAAATCATAGCTAGCAGGCAAGGAGTCTCTACCAATTCTAAAACTCAAGCAGGGTTGGAGTTTGTCAGGCAAATTGTTTCGAGCCAGGGTTGGGTTTCTGACGATGATTATAATGCGGTTACAAAGGCAGGTTACAGTTCTGAAGAGATAATAGAGATTGTCGCGCTGGTGGCAAAAATATATTCGCCAACTACTTCAACCATATCGCAGGAACTGAAATTGATTTCCCAGCAGCACCAAGCTTAAAAGAAGGGTAGTCAGTTATCCCAAACAGACCGGAACTGGTCGATGAAAACCGGCTCCATTTTGGTGGTGCCGAATATATTGACCCGCTGATGATTATAAAATCCGTGAAAGTCGCGACTGCCGGTAACTATCAGGTCAAATTCGTTTGCCAGATCGATGAAATATTGCACAGTTTCCATTCTTTCCTGATAGGGGTAATGGCATTCGAGTCCGAGCAGTCCCATCTCTTTCAATTCTTCGACTAAGACCGGAGCGTTCTCTTTTTTGCGGCCTTTTTCAGGACAAATCAAGGAATAAGATCGTTCACCTGGATGCGCCATAACGGGAACACCCTTACTTTGTCGAACCAGTGAGATGGCTTTAGCGACATCAAGGTTTTCTCGTTGCACATTGTATTTCACCAGGTATCGTTCAAAAGCCTTATTGGAACTGGACACAATGCCCAAGCGAACCATTTCACGCGCCAGGTGAGGCCTTGCCAAAACCCCTTCAGCCGCCTTTTTGACATTATCGAACTCTATGCTGTCTCTGAATTTTTTGGGGATGACATCATTGACTCGCTCGATAAGTTCACGCATTCGTCTTTCACGGGTTTCGGTCATATCTTTTACTCGGTTGAGCAACTCCGGTACAATCGATTCATAATCTTTAAAATAGGCAAGCAAGTGAATATTGAAATCATGAAACTTTACGGTGATCTCAATACCCGGAAAAGCTTCAATACCTGTCCCCTCTGCCGACTTTAAAAAATCTGGAATACCACCAAAGGTATCGTGGTCTGTCAGAGAGAGAAGTGTTACATCATTTTTTTGGGCAATATCAATCAGCTGGGCAGGCGAAAATTCTCCATCGGAGAATATAGAATGCATATGAATTTCAGATTTGCGCTGTGACATAAGAACACCTCAAAGTAGAATTCAATATTAACCGTCTCTGCCTCTTGTAGCAACAATCAATTGAAATTGCTTGAAGGTTTCGATACCTTAGCAAGCATGAAACGATTCACGATATTACTTTTGGCATTTCTTTCCGCCTGTCTTTCACCACGCCCGGATCTCCCCTACCCGGTAGCCGCAGAAACACGGAAACTGCTTGTAGTTTATACCGGAAACCTGCTGGCTGAGTTAAAACCCTGTGGCTGTGCTAAAGAAGAAGATCAAGGCGGCATTGAGCGCCGCATGCAATATCTCAATGACATACGAAAAAACAAACCCAACCTTTTACTCGTCGATACAGGAGATCATTTTAAAGAACCCACAAGACAAGGGAAATTGAAAGCAAAGACATTAATGACAGCAACTGAAAAAATGGGCTACGATGCTGTCGCACTCGGAGAACGCGACCTTGTGTATGGATCAAAATTTCTAGAAAACCATTCCATTCCCTTCATTGCCAGTAACATCGCGCTTCAAAACTTTCCCCTACCAAAAACGCGAATTAAGAAATTCTCAAATGGGTTAAAAGTCGCTGTCCTGGCGATAGTGGATCCTGAGCTTTTTTATCTAAAAAACCATTCTGGGCTAAGTATTGCCGATCCCGAACAAATCGTTTCTCAAGAAATCACAGGAATTCAAAAGACAGCAGACATCATCGTTTTGCTCACTCATATGGAAAAAGAAAAGGCTTTAAAATATCTGGATAAAGATGGAGTGGATATTGTCATCAATGGACATATTTCTAGCGAAACCGACACAGTAGACATGAAACCTGTCTACAAAGCTGGAAAAGTCTTTGTTCAAGCCTCACCTCGGGGCCAAAAAATGGGCGAATTGCATATAACGCTGGATAAAGTGGGGAAAATCACTTTTGAACAGCGTATGGTTAAGCTTGATTCGAGTATTAATAAAGACCCTGAAATGTTAAAATTATACGAAAGTTATAACGATGAAGTTGAGGCTATGTTTTTTGAAAGCCTCGCAGCCAAACGCAATAAGAATAAAGTTTCGGTTTACGCAGGCGATACTGTCTGCAAAACCTGTCATTCCGTAGCCCATGAAAAATGGTCATCATCCAGACATGGCAGAGCCTATGAAACGCTGAGAAAAATCAACAAGGCTTTTGATCCAGAATGTCTGGTTTGCCACGTCGTTGGTTATAATACTGACGGTGGATTTATTAGTGAGTTAGACACTCCGGAGTTAAAAAATGTCCAGTGCGAAGTATGCCACGGTGCAGGCAAAAAACATGCTTCAGCACCAGCTCCGGGTTTTGGAAATAATGCGCATAAGGCATGTAAAAGATGTCATGTGAAAAATCACAGCCCAGGGTTCAACTACATGCAATACTGGCCTAAAATAAAACATTAATATCAGCGTACAAATTAAGGAGAAGTTTATGAAACAGGCGGCAGCCATTTTACTTGCATTCATTTTTTTGTTTCCCGGCACAGTTGCAGCCGATGAAAAAATTCGTGGAAAATATGAAGTCATTGGTGACATCAATAAACTCAAGGGCGCAAAAACGATAAAAATGTTAGAGTTTTTCAATTACTCCTGCGGTCACTGCTATCGATTCCTGGAAACCTCTAAGAAGCTTCGCGCAAAATTTAAAGACAAGCTGCATCATAAAAAATACCCCATTTATTGGGGAAACCAGACAGCCTACCCTTCTATGGCTTTTTATATTGCCGATGGCCTCGGAATGGAAGAGGAATTCACCCAAGAATTATTCGACACCAGTTTCAAATTGAGCGTAGATGTATTTCAACCTAAAGTCATTCGTTTCCTAGCAAAGGAATTTAAAATAGAAAAAGAAATGAAAGAAGGTATGCAGTCGGATGAGATCAAGGCTAAAACTGATGAGGCGCTTGCGTTGGCAAAAAAATACAAGGCCAATGAAACCCCTACAATCATAATCAACGATGTTTTAAAAGTGGCTCCCAGCATTAGCAAAGGTAATGTCGATGAAATGACGGCTAACCTGGAAATTATCTTTGAAGATATTCTAAAGAATCAGTAAGTCGATTCCTAAACAGTTGTTTTTCCTTTTAATCCAAAAACATAAATGAGACTTAAAGAGCGGTGGATCCTAATGCCAGCAATCATCTTATTGCTATCGGCGGTATCCATTCCCAGTTGGACTCATATGAGTTCTACTGCGCATGCAGGTTTTTTCAACCATGACCTCGAAACCTTTGAAAAAATTATTGAACTTGTATCAGAAGAATATGTGTACTCTCCTGACCATAAAAAACTATTTTCAGCCGCTATCAAAAAAATGATCAAGTCCACAGGTTCTGCGAATGTGACCACAAACCCTTCAGGAAGCACGATCACATTCAATAATAAATCCAAAAAGTATTTTCTAAATTACGACATGCGCCATGACTTGGAAGAACTACAAAAAGTTTATTATTTTCTGCATGATCAGTCGAATAAATCACTATCCAAAGATGACCTCGAGGTTGCAGCGATACGAGGCATAATGGGCTCTCTCGACACCTACTCGCAATACCTCGATGAATCTGCATTCAAAAAATCGATGCGAGATACAGAGGGGAAATATGGTGGACTGGGGATGGTCATTACGATGAAAGACAACCGTCTTTTTGTAGTCAAGACTATGGATGACTCCCCAGCCAAAGAAGCGGGAATACAATCCGACGACACTTTTATACGAGTAAATGGAAAAGAAATTAAGGGACAGGACATCCAGGAGCTTGCAAATTTACTCAGAGGATATCCTGAAAGTCAGGTCACTCTCACCTTGTATCGATCCAGCGAAAAAAGAGAATACACTCATACCTTGACGCGTAGAATTATCCAAGTCAACACAGTGGAATACGAACCTCTGGAAAACCACATCGGTTATTTTAAGATTAGCAGCTTCTCCAAACTGACAGAGAAACAGTTGAAGAAATATTTAAAACAAGCAAACCTGGAAGGTGTTACAGGTTTCATTCTAGATCTGCGCGGAAACCCAGGGGGGCTGCTCAATCAATCGATTAAAGTTGCCAGCCATTTCTTATTCAAAGGAAGAATGGTTGTCTACACGCAAGGTCGCTCAGAAGATGATTATCGAGAATATCGAAGCTTATACAAAGAAAGTCTTCATAAGATGCCTGTGGTAGTACTAATAAATCAATACAGTGCCAGCGCATCTGAAATAGTTGCCGGGGCTTTAAGAGATTCGGGCAACGCCTTGTTAATGGGAGAAAGCTCTTATGGCAAGGGTTCCGTACAAACTATTTTCCGAGTAAGTGATGGTTCTGGGTTACGATTAACCACTTCGAAATATTTCACACCTGCAGGCGCAGATATCACAAAGAATGGAATCGTTCCAGAAATAAATATCATAAACGATCTGATTAAAGAAGAAACATCCACCATAAAAAAGACAAGTGGCATCTCTGACACTCTCCTTAGTCTTAAAGCTTCCAGCTTAAAAAAGTTTTTCGAGAAACAAGGATTGGAATTCAATAAAACCCGTGACGCTACAGTTGAACTGGCCCGGCGAATTTTGAAGGACTCACATACCGCAAGCAAAAAAAAGTCGATGGAAAAGGCACGTGAAATAGCAGCAAGCATAAATTATTAACCTACATAAATAAGGTCTGAAGGAATGAACATCATCAACATTGATTACGAAAAGGGAGTTGTGAAAAGCGATTTTTTTGTTTGGCAAATCGTGTCAAATAACAACAACAAATTTCTACTCTTACAACGCGAAGATAATGGCAGGTTTCATGCTGCCGAAGCAGATGTAAAAGCAAAACAAATCTGGGAAGTAAAAGAAATATCGTACCGGGGTCCAGATGGCGATACGTTTTTTTATGACGAAGACTCAGGAATCATTCAGGTATAGACAGGGATCAAACTATCATCCATGTAACAAGGGAATCCCATTAAAAAAACAGGTCACTCTGATTGAAATATGCGCAGAGACTTGAGGTGGGAGAAAGAAGATCTTAGAACATCTTTTGTTTGACCAGCCAGGAAATTCCCTCTTAAATCTAGCTTTTTCAACTCAGGAAAATTTTGCGACTCTGCAAGAGCCAATGCTCCGGCATCCCTGACTTCATTCCACCCTAATTGTAAATTTTCCAACTTGGGAAAGCTATTCGATTTCGCAAGGGCTATCGCACCTTCATCGGAAAAAAAATTATGTTTGAGAATTAAAGTTTTAAGTTTTTTTAAAATAGGCGTGTTTGCCAACATTTTGGCACCGGCGGGGCTGATTTCGTTATATCGCAAATCCATCTTCTTTAGATCTTTTAAAAACTCCTGCTTGAGCAAATGAGTAAGACCTTTATCGCCAATTTTCTTTCCAGAAAGATTCAGGAAATCTCTCTGAAGATTATCCTTAAACAAGGTTTCAAGCTCATCAGAGCCTAAAGCATCAGCGTGCGCAGACACGAGGGTGACAGATAAAAGCACCACCATAAAAAATACCAGTGGCCTTAGTCCATATTCCATTAAGTTCAATCTTCTTCAGAGTCCGCTTTTTCTGCAGAGCGGGCTTTTAACTCCTCCCAACTGTTAATCAGGTCGGTATCGTCATAGTCCTGCTCCTCTTCGTAGAAGAAGTCTTTTAAATCATCCACATGAAGGTGGCATAAACGAGTTCGGCATTTGGCTTTTTTTAGAGCTTCAATTCCTTCGCGCCGAATTCGATTGGAAGTTATAAATAGATGCTTGAGTTTTAAAAGGACCTGAGACTCGGCGATGGCTATAGCTCCCTCATCTTCGACAAGATTTCCATATAAACTCAGCTTCTTCAAATTGGACATATAAGGGGATTCGGCTATCGCCTTAACACCATCATCACTGATAACATTTCCGTATATATCCAGATCGGTCAGGTGCTTGAAATTTTCCGAATTGACAATAGCACTGATACCTTCATCACTGATATTATTATTCGGAAGCATGAGTTTTTTTAAGCGCCTAATACTTTTTGATTTTGACAGGGTGATGGCACCCTTATCCCCAATATTCTGATTGCTTAAATCCAGATTCTTTTTATCTGGAGTCAAAAACTGCTTAATAAGATATTCAACACTGGCCACAACAAATCACCTGAATTAAAAGATTGAATTATATCACATATAACTATTACTCAAGGAATTGCTTCTTAACCCAAGCCACTTCTTCCTCTCTCGATTCAATTGCCCCTTTCACATGGGCTTCTCGAAGTGCTTTAAACACAGATTGAAAAACAGGGCCGGGTTTTATTCCCATTTGCACCAGATCATCTCCTGTCAGAGATAATTCTGACTGCTTATGGTACTGGGTAAAATAAATATTCGCGTATTGGTTGGCGCGGTCTGTTGATGCGACTGCAAGAAAATAGACTACCGCTTCTACCGAAAACCCAGACAGTTGATTATAGATCGTCTCCGGACTCCAGTCTTTATCCTTTTCAAAAAGCTTTAAACTTTCCTTACAGGTCTCTCTATCCCGGATCAAAGATTTTTTCAAACGTGCCTGCATTTGCAGTCTTTCAGCAGTTTGCATAAAAGATTCTTCGTCCAGAGAATAAAGCAAAGACAGAAAATACACATACCAAATTTCCGGTTCCTCAGGAAGCGATATAGATTCAGCCCAAGACAATACAGCTGGAATGTTTTTTAGCGCTTGAATATCTATCATTTGCGGTGAAACGAATTGCAAAAGACCAAGTTCCTTCATTCTTAAAACATATTTTAAGGGATGGCTCTCCTTAAGAATTAAAATCATCTCATTTAAAAGCCGCGTACCGCTCAGAGAATCTACCAGTCTTTTGTTTATAGCCGCCTTCATTAATACCTCAGTCTCTCGGCCAATACGAAAATCATATCGTTGCTCAAACCTTATGGCTCGAAATAGTCGACACGGGTCTTCAATGAAGCTCGAATCATGCAAAACATCAATTTTTTTATTCTTGATGTCTCTTTCGCCATTAAGAAAATCTAGCAGACAAAAAGCATCCTCTTCATTCAATTTCACCGCAAGGCTGTTAACCGTAAAATCTCTTCTATACAAGTCCGACTTTATTGTTGAACTTTGTTTTACTGTTGGGAGTGCTGCAGGATGGGCATAGTATTCCAATCGCGTCATGGCTACGTCGATTCTATTTCCATCTGGAAATAGAACCACAGCCGTTCCAAAATTTTCATGCGCCGTAACTTGACCGCCAAACTCTTCCGCGAGACGTGAGGCAAATAGTATTCCATCACCTTCTACTGCGATATCGATATCTTTATTAGAAACATTCAACAATAAATCCCTAACAAATCCGCCTACTGCAAAAACGGGCATACGGCATTGATCAGCCACTTGTGAAATTCTTTCAAGAAGGCTCAGCACTTCTCGCCCTAATCTATCCTTGAATAAATTTTTTATATTCTTCTGCACGCCCTTTTCCCAAGTTTGAGGTTTTTCTTGCCATCGATACTACGACCATCACTCTCTCGATGAATTGGCTATCTAACAATTCCAAACTCAGCTCTTACAACCAATAATTATTAGTCGGCAAAATGTATGACTATTAGTCGCATCGCTATAAAACAGTTTTTTCAGGGGGGTGGGGTAACTATATCACCAAACTCATAGACCTTGGAAAAATATCGAAGGAGATACTTCCTGCCTAATTGCGGCTGACCTGTAAGACAGTATTAAAATGGAACTCTTGTGGAAGGGTACATATCTGGTTGTCACAAGCCCAATAAACCAGCCTGCCTTTAATGGGATACTTGTCTGCTTCAATATCAACAGGGACGCTATAAGTTCTTGAGAATTCCACATTGCCTTTATGGCCTTTAACCAGTTTCCCAATTGTCTCATCCTGAATTATTACAGGATCAGGCTCTCGCCAACCCTCCTGCTCCTGAAAAACGTTTTCATCTATCAAGATTTGCGTGGACAACAACTCTTTTCCTCTTAAATGGGACAGCGAATAAATATGCCAGCCCTCTTCAATTATAATGGAGATATAAAGCTTAAACTTTTCACTTGGAAAAACCATCGACTTATTTGTTAATACATTTATCTTTATTTGTGGAAGGCTCGGTTGCGAGCGGTCAAAGGGTGGATTTGCAAATAATGCGAGGGGAAATAAAAATATGAGAATCAGTATTATTAAAGCTCTTTTCATAAAGGAACAAAAGGAATTGCAGGAAAACTAAGGGTTGAGTTTGGCTTCTGCTCTGGTCAAGGCGAGATATTTTTCTATTGCCTTTACAAATTTATCTTCTGATACAGCTCCCGAAAACATTTCGCCGGAAACCGTTCCCGATTCATAATCATAGGAACCGAGTACGAAAGTGGGGGTGCCCTGAATGCCCATTTCTGCACCGTCGCGAATATCTTTTTCTACTCTTTTTTCATACTTACCTTTTTTCCAACAGGATTTAAATTCATCGATATCCTTGACCCCTGCAATTTGGGCCGCTTCTAAAACCTTAGCCTCACTAATAGTATGAGTCAGGTTTTCATAAAACCAGCTCTGAAGCTGCCAAAACCTGCCCTGATCTCTCGCGCACTCAACAGCTTGTGCGTAACTCTTGGCTTCTTCATGAAATGGCAGGGGGAAATGTCGGTAGCCAAATTGAACAGAATGAGGATACTTATTTCTAATTTTTTGTAATGTTTTTTGTACTCTTTTACAGAAAGGACATTGAAAGTCTGAATACTCCAATACAAATACTCGCGCCGTTTTATTTTTTTCAGACCATAACATGGCTGATCCTATCCCCGCTACTAAATGGAAGTCATTGGGTGGGGTAAGATATACTTTGGCCCAACCCTGCTTGACTGCCCTTTGGAATTGTTGCTCAATAAACATATTGCGATAACTGTTCCGCAGATAGCCTTCAATTTCACCATACACCTGCTGCAAACCTCCCATTTCTTTAATTCCCGGGGTATTATCATAAAACTTTTTGACTTCCGCCTCAGAAATAGTGGGTGTACTTTGCGTTGAAAATTCTGGGTGTTTTTTAGCGAGATTTTCCAGAATTTTTTCTTTCAAAGCACGTGTTTGCATTTGATGCAATTGCATTAAAGCTTCCTGAATACGAATATGCTTTAAATCATCCAGATAAATGGGTTTATCGTCCACTTCTGCAACCACTGGATTATTTGAATAATGAGAGGTTGGCTGGGACTCAGAATAGACCCATCCCGGAAAAAAAAACAAAAAGGAGAAAAGAATTTTCAATGCCACCTTATTTTTTTTGGATTTATTTAACACGCCCAACCTTTTAAGAAGAAAAGCTCAAATTCGAGGAGAGGCCATTAAGAAAACAGCCCGGATTCAAAACTAAATTCAATTTATATTTTATTATCCCCCAATCAACACCCAAAACGCAATCCATTGTTTTAAATTAATGGGAACGATCTGGGTGTTACAATAAGGGATAAACAGAGGGTCATTATTTGCTAAAAATTAAAACTCTTTTCCGGAAAATTATTTTTTAAATGCCTCTTCCGGGTTTAGAAATTTGTGACAATTTTCCGCAAGTTTCATAAATGCCTTTGCAGCAACGGAGTCTGGGCGGGCAAGCACCACCGGTTGACCGCTGTCAGAATTGGCAACAATTTCACCATCAAGAGGGATACTTCCGAGATAGGGAAGTACCAATTCTTCTGCCAGTTTCTTACCGCCGCCTTTTTTAAACACATCAATATCTTTATCACAGTGCGGACAAGACATCGTGCTCATATTTTCAATGACACCTACAATCGGGACATTACTATCTCTGGAAAACGAGATCATTTTGCGAGCATCGAGGATCGCCAGATCCTGCGGTGTTGTAACAACTACTGCCCCATCCACTTCACCAATGAAATCGATAATGGTGATTTGCTCATTACCTGTACCCGGCGGCAAATCAAACAATAAATAATCCAACGGTCCCCAGTTTATATTCCCCAGAAGCTCAATAATGAAGTCATATTTAACTGCGTCGCGCCAAGCAATATGCATGTTTGGATCTTCGATCAAAAAACCAAGCGAAGCTACTTTCAGTCCGTTACTGGTTTCATAAGGGTCGATTCCAACATCGGTAGACTTCAGGCGAACATTTTCAGCTTGTAATAATTTAGGAATATTAGGTCCGTGCAAATCGGCATCCGCCAATCCTACAGAGTAGCCGCTTTCCTGCAACGCAATGGCAAGATTTGTGGTTACTGTACTTTTACCAACGCCACCTTTATTACTACCAATAATAAGCTTATGTTTAATCTCATTCATCCGCTTATTAACAAGCCAGCGGTTATGTTCATTTTTATCGGCCTTACAATCGGTTTCATTATTAAACTCACACATTTCACAGGTGTGAAGTAACCGACATTCTCCAGTGACAACCATCTAATCCTCCTAAAAAAATATAGGGGTTCCCCTGAAACAGATGAAAAAGGGGAAACACCCTTAGATATAATTGCTCTAAACCTTGAGGTTATGGAACTCTGATTTCGAAGTCAAGAAAAATAGGGCAAAATTAGGCTTTCCCGCAACAAAGTTCTACTTTCCCTGAAACTTTTACAGCTTTTTTTTATCTAAATTAGGGAATACTTTAGCGTATTTACTGACGATTTATTGTGAAAACCACATCGTTGCAAACCTCACAACAATAATATTTTTATTTCAGGAGTTCTGATACATGAAAAACCTTGGTTCAAAAATTACCACCCTCACTACAATATTATATGTTCTGGCAAGTACAGCGGCTTTTGCTAGCAACTCTGTATCCATCAGCCAACCTGCTGATGGCGCCAAAATTTCTGGCCCGGTAAAAATTTGTCTCGCGACATCGGGAGTAACCGTTGAGGCTGCAAAGCATGGAGTTCATGATGGCAAAGGGCATCACCATATACTTGTAGATGTCGACGTTCCAGGAGATTTGAGCAAACCTATTGGTAAAGACGCAAACCATGTTCATATGGGTGATGGATCGAAATGTAAAACCTTGAATCTAGCGGCAGGTAAACACACAATTCGCGCCCTGTTCGCAAAAGGAAATCATGTTCCCTACAACCCTGCTCTGACAGCAAAAGTTTCCATTGAAGTTCTCGCAAGCGTGGGCATCACTAGCCCTCCTAAAGGCGCTATGGTTACCAGCCCCGTTAAAGTCTGCCTTGAAACTTCAGGAGTCGAAGTAGAACCAGCCAAAAAGGGAGTGAACCAGGGCAAAGGACATCACCATATTCTCGTCGATATCGACCTCCCAAAAGATTTGAGCAAACCCATTGGCAAAGACGCAAATCACATTCATATGGGCGATGGCTCGACCTGCAAGGAGATCAAGTTAGCTCCAGGAAAACATAACGTACGCGGACTATTCGCAATGGGAAACCATGTACCCTATGATCCTGCACTCACAACAGAAGTAACATTTAACGTCAAGTAAGTAATATCCGCTCTAAATACGCCGCCTAGGGATAATAACCGGGCGGTGTATGTTTTTCCTTCCTCATATTTTCAACAAATATTCCAGCGCCTCTTGGCTTCAGTCTGTCAAAATATTCCTGTGAAAATCTGTTATAATTTGTTTAATCTTGTCCAAATACTGTTGCATATTTTCGTCACTTCATTAATTTGGAAAATTCTTTAAAATTATTAAACAAACAACAATGAAATTCTTCCATCAGAAAAAAATTATCTTTTCCTGCACAATTTTCCTTTTACTGGGATGGGTAAGTTTAACAAGTGCCCATGAAGTTAATAAAAGTGCTGTCGCTTTGCTGATCGCAAAAAATGAAACGGGAAAAACCGTGGGAACCGGGTCTGGTTTTGTAGTTCAACCCGATGGGACTTTGGTAACCAACTATCATGTTCTCGTCGATGCTCACTCCGTCAAAGCCTATTTCCCTAATGGTACGCAGGTAGATGTTATAGGAATTCGCAAAATTGACCGCGTTAGGGATTTTGCGATTTTAGAACTGGCAAAGGGATTTTACTCTACCCTCGAGCTAGGCGATTCTTCAAGTTTACAAGCTTATGATTATACCAGCGCACTGGGATATTTATCTGACAACGTAAAAGAAAATAACGGGACTGTTGAAGGCATCGTGGCACAAACTTATGGTTTTGTCTTGGGCATACACCCACAAGCTATTTCCGATGTTCCCTTCATCTATACCACCACAGCTTTTGGACCCGGTTTCAGTGGCGGCCCTTTGGTAAACAAGTCAAATAAAGTTGTGGGGATCGCCACCATTGAAGGCCGATCGATTAACCTTGCGATTCCAATACAGTTTGTAAAACCTTTTTTAAAGGAAAAGAACTCCTTTAGCTTCCGGGAACTTTTGCAACAAGACAAAAATTCCAAAGAAGCCATGTATTATCGCGGCAATTTTTATTTATACGGATTAGGAGACCCAAATAAAGCAATTGATGAGTTTGAAAAAATTCTCACTCAAGATCCTAACTTCATCCTCGTCCATTACGACCTTGCCGTTGCCTATCGTGTCCTTGGGATGGAGAATGAGGCCATCCAGCAATATGAAAGAACCGTTGAACTACAGCCAAATTTCCCTGAGGCCCTGTCCAATCTGGGGAGTTATTATTTTCGTTCAGGAAAAATTGAACAAGCAAAAGAAGTGTTTAAAAAAGCGATTGAAGTCTATCCTAATTTCATACAAGGCCTTTCTAATCTGGGGGCTGTATTGAACAAGCTAGGTCATCCTGAAGAAGCCATCCCCCATTTAAAAAAGACATTGGAACTGAATCCAGAATTTGCCATCGCAAGTTTTAACTTGGGAAATTCTCAGTTTGCCTTGAATCGTTTTGAGGAAGCTCAGAAATCTTATGAGCGATCCACAGAACTCGGTCTGGACTTTCTTTCCATGCACTGGAAACTCTACGAGATCCACCTGACCCGAAAGGCTTATAAAAGCGCTGAAAAAGAATTGCAAATAATTCTGCAAATGGATCCGCTGAATGAAGAGGCGCAAAAAAAATTATCCGCGCTTCCAAAGGTTCATTAGTTTTCCACCTGAAAACTTTGAATCGTTTCTGTCACCACAGAGAAAACTGAAAACATACTTTCCGGCGAGCATTTATCGAGCGTATCTTCTAGGGTATGCCAGTAGGGATAGTCAAAATCTATCAATACAGTTGCGGGGATGCCCATTTTGTAAAAAGGATAATGATCGTCAAAAATGGTGTACTTCGATTGCGATTTAAAAGATGAATTCTTTTGTTTTTCAGCGATGGAATATATCTTGTCAAGAAAACGACTACTACCCTTCAGGGAATAAGTCTCCTTAAATATCTGTAGATCCTTATCCCCTATCATATCTACTACCAATACCCAGTAGGGCCAGGATTGCCGATCCACCTGCAGAAGGCTTTGCGCATAATGGATCGATCCAAGCAAATTGAGTCCCGACCCGCGGGCACCATAATCTTCACCATCAAAAAACACCAGATGAATAGGCCGGGGAGCCGGGTGTTGAAAAAGATAATGCGCCAAAGCTAACAAAACTGCCGTGGAAGATCCGCCATCATTCGCCCCGAGTATGGGCTTGATTTGTTTTTCAGGATGGGTTTCCTGGTCGGCGAAAGGACGTGTATCAAAATGTGAACCTATTACAATAGGTGAGCCTCCTTGAGTCCCTGCAAATTGTAGCTCCAGATTGACCATATGGATCTTTTTCCCTTCAGAGACTTGAACCTCAAAGGGTTGCTCTACAACCCGGTCGGCATATTTTTTCCCTACACGGCGGATCAGCTCTAGGGTCTCCAGATAGCCTTCACTACCCGGATTACGTGGCCCGAACCCGCAAAGTGTTTCCAAATAACTCCAGATAACCCGGGAATATTTTTCCCCGTCCATCGCTTCAGGGATTACTGGTTTCAATAGAACCAGGCAAACACCCAAAATAATAATCGTTATAAGTTTTTTAGTCATAAATTCTGCAATAATTCCTTGCCTCATGTCCGCATTTAACGAGATGATACCCCATAATTCAGACTGGACATTTGCAAAATACAATACTTTATTGGATACAGGATATATTAATAAGCAATTGGTTTATTTAATGCTATACGCCGCAACTTGTCATTATATCTATATATTGACATCTTCAAAGCTTACTTTAATCCAATCCGGCTTGACAGTTAGGCGATAAGCCGGTATTTTTAAGGAGTTACTTGGAGTTTGATTGTTTTGATCGAAGCAAGTATTTCGGGTAAATTAAAAAATAATAAGTAACTTGACTTTATAGTTGTTAACAAAACTAGTGGATAAATAGTCATGGCAAGCTCATAACTCTAGCATAAAGAATAGTTTTTAAAATTACCATCTTTTAGGTTAAAGTACCTCAGCATAATGCCGATAAATCGTTTGAAAGTCTCACTCACTCTTGGAGGAGCTAAAGAACGAGGCTTATTAGAATACATCTATTTCATAAAAATCACGAGAAAAGGCTGCTAACATGGAAATTCCAGGCAACGATTTTCGAATTAAGAGCAAAATTATTAAGGATCGAGTTAATGTTGGCGATAAAGCACCTGCTGCAAAAAGCGAAGGTGCTTCTAGCGCTAGTGGTGAACAGATCAAAATTTCTTCACGCGCAAGAGATGTGCAATTAGCAAATGAATTAGTCAAAACAACCCCTAACGTACGTGCAAGCGAAGTAGCACGTGTCAAAGCAGCAATTGAAAATGGGT
>DUZG01000012.1 GCA_013349585.1 Nitrospinota bacterium | reverse complement strand
TCGAATCGACTACCGTTTTTTACGGCTTTAGCGATACCTAGAAAGATGCAAATGGTATAGGTTAAAAAGAAACTGGTGACCCCTAACGAGGCTGAAACGGGAAGTTTTTCTTTTATCAAAGACAGGACAGATTTGTTTCTATAGAAGGAGTCGCCAAACTTGAAGACAAGAAAGCCTTGCCAGTTATCGTAATTTAAAATGGAATCGATCAATGGTTCATACTTTGTAGGAGAGTACCAAAGGAATGTTCGCAGATACCTTTCCCATAAAGGTTTGTCGAGGTGATAGATCTTTTTTAGTTGTTCAAAATGTTTCGGGTCCAGCTCACCCTGTTTACTGCCGGGGCCTGTTATTGCTCCGCCACCTGCTTCGGTGAGAGTATTGCCATGGCCTTTTAAAGTGGATTTCATCTGGTCGATAGGGCCACCGGGAACAAATTGCGTCGCAATAAAAGTGATGGTAACAATCCCGATCAAAGTCGGGAACATCAATAAAAAACGACGGATGATATATGCAGTCATGATCTGTTAATCGAACGTTTAGTTAAGAGATGCCCCAGCGGCACGGGCTTTATTGAGTTTTTCTGCCTTGTCTTTATCCCACCACCACCATTCTAGAAGGTTGTTACTGATCGCGTTTTGCGAGGCATTAACTTCAGGCCTACTGAATTTGTTCCAGTAGACGGCTCTGTCGTAAGAAATATACCAGTGCGGTACAACATAATACTGATGTGTGAGTATCCTGTCTAATGCCTGAATATTTAATACAAGATCTTTGCGGTTTTTTGCGGCTATGATTTTTTCGATCAGTTCATCGAGTGCGGGATTTTTGATTCCCATATAGTTTCTGCTTCCTGGAGTATCTGCAGATTCGCTACCCCACATATAACGTTGTTCATTGCCGGGTGAGCGGCTTTGCGGATAGCCGGCAACGATCATACCAAATTTAAAATTTCGTAAACGTTCTTCGTATTCAGCAACCTGAATGACCTTGATGCTCATATGCACGCCAATTTTTTTAAGATTGTTTTTATAAGGTTCAGCGATGCGTTGGAATCCCGGTCCGGCCAACAGAAGCTCAAATTCCATTCTATCTTTGCCCTTACTGCGAATGCCGTCACTGCCAATTTTCCAACCTGCGGAATCGAGAAGGGCGTTTGCCACTTTTATATTTCTTTCAGCGGACGACCCCTGTCCTGGTGCGCCAACGGGTTTGGTGAGTGCGGTTTTGGGAACAAATTTTTTGTATTTTTTGCGTAGTGATTCGAGTAGAGTTTTTACTTCCCTTGTTGCGATCCCTTTCGACTTCATTTCAGGATTGTTATCGAAAAAGCAATCGTTACGTGTGTATTGTCCGTAAAAAAGATTTTTGTTGCTCCATTCGAAATCAAATACCATTGCCATAGCGGCACGAGCTTTGCGAGATTTAAATATTGGGTTACGCATGTTCATGGCAAAACCCTGCATCCCGGCAATCCGTGTATGAGGAAATTGGGTACGCAGGTAATAGCCCTTTTTAACGAAGTCTCCTTTATAGTCCAATGCCCAGTCACGGGAACTGTTTACCAATTGCATATCGAACTCGCCGCCCTTGAACGCTTCGCGTTGTGCTACCGGGTCGAGATAGATTTTATAGGTGACGCGGTCAAAATTGTATCTGCCTTTATTGATCGCGATATCTTTTCCCCACCAATTAGGATTGCGCTTGTAAGTGATATATTTACCATAGTCATACTTTTCGATGGTATAGGGTCCGCTGGCTACAGCGATATCATCAAAGTCGGAGCCAAAAGTTTTCCCCTTTACCCCATAAATATGTTTGGGGAGGATTATCATTTGTCCGGTGATCAATGGTAATTCTTGGTTGTGGATTGCAAAATAGTAGCGGACGGTATGTGCATCGATTTTTTCGATGGATTTGATATCTTTAAAATATTCTTTATAAATCGGATGATATTGAGGGTCTTTTATCAGGTTGAATGAGAAAACGAAATCGTCTGCGGTTAATGGATGCCCGTCTGAAAACTTGGCCTGTTTATAGAGATGATAGGTAAGAGAGAGGTGATCCTCCGCCACTTCGGCTTTTTCTACTAGATTGCCATATTGTGAGAACGGTTCATCGTCATCTGTAGAACTATCCATGGCGGTCTGGAAAACCAGTTGCCCGATACCCGGGGCGGTGACTCCTTTTAGAGAAGCTGGATTTAGTTTTGTAAACGCACCGAAGTCTGCCAGCGCGAGGTTTCCTCCCTTTGGCGCATTCGGGTTGGCATAATCATATGGTTGACCGGGATTGTATTTCAGGTCCTGCGGACCATATAATGAGAGTCCGTGTTTGGGTGTTGCGGTTACGGGGTGGGCAAATAGCAGTAACCCAAAAATAACGATAAAGATTTTTTTCATATTCGTTTAAACTCGATCAGGTGAGTAGGGTCGATTCGTTTTCAATATATTAACATCCCTTTTTGTTTGTGGGGCAATCGGTTTGTTTGTGTTTTAATTGTTTTATCAGGATATAAAGTGCCACTCACCCCAACCGCCTCAATCCCCTTTATCAGGGGGAAGGTTAAAAGTTCCTTCTCCCTTCGGAGGAGAAGGTTATTATGAAAATTTTAAAGTCTGGATCGCCGCGCTCCCTTTGGTTGCTCGCGATGACATGTGGGGATATCTATTAAATGACTGTAGCGTATTTGGATTTGTCGCAAAAAGAACTGCAACAGCGTGCCGATCAAGCCTATGAAATTTACCGAAGCTGCCGGGTATGTCCGCATGCGTGTGAGGTAAATCGCATGGAGGGTGAAACTGGATATTGTGGTCAGTTGGACACTCTGCATATTTCATCAAGTGTTCAGCACTTCGGTGAGGAACCGCCTTTGGTCGGTAGCAACGGTGTCGGTAACCTATTTGTAACGGCTTGCAATATGCGTTGTGACTATTGCCAGAATTATCAAATCTCTCAGGAATGGTCGTCCGGTAAGTCTGAAATCACTGCACAGGAATCTTATGAAAAAGCCGCAACTGCAATGCTTCGGTTACAGGAGCAGGGAGTGCATTTTATCGGTTGGGTTTCTCCCTCACATGTTGTTCCAGGGTTGTTAAAAAGTCTTGCGTTGGCTCGAGAAAAAGGACTCCGGTTACCCATCATTTATAACAGTAATAGTTATGATGCTATTGAAACGCTGAAACTGTTGGATGGCGTTGTTGATATCTATTTGCCTGATTTGAAATATGCAAATAATGAGTCTGCGCGGGAATTGTCGCATATTAAAGAATATCCTGAATTTTCCCGTCAGGCAGTGATGGAAATGTTTCGACAGGTAGGCCCACTTAAAATTAATGAACAGGGAATAGCCGAAAGAGGTCTTTTGGTTCGGCATCTAGTATTGCCGGAACAGATGACAGCTACTTGGGAAACTTTATGTTTTGTGGCCTTGGAATTGTCGTCTTCTGTGCCTTTAAGTTTGATGAGTCAGTATCGTCCTGTTCATAAAGCGGCATCCACTTTAAATAGAAGAATAACCGCTGATGAATACGAGCAGGCTATTGCATGGGCAAAAGAACTTGGATTTGAGTCTTTGTTCCTGCAACCCCTGGAGTCTGAGGTGCATAATTTGCCGGATTTCAGCAGTCCAGACAACCCGTTTCCATTGGATCGTGCTCGAAATCTATCAAATGTCTGAGAATAGGGCGCTCTCTGTCTTGTTATGGCATCTCTTATTTGTTAATCTTGATGTTCATTTTGTTCAGGCTCGCCTGACAGAGGAAGGTTCCCTTCCAGATAACTATCCGAAACAGGAACACTAAATAATGCAGCCAAGAAAGACACGAAAGATTCGTATTGGAAAATTGGTGATTGGTGGAGATTCTCCCATTGCCGTTCAAAGTATGGCAGCGACGCAAACTCAAGATTTGACCGCAACTGCCAGACAGATAGAAGTGCTGGAAAAAGCCAATGCCGATGTCATCCGAATTGCGGTGGACAGCGAAAAAGATGTGGAAGCACTGAAAGAGTTGCGGAAAAAATTTCCTGACAGTACTTGGTCTGTAGATTTGCAGGAGAACTATAAGCTGGCTCCCATCGTTGCTCCTTGGGTAGATAAGATTCGTTATAACCCCGGTCACCTTTTTCATTTGGAAAAAGATAAGTCTATTCGCGAAAAAGTCGAATTCATCGTTGAGGCGGCAAGAAAAAACGATTGCGCTATTCGAATCGGAGTTAACTGCGGTTCCGTTGACCCGGATTACAAAGAAAGATATAAAGACGACTCCACCGAATCCATGGTGCGTTGTGCAGTGGATCATTGTGAAATGCTTGATGAAATGAAGTTCGAGAACTATTGTGTGTCGCTCAAGGACTCTGATTCTACAAAAGTGATCGATGCCAACCGCAGGTTTGCTGCGGAAAGGCCAGACGTGCCTTTGCATTTAGGCGTTACCGAGGCAGGGCTTCCTCCTGAGGGTATTATCAAAACTCGCATTGCATTTGAACAATTGATCTCAGCTGGAATTGGCGATACTATCCGCGTTTCATTGACGTTGCCGAATGATGATAAAGGTCAGGAAATTGATGTGGGCCGGGAGATTCTTACGGATATTGCTGAAGGTCGGTTTCGTTCAGTGCCAGAAAATTTTTTGGAGGGATTAAATATCATAGCTTGCCCCAGCTGTTCCCGAGTCGAGAACGATAAATTTGTCGACCTGGCTCAGGATGTTCGCAAGATGACAGAGTATGCGGAAAAATATAAGCTGACCATTGCTGTAATGGGTTGCAGAGTAAATGGGCCAGGTGAAACGGATGATGCTGATTTAGGAATGTGGTGTGGCCCAACGCATGTGAATTTGAAAAAGGGGACTGAAACTCTAGGCTCCTTTTCCTATGAAGATATTTTGCAGCAATTAAAAAAAGAAGTCGATCAAATGATTCTTGAGAAATTTGGCGAGCTTGAACCTAAATAAAAAAAATTTTTAAAGGCGGAACGATGGAATACGATGTTGAAGAGTTAGAAGAACTGAAGCGAAAATTGACTATCACTATTCCCGAAGAGGTAGTGTCGAAACGAATCAATGCGGCTTATAAACAACTGAATCGGGAAATGAAGATGCCTGGATTTCGACCGGGAAAAATTCCGCAAAAAGTTCTTGAAAAACAGGTTCCCATGCAGTCATTTGGAGATATGTTTCAGGAGTTGATGCAGGAGTATTACGAAGAAGCATTGAATAAATCTGGTCTGCGTCCAACAGGGCAACCTGAGATCGACCATGCGGGATTGCAGAACATTAAAAAGGATGAACCTTTAAAGTTTTCGGTGGTCCTCGATATCAAACCGGATATCAAAATCAAAAATTATAAAGGGCTTAAGTTTAAGAAAAAAGAAGCAGTAATTACAGATAAAGACATGGAAGAAACTCAGGAGAAAGTTCTGGCTCGTCACGGTTCTCTCGATGTTATGGCTGCCGACCATGTTGTGGCTCTGTGGGATATTGTGAAGATGGATTTTCAAGGCTTTGTTGATGGCCAGCCGATGGAAAATGAAAAGGCTGAAGACTTTGAGCTTAGAATCGGTGAAAAGAAGATGCTGGATGGTTTTGAAAATCAACTTATAGGCCATAAGGCAGGTGGAGAATTTGAGATCAAGGTTATTCTTCCTCCCAATTGGAATCAAAAGGTTCAGCGCATTAGTTTCCCGGTACCTGGTGCTGAAGAAGGACAAGAAGATGATCGGGCAACGTTTAAGATAAATATCAAAGAAATTAAACAACTGACCTTACCGGAATTATCAGATGAAATCGCCAGCCGGGAGGGATTTGAAACAGTCGATGAACTTAAGCGTGCTATCAAGGTGGATCTTCAAAGTCATAAAGACCAGAAAGAAGAACTGAAAATTAAAGAAGATATTTTTAATATGTTGGTTAAACAGGCTGATACCATGCCTCCAGAATCCATTATAGAGCGAGAACTGAAATTCATGATCGAGGGAATGAAATTTCAGATTGCGCAGTCGGGTATGAAGATTGAGGATTCTGGGTTCGAACCAGAAAAAGCGCAGAAAGAATGGCGGGAGAAGGCAATTTTCAATACCAAGGGGTATATGGCACTTGAGTCGATTGCCCAGGCAGAGAATATTCACATCACGCAACAAGATATGGAAGGTGAGTATGAATTGTTGGCGCAGCAAACAAAACAAAAAGTTGAAGATGTTCAGAAGCGCCTTATGTCGAATCCGGAATCATTGAGTCAGACGACAACCAAGTTGTTGGGTCAAAAGACAATGAACTTTATTTTTTCCAGTTGTGAATTTGAATTTTATAAGGATGAGCCTGTAAAAGAGTAAATCGCAATAGATCGGTTGTATTTCCCCACTATCCAGTAAAGCGCTTTTCCTGCCAGGCTTTTGAAGAGCGATTTCTAATTGTCGTTCCAGTATCACCTATAACCCACCTCTTTAAGAAAACTAAAAATTTATGACCGGGTTATTCTCATTACAGATATTATTGTAGGAGGCTATAAAGGGCCATTGCAGCAGCAGAAATAATATTCATAAAGAAATCTGCAGTTTTTAAGCTTATAGACTTAATTTTCAAGACAAATGGACGATAAAAAGTTCAAGGCCCACATTTATCTGCAATTGTACTATTCGTAAGAGCGCGGAAAGCTATATGAATTGTTTTATTTAATGGTTTTTAGAGTTTCTTCAGGATGAGCGCGGTCCCGGTTTGATATTGACACTCGGAAGGGCGAGAGTCATATTGTAATAATAATCCACGGAAACGGGTAAGAATTCAATGGCGGATACTGATAAAAATTTAAAGACGGCTGAAAGAATATATACAGGACCCGAAAAAGCAGCAATCCTATTGATGACTCTGGGTGAAGAAAATGCGGCATTGGTTTTATCCAAAATGGATGAGCGTGAAATCCAGAGTGTAGGAAATTATATGGCTGCCCTTGGTAACGTGGATTCGAGTGTGATGGAGATGGTAAGCAAGGAATTTTATGACTTGGTAGCGTCAGGTGCTGGTGGATTGGGTGTGGGTGGCGTGGAATTTCTCAAGACTGCATTGATGCAAGCGATGGATCCAGCTAAAGCGGTCGATATTTTAAACAATATTACAACTCCCGGAGAAGAATTGGGCGGTGGACTGGAAACCGTTCGTATGTTAGATCCTAAAATTATTGCTTCCTTTGTTAAAAACGAGCACCCACAAACAGCTGCAATTATTCTGGCACACCTTGAACCTCCTGTGGCGAGTTTGACTATTCGAGAACTACCGGAAGATAAGCGCATGGAGGTTATTCAGAGGCTCGCGACTCTTGAAAGGGTGGCTCCTTCGGTTATACGTGACCTTGATGAAGCTCTGCAGGCTGAGTTTAGAACTTCAGGTGCTGTTTCTGGTAATAAACTGGGGGGCATTGCAATTGCTGCGGCTGTAATGGGTAAACTGGATCGTGCGACTGAAACAAGTATTCTTACTTCCATGGATGAGGTGGACCAGGAATTAGCAGACGAGATCCGCAATCTGCGGTTTACTTTTGAAGATATTCTCAAAATTGATGATACCGGAATTCAGTTGGTCATGAAGGAAATTAATCAAGAAGATCTTTTAATTGCGCTGAAAACTGCTAGCGATGAACTAAAAGAAAAGTTGTTTAACAATATGTCTGAACGTGCTGGGCAGATGCTCAGCGATGATCTAGAATCTCTAGGCCCGACAAAGATAACTGATGTCGAACAAAGTCAGCAGAAAATCATTGCAGTTTGTAAGAAAATGGAAGAAGAAGGTAAGATAATGATAGGCGGTAGCGGAGAAGAAATGGTTTAAGAATAATACTTGTTAGAAATATTATTCGGAATGCTTTAGGAAACTTGCGCGGTAACCGGAATGAGGTGGGATTTTATCCCTTTTTGTTCGAGTTTTTCCAGAACCTGATAAATTGGAGGCAACCCTCCCTCTGATAGTGTTCCTTCCAAATGAATGTAGTAGGTCGTCTCGGCTTCACTGTCTTCACCAAGATTGGATTCCAGTTGCAGAATATTCAACCCCGCATCAGCAAGAGATACCGTAACATCTTCTACAACACCCTTACGATCTTCAGTAAATAGACTGATTCGGACATCGGGCTCAAAGTGCTGAGCACTGCCATCCTTAATCTGGACAAGATGCGAATCAAGATTTAGAGGGTCACAAACGGAAGTGATAATGTTTTCGAGGGAATTTTTATTACCCCCGTATTCGACCATTAACATAATAGTGAAGTAGTTTCCCAAGCGACCCATGGTCGAATCACCTAGATTGCAGCCGCTTTTACAAAGCCCTGCGCTTAATTTTGCGACAATACTAGGTTGATCAAGGCCAACCAAAGCAAGCATAAACCAGTTTTTCATATATCAGGACCGGAAGGTTCAGTGCAATAATTATTATAATAACACAAAGCGATAGAAAAGTCGTATTCTGAACGGGCTTGATTTTGGAAGGGGAGGGAAGAAGGCCCTTATTGAAAATAAAGCTTGAAATTCAGACCATCAGAAATTCATCCAGATTTTTTTCGAGCACTGGTTATAACTCAAGTTCCAAAGGTTTGAGCAAAGAGAAGTTGCAGACTATGGGAGTTGAGGAGAATAAGGGATACTATTAGTTATTTCTGAAACTAGAAATAAAAAACCCGGATCGTCATAAAAGGTGATCCGGGTTTTTCTGGTTTTATCTTATAGACGGAAAATTTAAGAGCCTTCTCTCATCGGCGCGTGAGCGTTTAAAATTCCCGATTTAAGAATAGCTGCGTTTCCATTTGCGTGTTTCCGAGCAGCATAAAAATGGTTAGTAGCTTCTCCATGCCGATCAAGCGCATCTAAGGATAGTGCTTCATTGTAGTGCGCTTCTCCTACACTAGGGTCAATTTTTGAAGCCATTTGAAAATGTTTCAACGCCACATCAAAGTGTCCTTGATTGTAATGAGAAATGCCTTCTTCATTATGTTTGTGAGCGTCTGCATTAGAACCTTCCTTCATTTGGAATTTCAGGGCGGGGTCTGCCGCTAATGCCGTCGTGGATAAAGACGCTATAAAAAATAAAGCTAAAACAAAATATAGTTTTTTCATGAGTTGCTCCTTTAAAAGGTAGGGTTTTTACCTTAGGTTGTCTAAGTAATCTACTCAGTTAGTAATATTCAAAATTTTTGAACCAAGTCGCTTTGTGGGGGGGGGAGGTATTCCTTTGCATCAAAATATTCTTGTTTATTATAGTACCTCAATAAATGATTTGAGTTAAACCTCTAAATTATTTTAGTTTGTAGTTTAAGTTGTGTAATTCTTTCATTTTATTTGGTTTTGGTTTGTTGAAAGTGATCTTTAAAACCAATTTCAAGCTAGCAATTTCTCACATACTAATTTTTACCCTGATTGACTTTGTTTATAATATAAAATAACATGGAATCTTACTGTAAAAAAATAATAAAGATTTATTCTATGTGAGAAAAATTTTTAGACTCCATGCAACAGAAGGGTGACCTTCTGCCTTTGCCAAAATTCTATTAGAGTTGTAAAAACTAAAAAATGACCTTGATTTTAATGTTGATGATATTTGTCGATTAATTAAATCAGGTATGGTGCTTACTGGGAAACTTGTCACTCTGTCTAATACTGTTATTTAGCGGAGGACTTGAAAAGGTTGAGAATGTTGAAGAGGTAACCGTAAGATTGGGGATAAAGATGGTGCTCGATATTTGTTACTGTGTGGAAGTGCCTAAAGCTTTTAAAGAAAACAAATCCTTTGACCAAACTTAATTTTGGAAACATTCATTGGCGGTGAGTTATCTAACGCGATTACTTGCTAACGAACTGCTTGAAGATGAAGATTCGATAGAGGCCAGTTTTCTATCTGGACTGATGCATGATGTCGGAATTTTGGTTTTTGATTATTTAATTCCAGAGAATTATTATGATTTTCTACATACAAAAGATATAGACAATTCAGATCAGTCTTTAGAGTCCCTCGAGCTGGCAATTTATGGAATAGACCATCAAGAATTAGGAGCTATGTTTTTAAAAAAATGGTGGGTGATGCCACCTCTCGTAATAGGGGGGGGATAACAAGTCACCATAAAGACTGCATCGATGACGGTAAGAACATATCGCTCGCGGAAATTCTTAGCGCTGCAAATAAACTGGCGAACGAGAATGAAATCTCTCACCCAATACCTACTCTATATAAAGATACTTCCAGCGAAGATTTCATAAAAAAGGCGGGACTATCTCAAGAAGAGTTGGGAAATTTTATAGATCAAGCAAATCTCTGAATTTGTTGGCCATCGATTGTCTGTTTGAATCCTGAAAAATAACCCCAGTAAAAACTAAAGGGCTAACCGTTTCGGGTTAACCCTTTATCTTCCTATATGGTCGGGATGAGAGGATTCGAACCTCCGACCACTCGACCCCCAGCCGAGTACGCTACCAGACTGCGCTACATCCCGAATTATAATGATTTTGGAGTGTGTTGTGAGGTGCACCGCTTGCTATCAAAAAGCATCACCAGATGAGTTCCAAATTAGTTGATTAGAAGGGGGATGTCAATAAAATTGCCTGCCAGAGAGCTGTGGGAATCTATTTTCTTTGGCTTCAGTTGTTTTCCTATGTTAGTATCTGTAAATATATGAATATTAGGAATTTTTTTGTTTTTAGGTAAAAACCCAAAGGCATTTTGGTAGACTAGAATTCGTAGAAAAATACACTGGCATTAAAAATTTATTCAACCAAATCGGGTGGTATGAAAATGAAAGTAGTGAATGTTCTGGAGTCCCTAGAATTTAGTCCAGAAAAAATGAAAAAAATAAGTCTGTTCGACACTGATAATTTCTTTTGTGATATATACTGCCTTGAACCTGGGCAGTTTCAAAAAGTCCATTCCCATGAAGGGTCGGACAAGGTTTATTTTATTCTGCAAGGCAAAGGAAAAATAACTGTTGGTTCTGAAGAAAAAGAACTCTCAGAAAACGACATTACCATGGCTCCCTCCGGTGAGGATCATGGAGTTATTAATGATTCAGACGGCAAACTGGTGATACTGGTTTTCATGGCACCCAAGCCGCACTAAAAAAATAATCCTATGATCTATTTAGTTTTCCCGACATCTTGGCATCCCTCGCAGCCTTATCTAAGTTTGCCGAGCTTGAAAGCGTTCTTGAACCAAAATGGAGTGCACGACGTAGTGCAAAGAGACTTGGCGATTGAGTTGCTCAACGACCTTTGTACCTGGGAAAAGACCAAGCCACTTTATGAAAGAATCATCCGTGAGTTGAACGAGCTGAGTTCGCGTCCCAGCCTTACGCAAGTGGAATCGGAAAAATTCGCCAAATTGCGGGAAGCAGAAGAAATCGTAATGGCATTGAAGGATCAGATCGATGCCGCTGTAGATTCGCAACGCAGTCCGGAGTTTTATGAAATAGATCAGTATATGGAAAACCTGAAAATAATGGATGTGTGGCTCGACAACATCCTTGCACCCTATTATCCGTCACAATTGACAGTCATTGGTAGCCAGATGCGGTTTTCCCCTTACTCTTCGAAAGAAGTTATCGATTCCTTCGATCATCCGGAAGAAAACTTTTTTTACGACCTTTACGAAAAATGGTATCTCGATGGAATTTTGAAAGAAGACATCGACATACTCGGCATTTCCATCACATCGGTGGAGCAAATTATTTCAGGGCTCACACTGGCCTATCTGGTTAAGAAGAATCGGCCTGAAATCCATATCACTATCGGCGGAAGCGTTTTCACCAAGCTGGTTGATCGTTTGGAGAAAGATGCGTCTAAATTATTCGACTTTGTAGATAGCTTCATTGTGCATGAAGGGGAAACCCCATTGCTCAAGCTGGTAGAACACTTGAGGGGCGATGGTGACTTGAGCAAAGTTCCTAACCTGATTTATCGACAAGATGGCGTGGTCAAGGTGAATCGTCCCTTTGCCAAGGAAGAGCTCAATGCGCTACCGACTCCTGACTTTGACGGATTACCTTTAGATCTCTACCTTTCCCCGACCCTTGTATTACCCATTATGGGATCTCGAGGTTGTTATTGGGAAAAGTGTGCATTTTGTTCCATTCCCTTTGACCATATGAATTTCCATGTGCGCTACGCTGAAAATGTGGTTAACGATTTTAAAGTTCTTAAGGAAAAATACAATTGCGATCATTTCTTTTTCACCGATGAAGCATTGCCTATAAATTTTTTGAGAACCTTTGCCGCGAAAATAATCGAGCAAAAAGTCGATGTCCAATGGACAGGGGAACTTAAGTTTGAAAAGAGCCTGTTGAAGGACGATCGCATTGAATTACTTTATAAATCGGGTTGTAGAAAACTGATTTTCGGGCTGGAGTCTTACAATCAGCGTGTTCTTGATTCCATGAAAAAAGGTGTGGAGCTGAGTTGGGTAGATGAAACCTCCGAGGCGTGCATGAAGTTGGGAATCGCTATGCACTTTTACTTAATATGTGGCTTCCCAACCGAGACCGAACCCGAGGTGATGGACTCAATCAACTTTGTGCTCAATAACCAAAGGCTACTCGACTCCCCCGGCTTCTCAGCCATCCTGTCACAGTTTGACTTGGAGCGCGGAGCGCCAATAGAGAAGAATCCGGCAGAGTGGGGCATCACGAAACTTTATACGCCTCCGGAACACGACTTGAGTTTGGGCTACACTTATGAAACAACTATAGGAATGTCTTCGGACGAAGCGAATGTACTCTACCAACAATTGATAGAAAAATTAGGCCGCGAGGTTATGACCTTTCCGCACAACTATTCCTTGTCCGATGGATTGCTATACCTATCCCATCACCAGAAACATTCCCTGCCTGAACGATTAGGTGCGCTGGCATGAGCCTATAGGCAAACAGATTTAATCCCTGGAAAATTATGAAATTCGTAAAAGTAATGAAGGAAGAAGAACTGCCCATTGGCAAGTCTGCAATTATTGCGGCGGGAGATAAACAAATTGCCCTGTTTAATTATAAAGGGAAATATTATGCGATTACCAACACCTGTCCACACAGAGGTTCTCCATTAGGAGAAGGAAGAATAGAAGAGGGCATTGTGATTTGCCCAAATCACGAGTGGCGGTTTAGATTGACTGATGGTGCGAATATGCAGAACCCGGAACTGTTTATTCCAACCTATCCTGTGAAAACCAAAAACGAAAATATCTATATTGGATTAGAAGCCGAGGAAGGAAATATTGCCTACGGCAAAAAGGCATCCAATCTGCCATCTAGTTTAAAGTTCAGTATCCCCACCATCCAAAAACCCCGTAATCCGGATGAAGAACTGGATTGATTTTCTGTTCGGATAAGTATTTTTGCCTGCCCAGAGAAAAAGCATAAGAGCACTTGCTCAAGCTGTAGGGGTCTCGTCATCAATTTCTACCCATTTTGGGTCGCCGTGGGCCTTGAAGTTTTCTGTTCCACAGAAAGTGCCCTCGTGATAGATATTCACCTTGAATTTCCCGCCACCATATTTTTCGGTGATGTAAGGAACTGGATCTTCAATTTCAATGAGCTCGGGTGTCTGGTATTTTCCGATCAACTTGAACTCCATCCCCATACCTGAGGGGAGCAACACATAAAACTTCAAATTCGTTGAGGCGAGAATTTTTTTGAAATCTTCTTCACAGTCTTCCCGGGTATAATTTGGACCAGCATACTGTCGAGCCCGCCTCTTCAAATGGTCCTCCATAAGGTTGTAGAACCACCAGTTTTTTTGTTTTCGAGTATCGTGGAGAAAAGGGTACTCTACGAATCCATGTTTGTTGATAAACGGTTTTTTTGCCATAAAAGAACTCCTACGTTTTGCTAAATATGTAGGCAATTATATTCATGTTTATGGGCAAACGATAGAACATTCTTATGCAATATAATTTTTTTTCAAGTTGGTACGAAAAATATTATTGGCGGACGGGTTTTAAATCTCGTTTATATGACCGTTTGACACCGGAGTCCTATCTGGAATCTATGCGCAAGGTCGTAGCGTTATTACCGGATAATCCGGGGCAGAAAATCTGGGATGCAGGGTGCGGCACGGGACTGCTATTGTTTTTTTTGGAAAATGCAGTTAAGCAAGGAGCGGTATATTACGGATCTGACCTATTGTCTGCCGGGCTTAGCCAGGCACGAATGCGGGCACGAGATTTAAGTATCTCCGATAATAGGGTTGTTTGTGTCCAAAGTGATATTACTACAGCTCTAGTTTTTAAGGAAAATTCGCTGGATGTTGTAGCTGCGCATTTTTCTATTTATACAATTCGCGAAAATGACAAACGGCAACAGGCTTTAAAAAATATGTATCGCGTTTTAAAATCCGGCGGCCTATTGATCGTATGTTGTCCTTCTAAAAGCTATGACGCAGGTAAAATTATAGAAGAAAGCTGCGAATTACTTCGAGCAAGAAGGGGACTTTTACAGACAGCGATAAAGCGAATGCTTTTTTATCCATTTACAAAAGGTCTGGGATTGAGTTTCATCCATAAACAGCTGCAATCGGGGCAATCGATGGCGTATACGCGCGAGGAATTAACCGAAGAGTTGCGATGTGCGGGTTTTGAAATTGGACATTCAGAGACGATTTATGCGAGTGGAGCCTATTTAATGTGTGGACATAAAGTAGTGGTGTCAGGTTAATAGAACCCAGATGCTACTATTTTTATCGATTTTTGTGGATTTCATGCATTGGAGTGTTGTGGAAAAGGAAGTATGAGTGATTGAAAGTCCTTGATATTTAATGTGTTTGTTAAAAAAGAGGTTTGTGGTAGGACGCTAGGTATAAATGTATATCCAATAATAAATATTTTATGAATTTTGATATCAACATTTTGATCGTTGAAGATCTCTTTACGACCCGATTATTTCTTCGCAGAACCCTGAAAAGTTGGGATATTTTAATTTGGCTCTAGCGGAAGATGGACGAGCTGCACTTGAAGAACTGAAACGGAAATCTTTTGACTCATCATATCGGACTGGCATATGCCAAACATGGACGGTCTTGATTTGTTTAAAGAGCTAACTAAGTATCGCAAGCTCAGGGATATCCTTTTTCTGTTGATAACTGCTGAAAAAAAACGGGGAAAAGTTGTTGAAGCCGTTGCAGCAGGTATCAAAGAATATATTGTAAAGTCGGTTAAGCCCGAATCTTTAGGAAACAAAATTAAAGAGGTCGTCTTCGGCGCCGCCTGAAGGCAACGCCGAAGTATAACTTCTATCCCCTCCGTAGTTCCTGTTTAAAGCCCTGCATCTTTTTTAATCGCCTTGGCTTTGTCTGTATTTTCCCAAGTGAACGATGCTTCCTTCCTGCCAAAATGTCCGTAAGCTGCCGTAGGCAGGTAACGGGGTTTGAGCAGATCTAGGGTTTTTACTATGCCCGCAGGCTTGAGGTTGAAATGCGAGCGCACCAGGTTTTCCAGGATTCCTGGGTCAACATTATTAGTGCCAAAGGTTTCGATGCATACAGAAACCGGATCGGCAACACCAATCGCATAGGCGAGTTGGACTTCACAACGTCCAGCTACATTAGCGGCCACCAGATTTTTTGCAATGTAGCGAGCCATATAGGCTGCAGACCGGTCTACCTTGGAAGGGTCTTTTCCTGAGAATGCTCCCCCTCCATGCCGTGAAAACCCGCCATAGGTATCTACAATAATTTTTCTTCCAGTCAATCCGCAGTCTCCATGAGGTCCACCAACAACAAAGCGGCCTGTGGGGTTGACATGGATCTTCATCTTTTTATGTTGTAATTTTTTCGGGATGATTTTGTTGATGACCATTTCAGTGACATCGGTTTTGATTTGCTTTGTAGTGACACTGGGGTCATGCTGGGTAGAAATAACAACCGTTTCAACACACACAGGTTTATTATTTTCGTACCTAACTGACACTTGAGATTTGCTATCAGGACGAAGGTAGGGAAGGGTGCCTTTTTTTCTTACATCGGCAAGTTTTTTTACCAATTTATGGGCGTACATTACGGGCATTGGCATAAGCTCAGGAGTTTCATTACTCGCATAGCCGAACATCATTCCCTGATCGCCTGCGCCTTGCTCATGCTTATCGTTATTGACTCCACGGGCAATGTCTTTGGATTGCTCATCGAGTGCTACCTGGATGCCACATGTTTCGTAATCGAATCCCATATCGGACTGGGTGTAGCCAATATTTTTTATTGTATTACGAATAATCTTTGGCATTTCTACATAACAATCTGTAGAAATTTCTCCGGCGATGATAACAAACCCCGTCGTTATCATGGTTTCGCAAGCTACGCGTGCAGTGGCATCCTGAGCTAAAATAGCATCAAGAATAGAATCTGAGATCTGATCCGCCATTTTATCAGGGTGGCCTTCAGAAACAGATTCAGAGGTAAATAAAAAATTTTCAGGGTTCATACAAATATTCCTTCTTTTAATATTTTTATAATTAAATCAGATTAAATGTCTAGGATTTTTGGGGAATTTAATCAGGCAGGTTTTATTTTTTCCTGAAAGCTTAAATCCCGGTCAAAGTCATCTGGAAATCGAGTTCGCATTTCCTTGGCAATGAAACGAGATATTTCTTCTACAGTCTGTAAACTTAACACATGATCGGCCATTTGGCGAGCCTCATCAAGACGAATCAGGCGAATGATTTTTTTAACTTTAGGGATTGAATGCGGTTCCATGCTGAGGTCTGCCAGTTTGCCTAATCCAAGTAAAAGCATGGTTGCCATAGGGTCTCCACCCAACTCGCCACATATTGAAACCTTTTTCCCTGCTTTGTTTGCTGCGACAAAAATTTGTTTTAAGGATCTTATTACCGAAGGGTGAAATGGCTGATATAGATGGGCTACATTTTCGTTAACCCGGTCTACGGCCAGGGTATATTGGACGAGATCGTTAGTTCCTATACTGACGAAGTCTACATGCTCGAGGATGTGATCGATGCATAGGGCGGCGGCGGGTGTCTCAATCATGGCACCGATTTCTATATCGTCATCGAATGGAATTTGATCTTCTTTTAAAATTGATTTTGCTTCTTGTAATAATTTGTTCGCTTGAATTATTTCTGTCACTGAAGATACCATCGGATAAAGAATTTTCACGTTCCCATAAAAACTTGCTCTCAAGATGCCTTTTAGCTGACTTGAAAATAATTCTGGTTTCGCCAGAGATAACCGAATACCTCTTAATCCCAATGCAGGGTTATCTTCATCATTTGTCTGGATACCAGCAAGCTGTTTGTCCATGCCAATATCCAGAGTCCGAATGACAACGGGGTTGTCGTCCATTTCCTGGGCAACCGCTTTGAAATTTTCGTACAATTCTTTTTCGCCTGGAAGATTACTTGCGGACATGTAAAGAAACTCGGTTCGATAAAGCCCGACTCCCTCAGAACCAAAATTGCGTAAAATTTTGACTTCCTGACTGGATTCAATATTTGCTAAAAGGTGGATATGCTGTCCATCCAAAGTTTCTGCGCTTTGATGGATATTAACCAGTAGTCGTTCTTCATACCTACGATAATTCTCTTGTTTCTTTAAATAATATTCGGTTTTTTCATCGTTGGGATGAGCGATTACCTCGCCGTCAATTCCATCGACCACAATGTTATCGCCGGAGTTGATTTGTGAGGTTAGGTCTTTTATGCCTGTGACTGCAGGAATTCCTAATGCTGCGGCAAATATGCCAACATGGGAGGTTTTTCCGCCTGTTTCCGTGGCTAACCCCTTTATAAAATTTCTCGGCATACTCAGGGTATCGGAAGGGCTTAATGAATGCGTAACGATGATCACAGGTTCCTGGATATCAGATAGCGTTTCTTGCGAGTGACCGATTAGATTACGGAGTATTGCATGGACGAGCAGATCAAGGTCATCCTTTTTCCCTTTTAAGTAATCATCATTGATATTGTCAAAAAGGTTGAGGAAGTTTTGCAGAGTTTGATTTAAGGTCCACTCGGCATTGGTGTGATAGGTCCTGATATTCTCAATGGTTTCATTAACCAGAATATCATCATCCAGGAGGAGGGTATAGGTGTCAAGAATAACGGCGTATTTGTCGGCGATTTTTTCTGCTCGTTTTTTGATATCCGACATTTGCAATTTTGTTTTTTCTATGGCATCGCGAAAACGTTCGATTTCTTTCTCTACTTCATGTTCTTCAAGGGTCTGCTTGATGATGCAGAATTTCGAACGGTCCAACATATATGCTTTCCCTATGGCTACCCCTTTGGATACAGCGATGCCTTTCATATGATTGTCGTCATATAAATTTGGAGTCTTCTTCCAAAAGGATGGAATAGATAGCATTGGAGTCCTCAGCCTTGAGAATTCCCTCGCGCAATACCTGGTTTTTGAAGAGTCGTGAAATTCTTGCAAGTACTTTAAGGTGCTGACCTGTCGAATGGGCGGGGGCAATGACCATGCAAACGAAATGGACAGGCTTTTGATCCAATGATTCAAACTCGACACCCTCTAAGGATCTTGCAAAAACGGTGATGATTTGTGTTAATTCATCCGATTTTCCATGAGGGATCGCAACATTTTCTCCGATGCCAGTACTACCTAGCTTTTCGCGTTCCATAAGAGTTGCAAGTAGAACCTGGTCACTTTTTATTATATTGTTCTGTTTCAGGCACGAGGTCATTTCTTGAATGACTTCTAATTTATTTTTCCCGACTAAATCTGCGATTACAGATTCTTTTTTCAGTATTTCATCAATTTTCATATTTTATTTTCTGCGGATTAATCCTGGTTTTGATTTTTAGATTGAGACCCTTGCTTTTTTCGCAGGGCTTTTGCTTTTTCCTTATGCTTTCTAATTTGCTTTTCCATTTTCTCTAAAGTTTTATCCATGGAAGTATAGAGATCCTCGGTTTCCTCCTCACTATGAAGGGTAAAACCCTCGGTCTTAACAGTGATTTCTGCGAAATGACGATGCTTCTCCACCGATAGTGCTACGTGAACATCTGCTGCCTCTCCCAGATCAGCAATTGTTTTATTCATTTTATCGTTCAGGTGATTGCGAATACCATCGGTGATCTCAATTTTTATCCCTGTCACAGTTAATTTCATTTTGCTCTCCTAAAAGTACCGTAATTAACACTATTTTAAACGGGAAATGGTTCTGAGTAAATTTAAAGCGGGTTAGATTAATCAAAAAATTTTTTTCCTTTTGCTGGCAGGAGGAATATTCAGTTCTTTCCTATACTTTGTGATGGTACGTCGTGCAATTTTGGCATTTTTTCTCATCAGTACCTGAACCATTTGATAATCCGTAAAAGGGCTATTACCATCTTCTTCGGCCACCACTTCTTTAATCATGTTCTTTACTCTTATAGAAGAGAGATTGTTGCCCATATAGGATTTGATTCCACTATGAAAGAAGAATTTTAATTCGAAAAGTCCCTGCGGTGTATCAATATATTTATTGGTTGTAATTCGACTTACAGTAGATTCGTGCATTTCTATGTCTTTTGCAACATCTTTCAAGACCATGGGTTCTAGATAAGATAGCCCGTGATCCAGAAAGCTTTTTTGTAGTTTAACGATACTTTTTCCGACTTTGTAAATAGTCTGTCGGCGTTGGTCGATACTTTTAATCAACCATAGTGCCGCACGATATTTGTCCTCCAGGTACTCTTTGGTTTGTCCTTCTTTGGTGGTTTTTAACAGGTTCTGATAAAATGCATTAATTTTAATATCGGGGACTCCCTCATCATTTAATGAAATATCATAACCCTTGTCCGTTTTTATAACGACCAGGTCAGCAGCGATATAGTCGATGGCTTCTGAATTGAAGGCGATACCGGGTTTGGGTGTAAATTTTCTTAAGATATGAAGTGCATCGAGAACTTCATTAATGTCTATTTTTAATTCTGTGGCAACTTTAGGCAAAAACCTGTCTTCGAGGCGGTCCAGATATTTTTCAATTAATTTTTCAACTAATGGATTTTTCTCGGGCAATTCCCGAGCTTGGATCATCAGACATTCTTGCAGAGAACGAGCAGCCACGCCTAAAGGTTCAAACTTTTGAATGATCTTTAAAACTCTTTCGACATTGGCTTCATCTGTTTGGCCAATTTCAGCTATTTCCGACAATTCAGCGCCGAGGTAACCATCTTTTTGAATGTTGCCAATGATGCAGGAGCCAATGAACTTGTCCGCATCTGAATCAACTGTAAGATTCAATTGCCAAAACAGATGGTCGGATAATGAGGCTTCTTTTTTATAGGTAGCTTCAATAGAAGGTCTTTCTGCGAGGTTATCGGCAGACATACCTTGATCTACATTATTTTGAAAATAACTGTCCCAGTCAATTTCTTGTTCCTGAGAATCTTGTGAGGTCTCAGGAAAAGAGTCTTCATCGTCGTTATTTTTTTCGTCAAAGGAGTCGACTTCTTCTTCAAGTATTTCTTCTAGAACAGGATTATCTATTATTTCTTGCCGCACCAGTTGCGCTAGTTCAAGCCTTGCCAGAGGGAGCAGCTTGATGGCCTGCTGAAGCATGGGAGTCATGACCAGCTTCTGGCTCATCTTCAAGTTCAAATTCATTTTCATTTCCATCGCCATAACTTATTCTCCGACTAAAATGAAAACTGATCGCCCAGGTATATTTGCTTTACCTTTTCGTCCTGGGCAACCTGCTGAGGTGAACCTGAAGAAATAATCTCACCTTCGTTAATGATATAGGCGCGATCGGTGATACTTAAGGTTTCGCGAACACTGTGATCGGTTATTAACACTCCAATGCCTCTTTTTTTTAATTGCGAAATAATCGATTGAATATCTGAGACTGCAATTGGGTCAATCCCCGCAAAAGGTTCGTCTAGTAGAATAAAAACCGGAGAGGTGGCCAGCGCCCGGCTGATCTCTACCCGTCTTCTCTCTCCGCCTGAAAGGGTGTAAGCCATAGAATCTTTGATGTGAAGGATGTTCATCTCTCTGAGTAAAGATCTAGCTCTTTTCTTGCGATCAAAGGCAGAAAGATTTTGTGATTCCAGCACCGCCAAAATATTATCTTCAACTGTCAACTTCCTAAAGACAGAAGGCTCTTGTGGCAAATAGCTCACTCCCTTTTTAGCTCTTTTGTGCATGGGGAAGTGAGTGACATCTTCATCATTTAATAATACCTGCCCTTCATCGGGGCGGGTAAGGCCAACCACCATATAAAAAGTAGTGGTTTTGCCTGCACCATTAGGACCCAGTAAGCCGACAATTTCTCCTTGTTTAACTTCAATGCTCACCCTGTTAACAACTTTTCGAGAGCGAAATGATTTTACAAGGTTTTGGGTTTTCAGGCCAGCCACAGCAAATATTCTTTAAAAGAGGATTTGATATTGTTACTCGGAGTTTGAGGGTTTCTCTTTTTTGTTACCCTCATCTTTCGGGTAAATTTTCATGCGCACTCTGTTGTTGGCGACAAACCGATCCTTGTCTAGGAGGAATATCATTTCACGGCCTTCGATCATATTTCCTTCTTCCCATGCCGTAGCCTTTGGAGTACCTGTGAGAATGATTTTCTGCAATTTATCTAAATAAATGGCTTTGTCCCCCTTAGCGCGTTTTTTGCCACGAGTTATGAAAACATTTCCAATGGCTACAATTTCATCGGTTTCCTTTTTATCTTTGGTGTTGTAGACCTCAAGGATGTCCGAAGTAATTTTTAGTTCTCCCCAATAGCCCACAACATTCCCGGAAAAAATTATTTTCAAACCACCATCTTCAGAACGCATGCGGTCCGAGGTGATTTCTATAGGGTTCTTGTTTACTTTTTCTTCGCTAAACAGAAGGGAAGGGCTTAATAGAGCGAAGCATGAGGCAAGCGTTATTATACGAATAAAGGTTTTTATCATTTGTTTGTACTAGAAAGTATGGTCTTGTTTTTGTTTGCCTGAAACCTGCCAGCCAAAGATTGAGCATCTCCAGTCAGCTTAACACGGCCGACAAGGTCAACATCTTTTGAGCTGTTTTGATAGGTGCCGGTCTCTGCTGTGATCACATAGGGTGGACTATCTCCCTTGGGGAGAATCATCTGAACATCTTTAAGATGCGTGACATCTTCTTGATTGTTTACTTGCGCCAGTCCCGCTTTTAAAATCCACTCTTTTTTACCTTTAACCTCGTGGGTGACTTTGAAATTTTCAATTTCGACATCCACGCCTTTGTCCATTATTTTGACCTTTATGTTACCCATTTCGACTTTATGGCCCTGAACTTTATAAAAATAAAATCCAGCCAGACTAATTACTCCAAAAGCAATAATCAGTAAAATAATTCTGACAGCATTTATCATTTAACTAGTTAATTATTAATGAATTACGCATGTATGCAATTGGCATACCATGTAATGATAATGCCATAGAGGGGGATTAAAGTAAAGGGAAAATGGGGTGCTCTCTGGAACTCAAAAGAACGGGGGAAAAGGTAAATTCGCGCACGTTTTCATCTTTACTGAAGATATGGATTTCAATGCGCTCCTCGATACCAAACTTAAACTCGTTTGGTTTTTTATTTGATATTAATTTTTCAGGCCATTCGATGATTGTAATTGCTTTGCTGTAAATTATTTCCTCCAAACCCAAACTCATAATTTCTTCCTCTGTCTCAAGTCGATATAGATCAATATGGAAGATGGGCACCACTCCTTGATATTCGTTAATGAGAGTGAAGGTGGGACTTCGAATATAGGTGTTTTTATCTAATCCAGCACCAAGGCAAATTCCTTGTGTCAGGCAGGTCTTGCCTGCACCCAAATCGCCAAAAAGTAAAACTAGATCTCCTGCAATTAGCTTAGAGCCAAGAGATTTTCCGAGTTGCAAGGTCTCATCTGTATTGTGAGTGATGGATTTTATCATGGAAAAATCTGTTTCAAGGCATCAGGCAAGCATCTTAATAGATCGCCAGCAATCAAGCTGGTTTGAGTTTCTTTTTTAGAAAACAGGTCTCCGGAATGGCCATGAATATAGGCTCCTGCAATGGCAGCGTTTTGAAGTGAAATATTTTGCGCTGCTAAACCTGCGATGATTCCAGTTAACACATCCCCCGAACCCCCTGTGGCCATACCGGGGTTGCCCGTGGGGTTGATATATATATTCCCGTCAGGGGTGCCAATAAGACTCGAAGCTCCTTTTAACAATAATAGGGTCGAATGCTTTTGGGCGAATTCTGTGGTCACTTGCATTCTATTTTTTTGTATTTCCTGAGTTGATAGTCCGATCAATCTCGACATTTCTTTTGGGTGGGGTGTGAGAATAGCGGATTTCAATTTGCCCAGCCAATCGATATTATTTTCAAATGCGTTGATAGCATCGGCATCCAGAATTAATGGGCAATCGATAAAGGGCAAAAGCTCACCGATCAAGTTTATTGTCTCAGGGTTTGTTGTCAGACCGGGACCCATGGCAACGGCAGACTTTCCTTCCAGTAATTTTAATATGGGATCTTTTGCTTTTAGCGACAGAGCACCCGATTGTGTTTGCGGCAGTGGAACGGTCATTACTTCCATAGGATGCAATTCGAAAGCCTTTTGGCATGATTCAGGTAATGCGAGAGTGCATAACCCGCAACCCGATCTTAAAGCGGCAAGAGCTGTCAGTCCGGCAGCACCACTCTTGCCGGTCGATCCTGCCAATACCAAAACATGACCGTAACTTCCTTTATGTGAATCAAGCGAGCGTGAATCAAAAATACTTTTTATATCCTTTTCTTCGACAAGATGAGACTGGATATTTTGTTCGCTATAGGATTCTTGCGGAATGCCTATGTCCAATAGCTCCACTTTTTTCGTCGCTCCAGCTGCGGGATGTAGCAGGTGACTATTCTTCATGGAGGCCAGGGCAAAAGTTATGTCGGAGAAAACATGTGGACCAATCAGTAATCCGGAGTCTGCATCTATCCCGGAATTGATATCCACCGATACCGTAAATTTTTCATACTGGTTGATTTTGTTAATGACGGTTTCCATAAGTCCTGTTGCAGGTTTGGACAAGCCTGTTCCGAATAAGGCATCCACAATAATGTCCGAATGGCGCAACTTGTGATCAAAGCTGTTAATGTTTTCAGAATTCAATTCTCGTATAGGTATCTTGATATTTTGCGCTGAAAAGGCATTGGTTTTTGCATGGTCTTTTAAGTTTGTAAGTTTTTCAGCAAGCAGAACGGTGATGTTTGCTCCCAATTGAAAAAGATGTCGGGCGATTACAAATCCATCGCCTCCATTATTTCCTTTGCCGCAGAAAATAATAACTTTTTTTGCAGGTAGGTCGGAAATGGTTTTTTGTAATTGTCTGACAATTGCGCCACCCGCATTTTCCATTAAAACGACTCCGGGTATCCCCAGTTCGTCAATTGTCCATCGATCGATGGCTTGCATTTGTTTGGCTGTGACGACAGTCAGCAATGAGACTCTCCTAGTTTAAAGATTCGCACAATTTATTTTACTTAAACGTAAATGGAATAAGGGAAGTCTTTGGATTCTTTTAGAGCCATTTCTTGGCGAGTGGGTATAAGTCCATTGATGACACCGAACAGGCTAGGGCGATCATAGCCGAGAGGATATTTTTGCTCATGGGTTAGGGAGTTAAAATGATTCTCGTCCGTCATAAAGTCTCTATCGAAAAAGTAATTGCTGATAAAATTTTCAAAATAGATTGGTTGCGCTTCCAGTTCAGGAAGACAGGTTGTTCTTTCTTCATCATTGTCATGGTTATAATTAAAAGTGAAGCGAACGAGAACGTCATAAAGAAAAGAAAAGTGATAGGAATTCATATGCTGCCAGATTGAAGATTTTTCCAAGCCTGTTTCTAAAATTTTACGAATTTCTTTTAAATAAGTCAGGGAGTTTGCTTTCCCAGCATGTGGGTAAAATTGAAACAGGTCTTCTCGCCAATATTGGCGAGGTTGTCGCTCAATAAAGGACAAAGTTTCTTTCTCTTCCGTCAAGGCGACTTCAATAAACCGGCGAGGGTCAAACCGCTGGTTGTAATCTGCGTCAGGCGTAACAATAACATTTGGTTTGTTTAAATTATAAGGCTCGTAAATATTATTCTTTAAAATAAGCATATTTGCCCTTATTCCAAATGAGGTGATTTATTTTAAAAGCCCATAAAAACAGTTACAATAGTTTTCGATAAAACATTAACAGGTAGATACCCCTTGAAAAAATCCCTTTACGATATCAATGTTAAAACCATTTCTGGAGAAGAGCAAGCCCTCTCACGATTTGAGGGGAAAGTGTTACTCATCGTGAATGTCGCCTCAGAATGTGGTTTTACTCCGCAATATTCAGGTTTGCAAAAGCTTTACGAAAAATATAATGATCAAGGTTTCCGTATCCTCGCGTTCCCCAGCAATGATTTTGGTCGCCAGGAGCCGGGAAGTGAAAAAGTGATTAAGAGTTTTTGCATTAAAAAATTCGCCGTTTCTTTTAACCTTTTTAGCAAAACCAAGGTACTTGGCCCTAAACAATCACCGCTCTATAAATACCTGCAGGAGTGCACTTTAATACCGGTGGGTAAGACAGGGCTTAAAACTTTTATAATGCGATGTGTAACGGGATTTTTGTTAAGAATTCGAGGTGACACGTTACCGAAACGGCATGAAGTAAAATGGAATTTTCATAAATTCCTGATCGATAAAAAAGGTTTTCCTGTGGCTAGATATTCAAGCGAGATAGAGCCTGATTCTCCTTTGCTGGTAAATTGTTTAGAGAGAGAGTTGAAAAAATAGAGGTATGTTTTTATTTTTCTAGATAAGGAGTTTCAGTTGCTGTTTGTAGTCTGGATTCTTCTTCAGCGGGGATCAATTGATTTATGACACCGAAAAGGCAGGGGTCGGTTAGCTTCAAACTCTTTTTTTCCTCAGAGTCCATATTGTTGAATCGCTCTGCGTTTATCAAAAATGGGGTGCCAAAAAAATAATTATCAAGGAAGTCATCAAAGTCTATGCTGGCACCGTCTAGCTCTGGGAATATTTCCTTGCGTTGTTGAGGCTCCGAATAGCTATAGTCCTCATAAGTGCCGTGTAAGCTGTCGAAAATATAGGTTAGATGATAGGCGTTCAAAATATGCCATATACTTCTATCTATCAGGCCTTCAAACAATCGTCGGGAAAAGTCATTGAGCATAGAGACACTTCCGAAAAGAGAGGCATGTGGAAATAATGTCTTAAATTTTTCCAGTCCTTCAGTTTCGGGTAATTGATTGAGTCCAAAAAAAATTTCCCGATCTGTCATAAGGGAATGGAAGATAAAATCATAGGGTTCTAAGCCCTGATTAACATTGCTTTCCGGGTGAGGCGTAGGCTCATAGATGTTTTTTTTGAAAATTAGCATTCTAAAATTGACCTCTAATTTTGGGCGACTCGAGAAAAATATTTTATCATAAAAACCTTTGATGGGAATTGAGTATATTGCAATCTAAAAAAGAAATAGAAAATGTTTTAAATTGTTGGCTTCCCGGGCCACAGTGCGAGCAGTTTTTGCAGATGCTAGCGCATGTACAAGACAAGTCTTTTAAAGTTAAAGACTGGTCGTCTATTCATTCTCCAGATGACTTGGTGGGTTACGATTCTCTGGAAGAATCATCCTCCAATAACTATTCTCGACTCGTAATAGGAAAATTGAATGGTGGGCTAGGGACTAGCATGGGCTGTGCTGGTCCTAAGTCTCTTATAAAAGTGAAGGGTGAAAAAACTTTCATGGACTTGATTGTCGAGCAAGTACGTCAATTAAATGCCAAATGGAATAAAGATATTCCCTTGTTGTTGATGAACAGTTTTTATACGGATAAAGAAACGGCTGCGTTTTTTGATTCCTGTGATGTGCCTGTAATGACTTTCGAGCAAAATATGTTTCCTCGAGTCGATGCCGAATCGTTTTTGCCTCTGAATCCAGACGAATGTGGCTGGTACCCTCCAGGTCATGGCGATTTTTATAATTGCATGGAACAGCAGGGTATATTACGGCGCTTGATCGAGCAGGGGAAAGATATCTTGTTCATGTCAAATGTAGATAATCTAGGGGCTGTCGCGGACTCCAAAATCCTTAACCATATGATCAAGAAAAAGATACCTTTTTTAATTGAGGTGACTCCTAAAACACCGGCAGATATTAAAGGAGGAACTTTGTACAAGGAGGAAGGCAGGCTAAAGCTGCTTGAGATTGCTCAGGTGCCTGATAAGCATATAGATGAGTTTTGCAGTCAGGAAAAGTTTTCGATTTTTAATACCAATAATATTTGGATAAACTTGGTGGCTCTCGAAGAAAAAATGCAAGAAGGTCCGCTAAATTTAAATGTGATTGTTAATCGAAAAACGATTCAAGGAAAACCAGTTGTGCAGTTGGAAACGGCAATAGGGTCAGCTTTGGATTGTTTTGCGGGTGCGGTGGGGTTATGCGTTTCGCGCGACCGTTTTATGCCTGTAAAGAAAACCGAAGACCTTTTTCTGGTGCAATCTAATATTTTTAATCTGGATGAGGGAAGGCTTGTTCGAAATAATGAAAGGAAAATATCGTCCCTGCCCGTAATAATATTTGGGGATACTCTCAGTCAGGTAGATGCTTTTCAACAATGTTTTCCGACGATACCCGATTTGCTGGAATTGGAGGCGTTAGATATTGCCGGGCAAGTTCGCTTTGAAGGTGCTGCATCTTTAAAGGGACAGGTAGGACTAAATGGTAATAACAAACCCATCATTATAGAAAGTGGAAGGAAAATTGAAAATGAAAGAATTGAGTGTTGATAATAATTAATACGTCATCACTTTCCCCTTCCCCGTTCGATAACCCACGCCGATTAATGTAGGATGAATTCCGAGCAAGCATTCCATGGGTCATAAGTCAATTATCTTTAAAAGTCAGAATAATTTCAGTCGTTGTAATTCCATCGGTGATATCAGTGGTGAAGTACGCATTCACAACAAGGGTAAGGATCTTGTTAGCGTAACCTGTGGTTAATTTCTAAGAAGTAATAAATTTAAGCCGACCTGATTTTTATCAGGTCGGCTTAAATTTGCCTTTTTTAGCCGTGATAGTAAATGAGTATAGCCACCGCCAAAATCACTCTGTAAATGATAAACGGTAACAGCCCCACTTTTTCCACCACCTTTAAAAGTAGTTTGATAGCCAGCAACCCCACCAGAAAACTGACTCCGAGTCCGACGATCAAGTGCAGGTGTGTGTAATCCTGAATGGCGTTAGGCTGAGAAATGAATGAGATGAGTTTGTGCATGCCTGCTGCGAATATGATGGGGGCTCCCAGCAGAAAAGAGAACCGGGTTGCAGTTATGTGGTTGAGATTGCCGAACAGTCCTGCGGCAATGGTGATCCCTGAGCGAGAGGTTCCAGGTAAGAGGGCGATGGCTTGAGCACAGCCTATAAAAAAGATTTGTGAGGACTTCAGTTCTTTTAATTCGGACCGGTTTTCCTTTTTGGCTGAACGGTCTGCTATATAAAAAACTGCAGACCATATTAGAAGGTTTATGGCTACAAAGGTTGGACTGCGCAAATTGGACTCAATCCATTCCGCGAAAAACAGGCCTATCAATCCGGCAGGTAGAGAAGCTACCATAATGCACCAGGCAATCCGGTGGGTATCCCGTTCCCGGTCAAACAGTCCTTTGAACATTTCCAAAAGGTCTTTTTTGAAAAATATTATAATGGCCATTAATGTCCCCAAATGCAGAATGGCATCGAGAGCCTGGCCTTGATCGGTAAAATTGAAAACCAAAGGAGTGAGGATAAGGTGGCCGGAACTGGATACAGGTAAAAACTCCGTCAACCCTTGGATGACGCCCAATATTATGATTTGAATCAATTCCATGTGTTTTTATAGGTCCTTAAAGTTACACGTAAAGGTTCTTACAGCTTGAGCTTAAATGTAATGGGAGTATGCCCAATGAAAAGCATTATTTTGTAAGGAGGTTTGGGTTTGCCGGGCTATTTAAACTGTGATATCTTAGGCTTGCTATTGGCAAACCCCGTTGGAATTTAGCAGGTTGCCTCCGCACAACTCTGAAACACACCCTTTTGGTTTGGCCTATCCTGATTATATGTAATATTTTTATATTTATCGATTTTAAATGAGAGAATTTTCACGCATAAAACGTCTTCCTCCCTATGTGCTCGGGATCGTTAACGATCTTAAATACGAAGCGCGTAGAAGAGGAGAAGATATCATCGACTTTGGCCTAGGCAATCCCGATATGCCCACTCCTCCTCACATAGTTGATAAGTTGATTGAAGCCGCGCAAAAAGATGGTAATCACCGTTATTCGCAGTCTAAAGGTATTTATAAACTTCGACTTGCGATATGCGACTGGTACAAGCGCAATTATGATGTCGACCTTGACCCGAACTCAGAAGCCATTGCAACCATAGGTTCAAAAGAGGGCATCTCGCACCTTGCTTTAGCTATCACCACGCCAGGAGATTCTGTGCTGGTGCCGACCCCCACTTATCCGATTCATACTTATGCCTTTATTCTGGCAAATGCCGACGTTATTCATGTGCCTCTTGGTCCGGATTCGGATTTCTTTGAGGGATTGCTCGACGCTTTCAAGCGCAATTGGCCTCGACCAAAAGCAATGATCATTAATTTTCCGCATAATCCCACGACTCAGTTAGTGGACATCGATTTCTTTGTGAAAATTGTGGATTTTGCCAAGGAACACGATTTAATTGTTATCCATGATTTTGCATATGGAGATATAGTTTTTGATGGCTATAAGGCACCCAGTTTTTTACAGGTTCCCGGAGCAAAGGATGTCGGAATTGAGTTTTTTACTTTGTCAAAAAGTTATAATATGCCGGGTTGGCGAGTCGGATTCGCGGTTGGAAACAGTGAAATAATAAATGCCCTTGCTCGAATAAAAAGTTATCAGGATTACGGCATGTTCCAACCGATTCAAATTGCTGCAACGGTTGCGTTGAATGGACCACGGGATTGTGTCGAATCAATAATAGAAACATATCGAAGCCGCCGCAATGTCTTATGCGAGTCGTTGAACAGAATGGGATGGAAGGTGACTCCTCCCAAAGCAACTATGATGGTTTGGGCAGAAATTCCCGATCAGTTTAAAAAAATGGGATCGCTAGAATTTTCAAAGATGCTACTGGAAAAAGCCAAAGTAGCAGTTGCGCCGGGAATTGGTTTTGGCGAAGGCGGTGATCATTTTGTTCGTTTCTCACTGGTAGAAAATGAACATAGAATTCGTCAAGCCGTAAGAGGTATTCGAGAAGTCTTTTAATGTTACTCCGCTTTTGGCGGGCAATTTGTCAAAATGGATAAAAATGAAAACGATTAATGTTGGGTTGATAGGTTTTGGCACTATCGGAGCTGGTGTCGCAAAAATTCTTTCCGACAATCAGGGAATAATTCAAAAAAGATTAGGTGCTACAGTGCGCCTCGCTAAAATTGCCGACTTGGATATTGAAACCGATCGAGGCGTTCAAATTGAAGACGGTGTGTTGACCACTTCAGTGGATGATATTATTGATAACCCAGAAATTGATATCGTTATTGAGTTGATTGGTGGTTATGAACCGGCAAGAGCTTTCATCCTCAAAGCTCTTAATAATGGCAAGCATGTGGTGACAGCCAATAAAGCATTGTTGGCTAAGCATGGCGATGAGCTTTTTGGTGTGGTCGACGAGAAAAGACTCTCTATTGGATTCGAAGCATCAATTGGGGGTGCTATTCCTATTATTCGATCTATCCGAGAGGCATTTGTGGCCAATCGGATTCAATCCATTGAGGGAATTGTCAATGGCACTGCGAATTATATTCTCAGTAAAATGTCGGATGAAAATTGTGATTTCGATGTTGCCTTGAAGGAAGCACAAGAGAAAGGTTTTGCTGAAGCAGATCCGACATTCGATATTGAGGGGATTGATTCTGCTCATAAAATTACTGTGTTGGCCCGCCTTGCTTATGGAGCGTCTGTTAAATGTGAAGATGTTAGTATTTCGGGTATTACTAATATTACCGCTGAGGATATCGAATGCGCTCGGGAATTTGGTTATCGAATCAAATTACTTGCAATATCCAAGTGCGATGGCGAATCCATTGATATTCGTGTTCACCCTGCAATGATTCCCAGCGATCATCCAATGGCCAATGTAAACGGTGTTTTAAACGCCATTCGTGTTTGTGATGATATGATGGATGAAAATATTCTAGTAGGGCATGGAGCCGGTGCTTTACCCACCGGAAGTGCAGTGGTGGGGGATGTGATAGAGATAGCCCGCAACATCATTTCTAATGCGCAAGATAGAGTGCCTGCTTCTTCTTTCCAAAATTCAGAAATCAAACCGATTCCATTAAAAGACATAAGTACTATTGAGTCGGAATATTTTTTGCGGTTTAACATTCAGGACAAGCCGGGTGTGCTCTCGAAAATTTCAGGGGTTCTTGGCAATCATGGCATCAGTATCGAGTCCATGATTCAGAGAGAGCGAGGCGAAAAAGGCGACGCTGTTTCTCTGGTGATGATGTGCCATCGATCCAGCGAAAAGAATATCCAAAATGCTTTGAAGGAAATAGAACAACTTGATATGGTCTGTGGCAAGTCTAATCTCATCCGTGTGGAAAAATAGAAATGGAATTTAAAGCCTGGTTTCAATGTATCAACCTTGAATGTGGTAACCGGTATGAACTGACCGATATTGTTTATCGCTGTCGCGATTGTAACGAGTTGCTGGAAGTTCAGCATGATATGGACGAACTGAAGAAGAGGTCTGCTAAAGACTGGAAAGAGCTTTTTGAAAGCCGTTATCGAAAAAATAAATGGCCCTATGGCAGCTCAGTTTGGGGGAAAAAAGAACTGGTTTGTCCGACTGTAGACAACGAAAACATTGTTTCCACCTACGAAGGCGGCTCTAATCTTTTCTGGGCTGATAGGCTAGGTAACCAGCTGGGACTTGAAGATTTGTGGGTCAAACAATGTGGCATGGCACACACGGGATCATTTAAAGATCTTGGCATGACCATTCTTGTATCGATGGTCAAACAGATGATGTCGCAGGGCAAAAAAATTAAAGCCGTGGCTTGCGCCTCCACCGGCGACACATCTGCTTCTCTAGCTGCCTATTGCGCTGTTGCAGGGATACCGGCAATTGTTTTTCTTCCAAAAGACAAAGTCTCATTAACTCAACTAATCCAGCCGATCACGCATGGAGTATTGACTCTCTCTTTGGACACCGATTTTGATGGATGTATGAAACTGGTGCGTGAAGTTTGTCAGAACGATGATATTTATCTGGCCAACTCCATGAACTCGCTGAGAATTGAAGGACAAAAAACCATAAGCTTTGAGCTGATACAGCAATTCAACTGGGAGGTTCCCGATTTCGTAATTGTACCGGGAGGAAACTTGGGAAACGTCAGTGCCATCGGTAAGGGATTTCAGATGTTTTATGATTTGGGGTTGATCGATAAGTTGCCGCGGCTTGTTTGTGCCCAGGCAGAGCGTGCTAATCCTTTATATAGAAGCTTCAAAGAAGACTTTAAAACCTTCGAGCCAATGCAAGCTAAACAAACTCTTGCCAGTGCAATTCAGATTGGTAATCCTGTGAGTATTAAGAAAGCCATCCGTGCCCTGAAGGCCTTTGACGGAATCGTTGAAGAAGCCACCGAAGGGGAACTCGCTAATGCTGCTAGTAAAGCAAATCGTACGGGTTTGCTGTGTTGCCCGCATACTGGCGTGGCATTGGCAGTATTGGAAAAACTGGTAACTTGCGGTGTGATCAAAAAGAAGGATAAGGTGGTTGTGATATCAACAGCAAATGGATTAAAATTTACCGATTTTTTATTTAAATGCCATACCGGTACTATACCCGGCATTCAATCGGATTATACATTCGAAGCAGTTGAACTACCTGCAGAATACGAGGCCGTCAGAAATGCCATTCAGGAGAAACTTGAACTATGAAAAACCGACGTGTTTTACTTTTTTCGACCATCCTGTTTTATATTTGTATGAGCTCTCCGACTTTTGCAGAAGTATTGATTGCTGCGGGAGATTTTGAAATGGGCAGTTCCTATTGCGAAGAAGAACAAAATAATGCTGACTGGTGCAACGATGAGTCTCTACATAAGGTGCATGTCGATTCCTTTTACATCGATAAATATGAAGTGACAAACGCTGACTACCGAGAATGTTTTGTGGCAGGAGTTTGTGAACCAGAAGTGTTGCACGAAGACAGGGCAGGAGATTTCAATCAGAAAGACCAACCCGTCGTGTTCACAACCTGGCAAGAGGCAATGACTTATTGCAAGTGGAAAAACGGCCGATTGCCAACCGAAGCTGAGTGGGAGTATGTGGCAAAAGTAGAAAAGTTGGGCGGCGGGCATTGGAATCAGCTTTATGGAATAGGGGCTACTGTAGCGGTGGGAAGCTTTGAGCCCAACTCCCATGGCCTTTACGATATGATGGGAAACGTTTATGAATGGACGATGGATTGGTACGGTCCTTATGATAAGGCTGGAACACAGAATAAACCATCGGGGCCCGCAAAGGGAAAAAATAAGGTGGTGAGGGGCGGGTCGTGGGATGCCTTGAATCATTTTCTAAGAACTTCTGATCGGGTGGCAAAAGATCCCGATTTAAGATACAGCGGTGTGGGTTTTCGTTGTGTCAGACCAAATATATAGAAAGGTATTAAATGAGTGATGTGAAGAATGTGGTTATTGTTGGGTCAGGTCCTGCAGGACATACAGCAGCTATTTATGCCGCCAGAGCAAATTTGAGCCCCTTTATGTTTGAAGGCTATATGTTGGGCGGATCGGCAGGGGGACAATTAACTACAACAACGGAAGTCGAAAATTATCCTGGATTTCCCGACGGCGTTGAAGGCCCGGAATTGATGCAATTGTTTCGTAAACAATCGGAACGGTTCGGAACGGAAATGGTTCAGGAAGATGTCATCGAAGCAGATTTAAGTGAATCTCCCTTTACGCTAAAAACCGAAAATCGCGAAGTCAAAGCACATTCAGTGATCATTTCGACAGGTGCGACAGCCAAACGCATGGGTGTACCCAATGAAGAAAAAATGTGGAACAACGGTATGTCAGCCTGCGCTGTTTGTGACGGCGCATTGCCTATGTTTCGCAACCAACCTTTGATGGTGATCGGTGGTGGTGATACAGCTGTTGAAGAAGCCAGCTATCTTACTAAATTTGGCTCTGTTGTTTATATGGTGCATCGCAGGGATGTTTTGCGTGCCTCCAAAATTATGCAGGAACGCGCTTTGAAAAATCCAAAACTAGAAATAATCTGGGATTCGGTTTTGGAAGATGCTGTGGGCGCAGATTATGTAACCGGTGCACGGGTTAAAAATATCAAGACCAATGAGAGCCGTGAGATAGAAGTAGGTGGAATTTTTTATGCCATTGGTCACACACCTAATACCAGTATTTTTAACGGACAGCTGGACCTTGACGATGCGGGTTATATAAAGATCAAGCTGGGAACGCAGGAAACCAGTATAGAAGGGATATTTGCGGCTGGGGATGTTCATGATCATAAATATCGTCAGGCTATTACTGCTGCAGGCACGGGTTGTGCCGCAGCCCTGGAAGCAGAACGATGGCTTTCTGAAAAGGGTTTAGGTGAGTAAAGATTTATTGCAGGTTTTAATTGAAGACCTGCAAAAGATTCTTACCAATAAAAACTTTACGTCCCAAATTGAAGCAACAGTTGATGAAAAAACCGACCTGTTTACTGAGCATATCCAATCCCTTCTGGCTGAAGTGCAGAAACGCGATGAGAAAATTGCACTGTAAAAAAAATCCCTCAAAGCGCAACTAGAAATTCATACCAGTGACCTGGAAGAGACTAATGAAAAGTTGATTCTCGATAAACGGGAAGCAATAACAGCGAGTCTCAGCAACGCTTTGAGAACCCCTATCAATCATATAATCGGTTACAGCGAAATGTTGCAGGAGAAAATGCAAGACGGAGGCTTGGTAGGCTTTCTTCCAGATATTGAGAAAACTCGTGCTTCCAGCGATGGCCTGATGAAATGGGTTGAAAAGATTATTGGTTTGTCAAAAATTGAGTCGGGCTGGTCTGAATTGCAGCACGAAAAATTTATGGTGAAAGATTTATTGGAAGAACTTTCTCAAAAAGTTCAAGTGGAAATGGACAAGGCTGAAAATGTTTTGCATATAGACGAGGATGGAGGAGAAATCGAGGGTGACCGGGGTAGAGTTTTTCGTGTACTGTCCAATCTTCTGACCAACGCTTGCCAAACAACTCACAAAGGAGAAATATCATTGAGGGTGAGCCGTGAAACGGTTGGTGATGTTGGCTGGATATCTTTTGATATAAAGGATACAGAAGCTGTAATAAACCCAAAAATTCTGAAAAACCTTTTTAAGGGCTACACGCATGCTGATGATTATATGTCGAGTGGGTTTGGTGGCGAAGCCTGGTGATGGAAGGTAATATTCACGCTGAAAGCAAACTGGGTGTCGGTTCTACATTTTCTCTTTGCCTGCCAGTCGATATGAAGACACATCATTCCAAACCGCATGTTGTATGTGCAAGCAACCTTTCCATTCAAGACATCCTGAAAATGAAATAGTGTTTTACTATTCTCTGAAAATCCTGCAAGAGGATTTTGGAGAAGGAGATGAAATTAAAGTTGCGACAGCTGATAGCGGGGGACTTTCGTTTTCACGAAGTCTTAGGCACGAAATATCGGCTGTTAATAATCATCCTCACCCACGTTTTGAGAGGGTGTTTTTTTAGAATTCTGCTTCGTTCGGTTCTTAAGGACATTTTTCTTAAAAAACTCCCATTCCCCTCCATAGACTCGAAAAGTTTCCAGTGTTGAGACTGTAATTCCTCTGCGGAGACAACTTTTTTCAGTTTCCCATAAGAATCTAATACTTTGGTTTCATAGAACATAGGGCTCCTCCCGAAGTTTAGGCTGTAAATATTTTTTGGTCTTATTTTAAATTAATAGGGAATGTTGATTTATAAATGATTATTTATGTAGACTGGCACCAAAACGAAAGTCTTTTGAAGATATCTATGTTTAAAATATAATTAATAATTATCAATAGAAGGAGTATATTTACGTAATCTTGCATGGGCGAAATATGAAAACTCTTCCCTAATTAATAAGGAACCAATGAGAAATAATCTGCACTCTTATTATTGAACTTTAGCCCTAATGTTTGCATTCTTATTTATAGCGTAAAATTAGTTTGCGGCTTATGCAAGAGAAATTGATGTAAGTGTCGATGTGGCCTTGGAGAAATTTTATAAAGAAGTTCCAGGTAGCCAGAAATTCACTAAAAAGGCTAAAGCGGTTTTAGTTTTTCCATTGGTTATTAAAACGGGAATCGGTATGGGAGAGGATTATGGTGAAGGTGCCATGAGAATTGGCGGCAAGACAATAGATTGTTACAACACTATGGTGGCCTCGATTGGCTTTCAATTAGGCGCGCAAGCCAAGAGTGTTGTAATGTTATTTATGGAATAGGCGGCATTAAAAGAGTTTCAAAACAGTGAGGGTTGGAAGGCGGGAGTAGATGGATCGGTTGCTCTGATCAACCTTGGAATGGGAGATTCTCTAGATACCACAAATGTGAAAGACCTGATAGTTGCCTTTATTTTTGGTGAAAAAGGCTTAATGTATAATCTTACCCTTGAAGGCTCAAAATTTGATAAATTAAAAAAATAATTCCATTTTATCCTTCCGGTAAATTATGTCTCACCTATCGCTCAATTTTAATAATCTTAATAATTTTATTCCCGAAAAAAGTTCTATCCTACCCAGCATTCAGTCCTGTCATGAAATGCTGGAAAGGGGAGATGGTCCGGGATCAGATTTTCTTGGATGGATGCAGCCTACTGTGAACTTGGCTGAAATTGAAATGGTTGCGAAGTCCCTTCGCGATCAATGTGAAGTATTTATCGTCATTGGTATCGGTGGTTCCTATATAGGTGCACAAGCGGGGCTGACGTTTTTAAAATCTTCTTTTCCAAATCAATTGGATAAGGAGGGGGGGCCTGATATCTATTTTGCTGGTCAGAATATCAGTTCAGATTATCATTCCGACTTGATGGATTTGATTTCCGGTCACGACGTTTGTGTGAATGTCATTTCTAAATCGGGGACAACTACCGAACCGGCTATTGCTTTTCGCTTCTTCAAAGAATTGATTGAGAAAAAATACGGTACTGACGGAGCCAAAAATAGAATTGTGATCACCACAGATGCCAGCAAGGGGGCACTTAATCAACTGGCGGCAGAGAAAGGTTATCGCAAATTTGTAATACCGGATGATATTGGCGGTCGATTCTCCGTTTTATCTCCAGTGGGACTGTTACCGATGGCGGTTGCAGGGATTGATATTGGGAAAGTTATTGCCGGAGCTTTAAAGGGAAAAGAGTTATACTCCTGTCCCTCTGTAGAAGAAAATGATGCCTATCGTTATGCTGGGTTTCGCCACTTGCTCTATCAAAAGGGCATGACCACGGAAATTTTTGCAACTTTCCAACCTGCTTTTCATCATTTTTCTGAATGGTGGAAGCAATTGGGGGGGGAAAGTGAAGGTAAAGATGGAAAGGGAATATTCCCTGCGACGGTTGAGTTTGCGACCGATTTACACTCCATGGGGCAATGGATTCAGGAGGGACAGCGTACTATTTTTGAGACCTTTCTTCTTATTGAAAAATCTAACCGGCAATTGAAAATACCTACTTCCAAAAATGATGCAGACGGTTTAAACTACCTCGCTGGAAAAACTTTGGATCATGTAAATAATAAAGCCTACGAGGCTGCTGCTCTTGCGCATAAAGAAGGTGGAGTGCCCAATCTTTCTATAACTATCAAAGATCGCTCGCCTGAGGCATTGGGGCAGTTGTTTTATTTTTTTGAGAGGGCGGTTGCGATGACGGGTTATTTAAATGGAGTTAACCCGTTTGATCAGCCAGGCGTTGAATTCTATAAAAATAATATGTTCAAGCTTTTGAATAAACCAGGATATTAAAAAGGATATAAATATGACAACCGTTAGTCAAAAGCTGGACGAAGTGCTACATGCTTTGGCTTATGAAAAGGTAGAGGGCAGTGCTCCGCAAGCAGAGTCTGATCCTTTGCTGGCAAGGTTAAAAACTCTGGGCAGTGAATTATGGGTGGATACTGGAGAGTTGGAAAAGGCTCAGGACATCTGGAAGCAGGAAATGACGGCTTTGACCACCAACAACACCCTTGCCAATCAAGTCGTGCAAAGTGGTCTGATGGATAAGGTCATCGAAGATACCATTCGTAAAATTGGTGAGGAAGGGCTTGAGCTTTCTGAAGAGGAGCTTATTCTTGAAGTAGGTTTTGTGATTAATTGCAAAATTGCTTTGCGGTTGGTGCAGGCTTTTAAGGTTAAGGTTAGTGTCGAATTGCATCCGGCTGTTTCTAGAAATATTGAACGTAGCCTGAATTATGGTAGAAGGTATTTCAAAGTTTGTCCGGAATTTTTTATCATTAAAGTTCCGCTTACTCCGGAAGGTTATCTTGCGGTCAGAAAATTAACTCAGGAAAAAATCCCTGTAAATTTCACATTGGGGTTCTCTGCGAGGCAGAACTATCTGGCGGCCAGATTGTCTAATCCAGATTTCGTCAACGTATTCCTGGGGCGCTTGAATCAGGTAGTTATTGATCATAAGGCAGGCTCCGGCGATCAAGTGGGAGAAAAGGTAACTCTTGCAACACAAAATGTGCTGATAGGTGCAAGGGAGAAATATAAGAATGTGCACTCTCGATTGATTGGTGCCAGTGTTCGAAATGGGGAACAAGTTGCATTTCTTGCAGGGTTGGATGTGTTGACTATTCCACCAAAGGCGATAAAGGAATATCAGGGATCTGGAAAATCCGCGGATCAAGTAGTATCGCATCTGGCAGAAGATATTGTGCCGGGTATAGATGCCAGTCATGCTTTGGCCAACCGATTTCCAAGCCTATGGGAAATGCCTGAGGCGTTCATATCTTTTGTGGATGCTTTAATGGTTGAAAAAGGATTGGATGGAATGTCGGCGAAT
>DUZG01000011.1 GCA_013349585.1 Nitrospinota bacterium | reverse complement strand
AGCTTGTTGCGAGCGGCTTCGATTTCTCGAATCGCTTGTTTCAATTCCGGTGTGGCATTTTCTTTTATATTGCCTTCATCGTCTATGCAGCGCAACAAGTCATCAAAAAATTCCTTCAAGGGGTCAAGTTGTGATAGCCAGCCCTGGATATTAGGGAAGGCTTCTTTTTTAGCAAGGTCTTTGCAAAGATTTCTGCAAAGTCGTAGCAACTTCATAATGATGAGGCATTGGCTTGGAGCAATCGTGCTTTGCTCGTCCACATCCTTAAAAATGGGATGGATGTTTTCAAACCGATCCATGGGGAACGATTCTAGAGAATCCAGCAGAGCCATCATTTCAGCTGTTTCATCCAGCCGCTTTTGCGCAGTTTCAAATTCTGTTTCAGGTTTTAATTGTAGACAATAATCATGGGTGTAAGGCGAACAAGTATGATTGGCCAGAGCTGCGGTGATTCGTTCCCAACCCAGGAGCTTCATGGACTTTATTAAAAGAGGTGTCTCACTCATAGATGAGATTGAACGAGAGTGGTTTCCAGAAGGATGTTGACCCTCGCATCGTAAAGCTGGCTCGGATCGCGAAGTTGTTTATATCCATAAAGTAAAACCGCGAGATCTTTTTTTACTTTCTTTTGATAGCTGATTTTTTTTTCGCCGGGAATCAGTTTGTTATTTTGATTCTGTATTTTCTGCGTGGTGATGGTGATTGTTTTACTAAAGTCTACTGTTTCAGTATTTAAAAATAGATCATACTCAACGATATTTTCTCCCATCACCTCAAACTGATTGTTGCCTTTTCGAAATGCAAACAGAGTGGCAATTTTACCGTTCTTGTTGTTTGGTCTTGGGCTTTCTGGTCCGGGGAGTTCAAGAGACGCAAGGTTTTTTCCCTTATTCAGGCGCGCCCAATGTATCGCACCAAGGTGATTGTTCTCTCGGGTCATCCTCACAACATCCGGATTCGAAACTCTTTTCTGCTTTTTAATCCACTCCAGTAAATCGGGTATCTCATTTTCAGGAAGGAAATGCCCTCCATGAGCCATGCCTTTTTCTCCATGTTCACGATAGATCACGGGGTATTTCATATCAGAGAGAATTTGGTTAACCCGACGACTCAATTTTATTGGAAAAATGGGATCATGCGCTCCCTGGATCATATAGATTGGAGTGTTTCTTAGATTAATAAGAAAGTTCATAAAACGCGGAGTGATACTTCCGGCAATGGGTATCAGTCCGGCAAACCGATCTGGATAAAACATTCCAATAGTGTAGGTGCCAATGGAACCGTTGGATAATCCGGCGAGAAAGATTCGATTGGTATCGACGTTGTATATGGATTTGGTATGATCCATTAATGCCAACACCATATCCTCCGCGGGGCGTGCCCACCATGCACCCATGGGGTAAGACGGGCATACCACAATAAACTCTTTGTTCAGCCGTTCGGCCCATTTAGCAACTGTGGTGTCGCCGTTTCCCCCCATGCCGTGCAGGACAATAACCATAGGTAAAGGAGTATCCGTCGTTTTCGGGTGATACAACGCATAGGAATACTCTTTGCCATTAATCTTAAATGTTAATCCAGTTTGTAATCCGCGTTTTTCGTTTACAGGGTTTTTTCGTTGTCGGAGGAGGCTCTTCACCGATTCGTGAGATACCTTCGCGCCTTTTAAGCGTTGCAGTATTTTCACTTCGACATCGGGATCCATTGTGGATAAAAAAAGGTCAACATCTGCCTTGAGATCGTGGCTATCTGGAATCCGGTCTATTCCCGACGAGCAGGAGACCAGCAACATCATCAATAAAATGTGAAGTTTCATAACTACCACAGTATCGAAAATAAAAAATTTTGTAAAGTTTTTACGGCTCCTATAAACGATTAATTTTAATGGATTTTTTTATTTTCCTAGGGTAGTATTTCAAACAGATTAGCTGTTTTGAAATTTCTTAACTCTTCTCACGGCCTACCTGATGAATCAAACACGAATACCTGTTCAAAACCTCTTAAAAACATTCAGTTTGGGGACTATATCTTTGGGCGTAAACCGCAATGATACACAAAACTCATTGACTCGAATGTTCACTCTTAAGAAAAGCGGCATGGAATATGTCGGTCAGTTACGGGTCAGTCCCGATGCTCCAATTGTTAAAATTGAAGTGTTCAACGAAAACTACTTTGGTGAATTCGAGCAACCTCAGTCGGCGGTTCTGGGAAATCTGACTCAAAAAGTTTTGAGCAAGGTAAAAAAAGAAAATGAGACACCCGAATCAGTGAAAGAATTGATTAAAGACTTTACTGAAAGCCGGGAATTAGAAAATATTGAATCCGATTTTTTCGAACCCCTTTTGCAAGAGGAAGAGCGAGATATCGATGCGATGTTTTATAGGCTCAACCAGAAATATTTTGATGATAAAGTTAAAGCCACCGTTAAATGGGGTCGCGATGTAAAAACCCAGAATAAGAGTGGTTTTCGTTACGGGTCTTACGATGAGAGTAAAAAACTTATCCGCCTACATCCACGGTTGAAGCAGGACTTTGTTCCTGTCTATGTTCTAGAATTGACACTTTATCACGAAATGTGCCACCAGTATGTTCCCCCGTACAGAAAAAATGGATCGTGGCAGAGTCATCATCCTGAATTCAAAAAGAAGGAAAAAGAGTATCGAAACTTTAAAGATGCTCGTAACTGGGAAAAAAATAACTGGCACAAACTACTGCTACCAGCTAACGAAGAATCAGAAGCAGTAAAAGTCTGAGAATCTCACCTTGCGAAAGCCCCCTGTTGGGACTAGATTGGTTTTAAACCATGAAAATGATCAAGTGCTTTATAAAACATGAAAAGCTTGAAGAGGTTCGAGAGAAACTGTTCGAGCTAGGGATTCCAGGCCTGTCAACGGTTGACGTGAAGGGCCATTGGCAAGCCCATGAGTCATATGAAGTCGACCACCGATTCCAAAGTCCCGCAATTCCACCCAGGTGTCGAAATTTCAATTGTCCTTGAAAACGAGGCGGTTGAAGAAGTGATAGATATGATGGTCAAGACCGCGCATACCGGAAACTTGAGTGATGGAAAAATTTTTGTCTTGCCAGTTGAAGATGCGGTTCGCATAAGAACGGGTGAGCGGGGAACCCAGGCCCTTTACTGACTCAACGTTTTTATAACGGACAACTCCATTGATAGCTGATAACCTCGCATCGGTGACACACCATATCGGCGAAGCCGCCCGAAAAGCTGGAAGAAATCCTGACTCTATCGGTCTGATTGTTGTTTCTAAACAAGTATCTTCTGGGAAAATAATTGAAGCATATCAAGCCGGTTCAAAATGCTTCGGTGAAAATAAAGTTCAGGAAGCCATTTTCAAAATGGATGAGGTTAATGTCCAAGATGTTAGTTGGCATTTCATCGGGCACCTGCAAAAAAATAAGATCAAATATGTCGATTCCCGTTTTGATTTGATCCATTCCATTGACAGCCTCTCTTTAGCAGAAAAAATAAGCGCACATTGTGCAGGCCAAAACCGGCAGCAGGCCGTTTTGCTGCAGGTTAATATTTCGGGAGAAAAGGCCAAGTTTGGCATGACACCCTCTGAGCTGGAAGAACAGCTTCCATCCTTCGGGCAATTACAGGGGATTCGGGTTCAAGGATTGATGACTATCCCGCCGCAAAATCCTGATGCTGAAAACTCGCGGCAATATTTTTCCGCATTGCGAGAATTGCGAGATAAATGCCAGACTAAGAATATAGAAGGTGTCGAACTCAACGAATTATCTATGGGAATGACCAACGATTATCCCATTGCGGTGGAAGAGGGGGCAACATTAGTTCGTGTGGGCACCGCCATCTTCGGCCAGCGGTGAACCACGGCAGGTGAAACGGATTGATAAAATTAATCAGGAGAAAGTCTTGTGTTGAAAAATAAAAAAATAGGATTCATCGGCGGCGGTAATATGGCCGAAGCTATAATTAAAGGAATGCTTTCATCTTCATTGATCAAGGCATCCAATGTTTTTGTTTCAGAGCCTAACAAGAATCGTCAAACCTTTTTATCCTCTGAATACAAAATCAAGATAGTGAAAGATAATTTTGATCTGGTAAAAAAATCAGATGTCCTTATCATCGCGGTCAAACCGCAAATCATCCGGCAAGTGTTGAATGATATTTCAGATCAGGTGGATGCCCAAAAATTAGTGATATCTGTTGCAGCAGGAGTCCCAATATCACAAATCGAAGAAGCGTTATGCGTTGGAAAAACGAAAAAACTTTGCGTGGTAAGAACCATGCCTAATACCCCCGCCGTAGTCCAAGAGGGAGCCACGGCTATAGCTGCCGGTAAAGGAGTCAGTAAATCCGATCTAAAAATTTCACATGAAATTTTTCAATCCGTGGGTCAAACTGTAGAGGTACCTGAAGAACAAATCGATGCTGTTACTGGGCTGAGCGGTAGCGGCCCCGCCTACATCTTTATGATCATCGAAGCCCTTTCCGATGCTGGAGTGAAGATGGGACTTTCCAGAGATGTGGCAACAGAACTAACCGTTCAAACGGTACTGGGTTCGGCCATGCTGGTAAGGGAAACGGGCACATCTCCAGGGGAATTGAAAAACCGCGTGACCTCACCAGGTGGAACAACTATCGCTGGACTACACGCCCTAGAAAAAGGCAGCCTGCGCGCCACACTCATGAACGCCGTAGAAAGTGCCACCCTTCGTTCCAAGGAACTCGCGGAGTAACGTTATTGGAATGTTTGTCCGTCATTGCGAACGAAGTGAAGTAATCCAGATTGTTATTTGGTGCATGCGCCTGGTGTGTAATCTGGATTGCCGCGCCGCTTTTAGAGGCTCGAGATGACGTGCTGGGTGGGATAATCTATAATTGAAATCTTCAGTAATGAGGCCCGCCAACGCTTAGAATTTGCCACCTTATCCAGAAGCTTGAGGGCGGTGGTTTCGCAATAAAAGAATAGACCTATTACCATCGGGCGTTGCCCGATTATTTGCAGCGTGCTTTTTTTATTTCACCCCAGATAACGATGCCGAATCCGGCGAAGAGTATCCAGGTAGGATGGAGCACATGTTCTGGCTTGTTGAAAAACAGGATCAGCATTAAGGCCACTCCGGCCATAGCTACCAAGAGTCCGCTGTATACAATTCCTAAACCGCTGGCAAACCCATCCGGGTCTTTTAATCCTTTTCTTGCTTCTGGTCGCAACGTTACTTTAATCATAACCCCTTCTTTTCTTCTAGCGCTTCGTTGAGGCTTCCCATTCGATAACCTTTTGGGTCGAGGTGTATGGTTTGGAATCCCAGTGCTTGGAATTTTTCCGTTACTGTTTTTTCAATAGCCGGGGTGAATTGCGATAGATCATCTTTTTCCAGTTCAATGCTTGCTGTGTCACCATGATGCCGCACACGTAGTTGTTTGAACCCCATCGATAATAAAAGATCTTCGGCTTTTTCTATCATCTTGAGTTTTTCTTGAGTCACCGGTTCGCCGTATGGAATGCGTGACGACAAGCAAGCCATTGCAGGCTTGTCCCATATTGAAAGCTCCATTTGCCGAGCCAGATCGCGGACGTTTTGTTTGTTGAATCCCGCTTCGACCAATGGACTTCTCACTGCATTTTCACGAGCCGCATCGATTCCGGGTCGGTAGTCCCCTAAATCATCCGTATTAATTCCATTCAAGATATAGGGAATACTTTTTTCGTGAGCTAATTTTTTTAGGCAAGAGTAGAGTTCGGTTTTGCAGTGGTAACAACGGTTGGCAGGATTGGCTTGATAATTCGGATTGTTCATTTCATTCGTTTGAATAGTGAGATGCTCTACTCCGATTTCCTGAGCCAGTTTGTGGCAAGCTTCCATTTCTCGGTTGGGCAGGCTGTCTGATTGAGCTGTGGCCGCAAGGGTATTGCTTCCCAGCACTTCCTGGGCGATAGCGAGAACTAGAGTGCTGTCCACTCCGCCGGAAAAAGCCACGAGAACATGATCCATTTCCTGGATCAACGATTTTAATTTTTCAGTTTTTTCTTGTAACGACATAATAGCCAAAAAAAAAGTAATTTACCAAGGCTAAGAGTATCACAAAGGAAGGGACAAAAAAAACCTGGGAACAGACTCTGTTCCCGGACTTCGAGGAGGAGAAACTTGTCGAGAGGGACAAATCCAATCCATCTCTCTTAGGTAAAGTGTATAGAAAGCCTGTAAAAGGGTGTCGCGGGTTTTCGGATAAATGTTCGACCTTCTGAAACCCATACAAGATGGAAATACAGGTTTTAATGTCTCAAATCCTAAGAGGGCTATTTGATAAGGGGAATTCATGAAAATAGCCGTGGGCTGATAAGGCTGTAGTGCAAAATTTGCAGTTATCTTCCCACTTACATACGGTTACTAACTAAGATCGGCTTTCAGTTTGAGTTCTTTCAACTGCTTTTTATCCACCTCGGAAGGTGCCTGCGTCATCAGGCAGGTAGCTTTCTGTGTTTTAGGGAATGCGATTACATCGCGGATGGAATCAGCACCGGTTAACAACATGGCGACGCGATCAAGACCCATAGCGATACCGCAGTGAGGCGGGGCGCCGTATTGTAATGCATCAAGAAGGAAACCGAATTTTGATTCTGCTTCTTCTTTGTCGATGCCGAGGAGCTTGAACATCTTTTCTTGTATTTCTTTTTGGTGGATACGAATGCTACCACCGCCAATTTCGTTACCGTTCAAAACCAGATCATAGGCACGAGCCTTGATGGCCCTGGGGTCGGATTCAAATTTATCCATATCCTCTTCCCGCGGAGCGGTGAAGGGGTGATGCATGGCGGTATGTCTTTTTTCGGTTTCGTCATATTCAACAAGCGGGAATTCGGTTACCCAGATAAAGGCGTTTTTCGATTCATCAACAAGCTTCAATAGTTTGGCAATGGCGAGACGCAAATGCGTTAGTGCATCGGCAACAATTTTAGGCGTGTCGGCGATGAACACCACAGTATCCCCCGGTTTGCTGTCCAGTTTTTCCAACATCTGGTCGAGCATTTCCTGCTCAAAAAATTTAATGATCGGCGACTGTAATTCGTTTTCTTGAACCTTGATCCAGGCCATGCCTTTTGCGCCGTAAGTTTTAGCGACTTCTGTCAAATCGTCCAGGGCTTTTCTGGATAAAGAGTCAGCACTGTTTTTGATGTTCAATGCGCGAATTTGCCCACCTGATTCCAACACCTGCGCGAAAACTTTAAACTTAGTTCCACGGACAATTTCAGCGAGGTCAACGATTTCCATATCGATTCTCATGTCCGGTTTATCTGTGCCAAACCGGTCTATCGCATCCTGATATTTTAAAATTGGAAAGGGTGTTTTGATTTCTTCGTTCAACACTTCTTTGTATATTGCAGCCATCATCTCTTCGATCATTTGAAAAAGTATTTTTTCATTGCCGAAAGACATTTCGATATCAATCTGGGTGAATTCTGGTTGTCTGTCCTGCCGTAAATCTTCATCACGAAAACATTTAACGATCTGGAAATATTTATCCATTCCCGAAACCATGAGTATCTGTTTGAACAATTGTGGTGATTGCGGCAGAGCATAAAACTTTTGCGGGTTTAAGCGACTGGGAACGAGATAATCACGCGCCCCTTCAGGGGTGCTCTTGGTCAGCATTGGAGTTTCCACTTCCATGAAACCATGCCGATGCAACTCGTTACGCACGGTGCGAGTAATGTCGTAGCGGATTTTCAAATTTCGCTGTAGTTCCGGTCCGCGAAGGTCGAGGAAGCGGTATTTCAAGCGCAATGCTTCCGAAGTGTCTTGAGGTTCCCAAGGAGAGATGGGCGGGGTTTCTGATTTGTTCAAAATGCTTAGCTCATCGACATAGACTTCGATCTTACCGGTTTTTAATTTGGGGTTGACCATGTCATCGGGGCGGGCACGTACTTTTCCTATTACACCGATGACAAAATTACCGCGAATCGACTGCGCATGTTCGTGAGCCAAGTGATCGATCTGTGGGTTCAATACCACTTGAGTCAAACCATATTTGTCCCAAAGGTCGACGAAAATTAATCCGCCATGGTCGCGGCGCGTATGTATCCATCCACAAAGAGTGACTTGCTTGTCGATATCTTTGTCCGTTAATTCTCCGCAATGATGTGTTCTTTGTAGTTCGCTACTCATTTATGACCTTTATTTTTATACAAGAGATTTAGCCAGCCGAGGCGTAGTGCGACAAAACGGATAACTTACTGAAAACAGAGGGTACTTGCAAGGGGTAAATAGATGGAATACTGGAAGTATTAAGACTCGACACCTTGAGTGCTTGTTTCGTCCTCGGTATCGGCTTCTTCTTTTTCCTGCTGTTCTGCGGCCAGTCGATCGGCTTCGATTTGCACTTTCTCCTTTTCCAGTTGTTTTTTATGCAGTTGATAGTCTATGACCATCTGCGGTTTGATCTTAATGGCCACTGGAATATTAACCGTACTGCAAGAACGCATGCAGACGCCACAGCCAGTACAAATATTTTTATCGAAAATGGGTTGATCGTTTACCTGATTAATTGCGCCGGGAACCGGACAGTCAATGACACATTGTTGACAAAATGTATCTCCATAAGCTTGGCATTTCTTTTTGTCGAGAATTGCGTAACCCATGCTCACATCAGTCAACTCCTCAACTGGCAACAGTGCCCCATCGGGACAAGCGGAAATGCACGGCAAGTCTGTGCACATAACGCAGGGGGTTCGCATTGCATCAATGTAGGGAGTGTTGTGGATGAGGAATCCAAATTTTTTCGGAGCCCTCTGAATAGCGTCTTTCGGGCAGGCATGAATACATTTCTCACAGCGTGTGCAGGCGTTCAGAAATGCTTTCTCAGATATCGCTCCAGGCGGTCTCAGCACCGGTACCCTTTTGGTGATTTTATCGACGGCTTTGTTGACGCTATCTATTTTGCCCTGAACATTGTCCATGGCGGGCTTGGCAAAGAAGTGGAATCCCTGCCGCAGTAAATTCCGTCGATCGTATTCGGGGTCTTCTTCTTCGCCTTCTTCCAATGCGAAAATATTGTTACTCGGCAGTTCCTGTTCTGTAGTTTCAAGAGTCTCCGCAAAAGATTCTTCCTTCTTTTCTGTATTGTCGCTTGGTTCAATGTTGTCGAGGGGGATGGGGTCGGACTTGAATTTAGAAATCAGACGTTTGAAAAATCCCGGTTTGGGAGCGTCTTCTTCTGGTTGTAAGGGCTCGGTAGATTCTTCAGCGACTGCCGGTTCGCCGGCTTCGACTGCTGGTTCGCTGGCTTCCAGTCCTTCGGGCTCTTCGTTGTTGGTTTTTTTGTTTTTGCTTTTTTTGGGTTGTTTTTGTCGGTCTTCTTCAACCGCTTCAGCAAACTCGCCTAACTTGCCAAAGGAAAATAAATCGCGCCGCGAAACTTCTTTTGGTTCTGTAGGTTCCACCGGAGTGACGGTTTCTTTGCCCAAACTCAAAGGATTCGAAGGACCGCCGCCGCTGGAATGGTTCCCTCGCTGATCTTCATCGATGAGGTTTTCGACTCCTCGCTCGACGACTTTCTTACCCTTAAAGGTTTTCTTTGCAAGATTGTATCTAAACTTCATGGACCTATAACAAAAAAGTTAGTGGAAAATTAGCTCACTCAGTAAGCCAACCTCGTTCCTGTGCGATGTTGTTATAGTCATGCCAGTTTTGCGCATCGGCGTTTTCTAACATGTATTCATCCATCGCCAGAACAAGCGGGTGCCCCTTGTTAACGAAAGACTGTACGGTTGGGAACCTGAGGATGAACGTTGTGACAGCGGACTTGCTCAAGACCATGATGTCTGCATTTGCCAGAACGGTGTTTAACACTTCTTCGCCATTTGTTTCGGTTATTGATTCAAACAGCTTTGCCGTTTCTTCTTCGAGTTCGGGGTGTTCATCGCAGGTGATGGCGGCATTCATCTGCAATTCGAGGATTCTCTGGTAGTCCGCTTCATCATATTCGCCTTCCATGCGGCCTTCTTCCCAAGCCGATCCCTCTGCCTTGCGATCGCCGGTTGTATCCTTACGTTCGGACGTTTCCGAAAATGCCAGGTTTGCTTCATCGAGCATTATTTTTACTTTCACTTCTGCGCTGGTTTCAGTTTGTGACATAACTCTTTTCTTGCTCCATTTACTATAAGGCCGGGCATAATCCGTTGAGCCTACAGGGGAAAACCCGGCACACTGTTAAATTTGGATTTTGAAAGTATTGGTGCCAATATGTTAGCATTAACTTATGGGATTCCAAAAACTTTAAAGCGAATTATGACTTCAGAGGAAATGTGTGTGTTTCTCGAAGTACACAAACTGAAGTCTGGAATGAAATTATGATACCATAGCACTCCATCTAATGAGTGCGGTTTTGAGGAATATATGAAAAAAGTAATGTTGATATTTCCACCGGAGTGGGTGCCAACGGCCCCTTATCTGGCATTGCCCAGTCTCGCGGCAGTATTGCGGCAAAACAACATCGAAACCGTCCTCAAAGACATCAATGTCGAGATGTTCGACCATTTCTTTACACCTGGATTCCTACTGTTTATAAAAGGAAAGATTCAGGATCGTTTCAAAGCTCTCAAGAATCAACGGGATCCTCTCAGCCCAGAAGACGTCGAAATAAAGCAGATGCTCGACGACTATCAGAGGATAGACCTCGACCACCATATTAAAAAAGTGACCCGCGCAAAGATCATCATGCGTAGTGAAGAGTTTTATGAAGTAGAAAAAGCCGAATGGGCGCTCAACGCTTTTCGGGAGGTGATGGAATATATATCTGTTGCCTATTTCCCGGCGAGCATCCAGTTTTATCCGATCGAGAGTAACCTCAATGTTTACCGTCCTTGGATTTCAGAAGATTTGCTGAAAGTCCCCTTCGACAATACGGTCAATGTCTACGCCGATATCTGCCGGCAACTGGTTTTACGGTCGATCAAAAAAGAAAAACCGGGAGTGGTGGGTATTTCTATAGGTACGCCAGTACAGCTTATGGCGGGGATCACATTTGCTACATTGATTAAAGAAGCCTATCCCGACATTCATGTCACCGTGGGTGGCAATATCATCACCCGATTGAAAGACGAGTTTGCTAAATTGCCGCATTTCTTCGGCAAAGCCTTCGATTCAATGATCACTTACGAAGGCGAACACTCATTGGTCTGGTTGGTGGAAGCGTTGTCAGGCAAACGCAAAATATCAGAAGTGTCGAATCTCATCTATAAAGATGAAGAAGGTCAGGTACATGTCAACGAAACCTATCAGGAGCGAGTGGATCAATTGCCGCCGCCTGATTTCGATGGTATGCCGTGGGAAAAATATTTCTCACCGGTAAAGCTGGTGCCCTATCTCGGTACAAGAGGATGTTATTGGGGTAAATGTACTTTCTGTGATCATGGTGCCGGTTATATCGATCAGTTTAGAGCGAAACATGCAGAGCAGATCGTTGATGAGCTCGAATACCTGAAAAATAAACTCAACACCAAACATTTTATGTTCACCGACGAGTCGTTCCCTCCGGCGCTGTTCCTCAAGTTGCCGCCGATGATGGTTGAACGTGAACTCGATATCTATTGGACAACACTCATTCGCTTCGAATCGCAATTGCTGGAACCAGAAACCTGGGATATGGCCCATAAAGCCGGCTGTCGATCGCTTTATTATGGGCTGGAATCGGCCAACGAACGCATCATCAAGCTAGTTAAGAAAGATACCGACATCGAAGCCGCCAAGATCAACCTCGAGCAAGCAAAACGGGTGGGAATATGGAGTCATGTCATGTGCTTTTACGGATTCCCAAGCGAAACCGAAGCCGAAGCCGAAGATACGCGAAATTTTCTCATTGAAAATCAGCACCGCATCCCGTCCGTCGAGATGTATTTCTTTGTTCTCTATAAAAACGCACCGGTGATGTTTGCAAAGGATGAATATAAAATCGATGTAAAGGTCAATCCCGAACACGACTTGGCGTTAGATTATTACTACACTCCCGAATCAGGTCAGACGACTGAAGAAGCAATGCGGCGTTACGAAAAATTCTATCAGGAAGATTTTAATCCCTGGGCAATGCGCATCAATGCCCGTGAACACGTTTTCCTCTATATCACCAAGTTCGGCACCAGCGACTTGCCGCAACTCTACGTTAAAAATAATCCCGAAGCACACCACCTAGAAACCGAAGTAATGCTCTAATCGCCACTAGGCGTCGAGCCAATAGGTCATTGCTCTTTTTGGCGAATCTAATACCCTCAAGCTTTTGAATGAAGTGAACGTGCTGGAAACAGGTCTGTGTTCTTTTTGCGAAATCCTTTTACATGTCATCGCGAGCCGCGAAGCGGTGTGGCGATACAGTCTTGATGTCGTTATTTAATTCCCCCTCATCTTTCCCTTCTCCCTCCAGGGGAGAAGGGATGTTATTTTTAACAGAGAAAAGTTACTTAAAGTATTGCGCTTGAGTGTTCAGTCGGCTTGATGGGTAATGCAGAGTAGGCCGCGGTGCCTTCACCTCTGGAAGCCGCGCATTTGTGGGATGGTGCCGTCGAAGGCTTCTTCCGTTGTGGCGATGGGTTCGGCTTTCTTTTCTTCGCCTTTTTTCTGTGCGAGAAACACACATAGATCGGGGTTGACCTGATTTTCCGGGCACATCTTAAGATGCTGGCGGAAGAACGGCATATTGTAAACGGGATCATTATACAACGCATCGAATTTGTAATGATCGAACAGCCCCTGCAACTGGCGTGGCCCAACGAGGAAGAGGTACCCTTCTGGTTCCAGTGCCTGAGACAGAGCCGTTAACATGCTTTCGCAGGCTTCTCTGTCCTGATGATACATGAACGGAATCCATTTAAAGATCAGCCCATATTTCTGGTTATATGAGTCGACGATATGATCTGCTTCTTTCAGAAACGAAACCTTTTCGAGATTACTCAATTGGTTCTTTGATACGGCGTAGTTCCATAAAAGTTGTGCATTTTTCTGTGCAAACTCCGGGTCGCTGTAAAGAACGGTATATTCCCGATCTTTCGAACTATCGATACAACCGGCAAGAACGGTGTCGAAAGTGTGAATGAGAACCTTATCGATTTTTTCCAGCTTTGTCGCCATTGCCGGAGCCATTTCCATGTAGTGAAAAATCTGATCGAGTACCATCGGTTGTGTGGAAGATTCCTCGATATCTGCCTGTCCTTCCGGATAGAAGGGTACGGTGTATAAGGATTTCACGGGATCAACGTTTGGTGTTTCGCCGTTAAAAAACCATTCCCATGTGAACGGATGTTTTGCCGGCGTTGCTTTGGAATAAACTTCTGGTTTTAATCCCCAATCTTCTTCGAAAATAATTTCCCGGCCCTCTTCCCCTTTGAGCAGAGTGAACGATTGATTGCTTATCCGCAATTCGCGTTCGAGAGGGGGCTTTCTCCCACCGCTGCAGTTGGTGAATGGAAAAGTAATAGGGTCATCGAACGCTGTGACTTTATAGAGATAGCCACCTTGTGCAGTGAGTGCGATTTGTTGCAGGTCACTAAAGTAACGCACGGGTGGGTGCTCTTGAGGTATCCAGGTGATTTCGTGCGATGTATGTGGATCCATGAAGATTTTTTGGATATTTTTCCCTTCGGGTCCTTTGGGTTCGAAGAAAGCCGAGAAAATATTAAAAGCTTCCTTGGAAGGGTAGGTTGGCAGGCCTCGATATCGCAAAGGCGGCAACTCTTCTTCCCGCGACTGGTCGTTAAAAATCCCCCAAATGAATTCGAAGACTGCTCCACCGGTTCCCGGCAATGTGGATTGAAAGAGTTCCACTACTGGGATCAAGTCGAGTTTGGTCCAGTTGACCTGAAACATAAAACTGATGAAAACAGCTTTATCGAACGTGCCATCGGGCAATGCGTAAAGTCCGTCTTTAGTGAGTCGGATATCGTATTTGCCTTCACCTTGATGCACCATATGATCGTCGTCATAAAAATATTTTATTTCAGACGCAGGTACACGCCAGGCCTCTGCGGCTTTTTCACGGAGGTCATCAAGTTTCATTTTTTCCCAGCCATCATGGGTGCTGATGTCAATTTGCGTCGAAAAGGTTTTAGTGCGTGGTTTAATGCCCACCCATTGTTTGCAGTCGAGTTGCATGCGGGCGAGGGCTAGCTGTGTTTTGCCAACCTCCTGAGTCCACAACGCTTCGTGTAGAGGAGTGCCCTCGGGGTCGGTGCACAGAAAACGTCGACCTTCTTTGTTATAGAAGGCAATATGCCCTGTTGAGAATATCTTGACGCGGGTATTGGCGATATTGGGCGCATCGTTTTCAAACCATATCTCGCAACCGTCTTTTTCCTGTGTTTTCAGGTTGGGAACACTCTTTTCTAAATCTGTCGCGTAAGACAGGTTGTCGGCGAATATAAGTGTCCCTTCCCGGGTCAATGCTTGGATTATTTTTTCAACTTTTGTCACAACTTGTTCCTTTTTAATTTTGATTTGCTGGGTGAATTCTCCCGGAGGAGACAGTGATTATAGTTAGCTGCATTCCAGTATGTCAACCAGTGTGGAGTTTCTTTGCAAAATAGCTTAAAACAGGGCTTTTCATTGAGAGGGCAATGATTGACAGCGGCCCTAGAGAACTTTATAATTCAGTCTAATCAAAACAACTCATTAAGCTGGAAATACTTAGTTAACGGTGAGGTCATTTTTGGTCTCGGGTAGCTATTTGTTTGCGGCATAAAATAGAAGTATTAAAATTTTTTAAGAGGCAGGATATGAGCGAAGGTAGAAAATTTGAAAAACTCGGTTATGAGAATTTGCAGAAGAACAATATTCAAGAAGCGGAGTCTAATTTTCTCGAAGCCTTGAAAGAAATGGAAAAAGAGGGCGACGATAGCGGTCAGGCTTATGTGTTGGGTAACTTGGGCAATATTTGTTTTCAGAGCAAGCAATATGATAAAGCCGAAGGCTTTTATTCGCGTTCTCTAACCTTTATGGAAAAGCTAAAAGATGCCAAGGGCATTGAAAGCTCATTGGGTAATCTTGGTAGCGTTTATTTTTATCAGGGCAGTTTTGATAAAGCGGAAGAAAATTATCAGAAAGCCATGCAGATTATGATTGAGGCTAACGATCCGTTGGGGCAGGGCATCTACAGCGAGTACCTTGGCAATATCTTTTTGAAAAAAGAAGAGGCAGAAAAGGCCATCGAGTATTACCAGAAGGCAAAAGAGTTTATGTCTACCGCCAAACAGGATGAAAGAAAAATCAAACAACTGGATGAGCGCGTTGAGACGATTAAAAAATCTCCTCTCTATTTAAAGAAAAATGAAGATGGGCTACTTGCTGATGTGGATTCCCTCATCTCGACCGGACAAAAGACCAAAGCCATTACCAAATTGCAGGAACTTGAAGAAATTTATTTCCAGTGGAAGCGCATGGACAAGGTGGTTGAAACAATCCAGAAAACCACGACTCTCTTGGAAGAGATCGAAGACAAGGCATCAGCTGGCGTTTGTTATGCAAATTTAGCGGGTATTTATTTGCAGATGGCATCTGAAGGGCAATTGGAAAAAGTAGATGAAGCCGAAACTTATTTTAAAAAAGCTCTAGAGGCGATAGGCGATTCTGATAAACGCCGAAATTCTTATCTTCTGGGTAGCCTGGGAAATATTTATCTCAATAAAAATCAACTCGAATTGGCATGGGAAAATTTTGAGAAATCTCTCAAAACCATGCAGGAACTTGGCGATGCACTGGGTGAGGCACGCGGTTATGCCAATCTGGGTAATGTTCGTGGTTTGCAGAAAAACTGGGATGCGGCTGAGGAACAGTATCTGCTGTCTTTGGAGTTGATGGAGAAAAATGAAAACCGTCCGGGTATTGCCCAGCAATGCGAATCATTGGGGGATGTATATATTAAAAAAGAAGAGTTCGATAAGGCGGAAGATAATTTCATGCGTGCCAGTGACCTTTATGAGGAGATGAAAGAACAGAAAAGTGTTCAGGAGGTGCAGAGCAAATTGATGTTCATTTTCTCGCAGCCGAAATATTTAGAACATCGCAAACAGGCTCTTCGAGAAGGCTTAAAAAAGCCGGAAGCTGAAAAAGACCCTAAGCTCAAGTTGATGTTGTTGAACGATTTAGGAAACGTCTTGTTCATGTCTAATGATTGGGAAGAGGCCGCTACCGTGGCGAAAGAGACGATTGCTCTTCACGAAAAGTCAGGGGATAAGCAAGCACTCGGTGGAGCCTACGGCAATCTGGGAAGTGTCTTGATGGAAACTGAAGATTTTAAGGGAGCTGAAGAGAACTATTCCAAGGCGATCAAGATCAAAGAAGAGTCGAGTGACAAGAATGGACTCAAAGATTTGTATGCGGGCTACCTGAATATTTTGATTTTGGCAGGGAAGATTGAGAAAGCAGAAAAACTGGTGGGCAAATCTTTGAAGATCAATGCCGACGCTAATAATGTTAATGGCCTTGTTGCAGATTATCGAAATCTTGGCAATATTAGTTTGCAGAAAAAAGACTGGGCGGGTGCTGAGAAAAATTATCTGGAAGCGTTGAAGTTGAATACTGAAGCGAATAATAAGCCCGAAATGGCAGAAGATAACCGGAATCAGTACAACCTCTATTTGCAAAAGGAAGATTGGAAAAATGCAGAGACATATGCGCTGAAATCTTTTACAATTGCAGAGGAAATTAAAGATAATCGTAATACTTTGTCAGATAGTCGGGTGTTGACGAAAATATATGTTGAGAAGAAGGAGAGAGCCAGTCAGGATAAGTTTTATCATAAGGCTCTCGAAACATCTGAAAAAATAAACGATCCAAGAGAGATTTGTGCGGATCTTAGAAGCCTTGGAAAGTTTAATATGGAAAGAGGGTACCGAGAAAAAGCCAGCGAGAATTTTCAGAGATCGTTTGAAATTTCGAGCAAGCTGAATGACAAAAAAGAATTTGCTGAAGATCACCGAAACCTCGGAAACCTGGCATTCAGCAATGGAAAAAGAACAGAAGCCGAAGAGCTATATTTAAAGGCCCTGAAATTAACTCAAGAGGTGAATGACCCGAAAGGGGCAGGTCAGGACTTGACGTACTTGGGCAACCTTAAATTTAAAGATGCAAAATATGATGAGGCTGAAAACTATTTTTCGCAGGCGGCGGTATGTTTCAAGGAAACCAACAGTTGGTCGAGTTTAATTCAGTTCAATATGACCGTGGCCAGAATGCAAATACTTGTTGGACGGTTTGATGAATTTGATAAGTACTTGAAAGATGCCAGAGAAATTGCCCGCGACCTGGGAGACCCAAAACCGATCATGGAAGCGATTCGCGCAATGGAAAAACTGAAGGATGAAATTGATAAAAAGTAATCTTAATTATCGGAGTTTATCAGGAGAGTGAAAAATCTGGTGTTGCTGAGGCGAAAAGTATAAAATGAGTATTATCTCGTAAAATTTTTGAAGCGTAACTCTCAAAAAATAAAGGCCTTTTGTCTTGACATATGCCTTTAAAAGGGGATAAGTTGTCTTATATCAAAGGTTATGAAGGGGCGATTTATGCCCTCTTAATAAAGTAAACATTTATTTGGATTTGATAGGATTTTATGAAAGTTAGTTATAGTCCCCAGTTGATGGAGGAGTCGGTATTCCGGCATCTTAACCATTTGGAACGATCGGGTTATCGTTCTGATTATGACGAATTCCATTCTCTTGCCGACCCTATATACGAGCTCCCTGAAGATGATCGGGAGATCGCCTTCGAGAAAGTAAACCGCTTATTCTTTATGGAAAAACTGAAGCTGGGCGATCATGTGTTGCGAGCTTTGGAAGCGGTGGGTCTCATTCCGAAAAGAAAACGAACATCAAAAAAATCTGCTTTATTGAAGGAGAATCAGGCTCTGAAATCTGATGAAGATTTCGCGGTAGCGGAAGCTGCTATTCTACCTGGTGAGTTTACTGAGGAAACTGAATCGGATGACGTAGAACAAATTGAGGAAGAGGCCGTCGCTGTTATTGAGGAAGAGGCTCCTCCTGAGGATACGGACGAGGTTTCCTACGATTTAGCGCGTGAATTTGAAGAGCGTATCAAGGAAGTTATTGTTAAAAGAGCAATCAACAAAGTAGACGAAGGTTCCAATGTTCTGAACAGAGTTTCGGGCAATCCGATCATAGAAATGCGGGTTCTTGCGAGTCGATTCAGTAACCCTGAAGAGGCTCTCGATTTGGATGCCTTTTTGATTCAGGAGTTCATGCATGCGAAGGATATGGTTGATCCCGAGTTTGACTATGAAGATGCATTCATTCCGGGTAACCCTTCGGTAAAGAATCTTATTACGTCGCGTTTTCGCCTTCTCTGGAATATGTATGTTGACTCCCGGTTGGGTCGCATCGGTGTAGTATCTGTGCTACCCAAGGAAGCTCGCTTTAGGGAGTTTGATAATTTTTATCGCAAAATTCCTGATAAGCAAAGACGAGGGATATTTGAAGGTATTTGGACGGCAGACAAGTTTACCCATGAAGAGCTTTTGTCCATGGCTACTGATCTCGACACATTGATGAGTAAGTATGTCGATCCTGGGGAAATTTCGGAAGAAGAGCGGGACTTTATTCACCTTCAGGGATCGCCTTGTCCGTTATGCAAGTTTCCCACGTACAACTGGGTGGATGATCCTGAGAGTATTTGTGATGAAATGGTTCTCGAAGCTATCCAGATTGATTTTCCCGACTGGGAAAGCAAAGATGGTGGCTGCGATAGATGTATTGAAGTTTATGAATTGCGGGCCGGTGTAGGTTAACCGAGTAAATCAATTCAGACATCAGGCGTCTGATAGAGTACATTAAGTTTCTGAAAAAATATGGAGATTAAGGAAAATGGGAGATACTACTCAAGTAAAATCAAGTGACCCGATGCTCGCGGTTCTTGGTCAGACCGGTTCTCTGGAAGAGTTGAAAGAAGAGCGTATATCTTTGCAACTAGCCAGAGGTCGTTGTTACGATATCCTTTCCAGTGCTTTTAGTTATCCATGGAATCGAAAATTTTTCAGGCCCAAGTCTTTGCTTGAGCCTATGGATATTGCACTTGTTGATGAAGAAGACTGGAACCATGTGAAATCCATCATTGAAGGCTTCGATAAGTATTTGCCTAAAATGACAGTCAAGCAAGTTCAGCAGGAATATGTGCAGGTATTTGGACATGCGGTTTCTATGGAATGTCCTCCGTATGAAATGCAATACGGTACAGAAGGTGGTATCCAATCACAAACCGATGTGTTGATCCAGTTAGGTGGTTTCTATGAAACCTTCGGATTTGAACAGCCTCGTAACCGAACTAAAGAAAGAGTGGATCATCTTTCAATCGAATTGGCTTTCATGTTTTTCATGTGTTTTAGAACTGCATTTGGTGTGCAGAATGGACATGAAGAGCGTAACATAAATGTTTTGACCAGCAACATGAAGAAATTCATGCGTAACCACATTGGTCGCTGGGGCCCATTGTTTTGTATCTTCACCTCGCGAAAAGCTGAGCGTGGACTTTATAAAGATATTGTTGATATCCTGGCTATTTTCTTGAGAAATGAGAATCTGTTGCTGGATATTAAACCCGTTAAAGTAGAAGAACCTGAATATCGTTCGTTATCCTACAGTATGGAAAATGATCTGATCGCTAATGCTCCAGCAGAGTGTGAGCCTAGGTAATTAAGAGATAGATGGTTTAGATTTGGATGCACATGCATCTATGGCCCAGAAAGTAAGTCGAAAACTTACTTTCTGGGTTTTTTTTGCTATAAAATAATATTCTTGTCTACTTGCCCGCGAAAACTTAACTTAGCTCCAAGATTCTTCGTTACACTGTTTGCCAGAATAATAAAGCGGAATTTTTACTATGCGGAGCCTTTCACGACACTTCTCCTTTTTGTTGCCATACTAAGAAAACCATATTATTTTTAAAATCCTCCACCTTTCAAATAGCATCTAATCTATACATAGCTTTAGTATTTCTTAATAGGTTTCCCATGTTTATTTATGACTCCATGACACAGGGGCTTGAACTTCTCGCCAGGCGGGAGTTGCAAAGTGCCGAAATTTTGTTTTTAAACGTTATCAATGATCCCTACTCGCAACCCGAAGAGACAAAAAGGGCAAGGACCTTTTTAAATGATATTCGTGCCTGCCAGACAGGTAGTAAAAGTCTGGATTTCAGTTTATACAAAAAGCTCATAAAAAAAGTAACTGTTTCTTTAGACTATGTAGACGATTTGCTTTCTGATGTTTATTTTTCAGATGCGAGTTCCTACGAAGAGATAGATAATGAGCTCTCTTCTAAAACTCCTACCCTCGTCAGTCGATTAAAACAAATAAAAATTTCCGATATTTCAGGACGCGACAAGCTATTTGAGAAAATGGAAAAGGGTGGTTTGAATTGTGTCAAAAAAAAGCTTAGAGAAATAAAGAAACAATCCGGCTCTGGCGATTTTGAAACTTTCCGCTGGAAAACGATATTTAGAAAGTTTATAGAACAGATAAATCCTGTTCTTCTTGAGAGGCATCTTGAATTGCTCGACTATATTCTCGCCACAGGTGAAATCCAGCTTCTCGATGACCCCAAACTTCCTGTTTTAACTCCTAAGTATATCTGGATTATTGAGTCTACTCTTGAAAGTGAATGGTATTTGTTGCGGAGTTATTTTTTTAAAGCCAAGTCTGAAATTCAATCGCAGTTTAATAAAAAAGAAGGTACGCGAAAATTCTGGGAAGAAATTAAGTATAAAAAAATAAAAATTTTCGAAGCTTGCCAGTTCAGCGAATCCAATATTCAAAAATTTCTTTTCATTGATAAACTAAATTATAAAACTCTTGAAGATATCTATGAGTTTTCTCAGGAGTTAGGGTTGAGCTTGATGCCAAGAGATGTGAGCCTTGCTTTAAGAGGAGTTGATAAGGCTAAAGATCATATTAAGGAGCGCGGTGGGTTTTTAATGGGAAACCGCAAGGTTTTTCAAAGCCAGTTGTTGGATCTTGGCTTTTCCAAGGACAATGCTTACATCATTGCCAAACAGGCGAAGCGCTCTAATAACCACCAAATTAATGAAGCTTTTCAAAATTCGTTGAAGGTAGCAGGGGATGAAATATATTGGTACCGCATTACCCCAGACTGCCAGAGAATAAAAGTTGATGTTGAAGCGCAATGCGCAAAACATCTGAGCACGGTTCGAATCCATTTATTTGAACGGGGTCGGCTTAACAAGTTGTTGTTGCAGGCTGGAAAACCTTTGATCCGAAAATATCTTGAGAAAGTTTATGGCGATAATGTGTCTGAGTTGCATTGCTATTTCCGACTGGAAACCGTTCACCAGTATTACAAACTCAAATTTTTTGAACATCACGGTTGCCAGATACCCAGTGTTTCGGAATTAATTAAGGTCAGTCGCAAACAGTTTCAGTCTATTCTGTTGGAGGGTTATAAAACTTTCTTGAAGAAAAAGCGGATTGAAATTCCTTCGAGCTTGTATAAAACTATCGCCGAGCATAAGTCCATGACTGAATGGGAAGATTCATACACCACACCCGAAGAGAAGATACTTCTGCGATTTTGGTTTTTAATGGATCATGGGGTAACCATAAATCAGAAAATTATTAATGCGGGTGTTTTAAAGCCAGGAGCAGATATCTGGGCGTTTGTAAAGGGTCAAGGTGAAGAGTGTAATAGTTGATTCATTCTGTTCTGCATGTCCTTGAGGGGCATCAGGTCGCCTTTTTTTGAAGCAATGGCGATACCTTTTTTATAGACATCAATAGCTTTTTCGTTTTCAGATAGTTTTTCCAGGGTTTTTCCTAATAGTAGATAAGCTGCAGAATAGTCTTTGAATTTTTCAACAACGGTATTTAGAGGGACGAGTCCTTCTTCATATCGACCGGTTTCAAGGTAGATGGAACCCAAACCGAAGTTTGCCACTTGGTCCACCGGGTCGATTTCCAAAACCTTTTTGAACATTTCGACTTTTTCTGCCATTTCTTTTATTCTTTGCTCGGCTTCTTTTTTCTTCACTTTCTTAGCCATACTTTTTTCCACCGCCTGCTCGAATTGTAAAGCGGTGGCTTCGGCTTTTTCGTTTTCTGCGTCTTCAATGCGTCCCTGTTTCATGTAATAAACGGATAGGTTGGTGTGGGCCATGATTTCTTGCGGATTGATCTCGGTCAGGCGTTTCATTAGAGCAATGGCTTCGTCGAACTTGTCTTGCTTGGCAAGAAAAACCCCTAGTGCTTCATAAGCTTCTGCATGTTTGGGATAGATATCTATAGCTTCCCTTAAAATGGCAATGGGTTGATCCAGATTTTCCTGTTCCTTGTAAATTTGCAGAGCGTCGTTCAAAAGTTTTTTGGAATGTTCTTTTCTTGTGGATGCCTGATAAAAAGGCAAGAGACAGGTTTTGATTTTAAAAGGCCGCTCATCGATGCTGACATCCATTTCTATATCAGGGCTGCGATGGTCTTTCTGTAAATAAGCCATGGCGATTAATTTATCGAGGGATACCGAGCGCACCGAGCTTTTGATTATTCCTATTTTTTTTTCTCCCAGTAAAATGGAACCATTCATTGGCGGTGAGATAGGACCTTCGATAGTCACCCCCATCAAGGCAAAGTTGGGCGCACCATAAGTTTTTATGCGAGCAATAACCTCTTGACCAATATAGCAGCCCTTGTTGTAGCTGACCGAGCTATGCTCCAGACCTGTTTCGGGGAGGATGTTTTTACCATCCATGTCTTTGCCGAAGATAGGAATGCCTGCTTCAACTCTTAGGATTTCGCGCGCATGTTCTCCAATTTTAGTGGGCTGAATTTCTGCCGTAACCAGTTTTTGTGTGAATTTTTCTTTTAGTTCAGGAGGAAGGCAGATGATGAAACCCTCTTCGCCGGTTAAGGATTTTTTTATCACTGTCAGAAGCACACCTTCAAAATCGTGCCGTTCTATACCATTGGGTTTTTCCGGAAGAGAACTGAATATCTTTTCAAGCACCAGCATGCTCTTCGGGCCTTGAAGAGCCAGCAAGTCCAGACTGAGCGAGTCAAAAGCTACGGCTTCGCGGAAGTGATAGGATTCAAGATGATCGTGCAGAGTTTTGGAATTGTCGGATAAGAGCCAGCTTTCATTTTCATTAATACGATGAAGCGAGAAACTGGTTATCAGGCGCGCCTGCCGATCCGTGATAGCGCTGGATTGACCTTGCCCCACTTGCAACTGTAATGCATCATTGGTGGTCTGTGTTTGCAGAAAATCAAGAGTGTCTTCCCCCTTAGCGGAAAGAATACTCCACCCTTCCATAAAAAAGTATCCGCAATTCTGCCTTACTTGATTGATTTCTTCTTGGATTTCGGGAGTCAGTTGCATAAGCCTAAAAAAACGCACCACACCGTGGAGGCAAATATAAAAAGTACCAAGCTAGCATTGTGTTTCGCTAGCCTGGGTTGGTACATTCCTTTAGATAGAAGGACGTTTATTTCGCGCCCTCTTTAAAAAGGGGGTTGGGGTGATTTGCCCGTTTTGATAACGGAAAATATTTACTACGTCAGGTAATAGAGAAAGATTCTCCGCAACCACAAGTCGAAGTTGCATTTGGGTTGACGAAAACAAACCCTTTACCCTGTAGACCATCTTGAAAGTCCAGCGCCATGCCCTTGAGATAGATCATACTTTTAGCATCCATGTAGACATTAAAGCCTTCATGTTGAATGATGGTATCGCCCTCGTCCTTTGGCGTGAATTGCAGATCATAAGATAACCCTGAGCAACCACCGCCCTTTACCGCTAAGCGTAGTCCAATTTCTTCATTATTCTCTGCTTTAACCAGTCGTATGACTTCTACACTGGCTTTCGGCGTTATTTTTACAAAATCTGTAGTAACCGTCATGAAAGTCTCCCTTAATTAGCTCTTTTTATTAGATAGCGCATATATCGGTAACGATTCTTAAATTATACTTAAATTTACAGTGTTTCGTCAAATCTGGATGAATGATTGGAGGCGAAGATTGGGGGAATAGGCTAAATTATGGTTTTAAAATGCTTTATGCGTTTTTTAAACAGCCAAGTTTATAGTATTATATTAAAAAAATGGGACAAAACATTAAATCCTTTTGGGGGAATTAGAATCAAATAGTTACGGTTTATTGTAATAAAACATCATTTTAAAAGGAAAAGGGATGATTAGTATTGCAGATCTGATTGATATAGTTAAAGTTGCGGTTCCAGACGCAGAAGTGAACGTGTTGGACAAGACTGGGATGAAAGACCATTTTATCATCCACGTCACATCGGCAGCTTTTGAAGAATTAGGAATAATGGATCGTCACCGAAAGGTTCAGGATGCGTTGAACCCTGCCATGGCAGATGGTCGAATCCACGCCGCTGAAATAAAAACGGCTGTCCCATAGGCATGGGGTGGTTATAAACTTCATTATTAAACACACTTGAAAAATTAAAGGAGTAAGAAATGGCTGATATTGATGAACAAATTAAGGAAGAAATTGCAGCAAATAAAATTTTAATTTATGGTAAGGGTACCAAAGCTGCACCACAATGCGGATTCACATCGGAAACCATTCAATTTTTTAATAAATATGGCTATCCTTTTGAGGTTGTCAATTGTCTCGAAGATATGACCAAGCGTGAAGCTCTCAGCAAAATGACCAATTGGCCTACTCTGCCAAAAGTTTTCATTGGTGGTAAGTTTTACGGCGACACAGATATCCTTGATGAGATGGAAACGAAGGGTGAAGTAGAACCTCTGATCAAAGCCGCATTTGGCGAGTAGTTAACCTTTAATTAAGAGGAACATTCATGTCCGATGAATTAGAAGTAGGGGATCGTGCGCCAAATTTTGATTTGCCCGCAGTTTATGGCTATAAAGCAGGTGCATCCAGTCCCTCTGCTGAAGAGAAGGTAATGGTCAGCCTGAAAGATTTTCTGGATAAAAAGTGGGTGGTTCTGGCTTTTTACAGACAGGATAGTAGCCCCGAAGATACGCGCTTGTTGGTCGGATTCAACGAGTGGAACCGTAAGTTTAAAACCCGTGAAGTAGAGGTTCTAGGCTGTAGTTGGAATGGTGTAAATGCCCATCAACAGTTTATCGAAGTTTTTCAATTCGGATTCACTCTTCTAGCTGATGAATACAAAAAAGCGTCTGAGCAGTATGGCGTTATCAAGGAAGAAGATGATCTCGGAGAGAAGGTTAAATATATCGAACGGACCACATTTGTTATTGATAAAACCGGGATGATCCGAGCTATCTGGAGAAACCCTGAAGATCTGCGTGAACACCCTGCCGCCATCTGGGAATTTATCCAAAACGAAAAGAAGTAACGGCTGGTCGGTGCCCGTAAAACGGCATCGTTAAGCCTTTGCTATGAGTTAGCTAACATTCTCTCGTCGCGCTAGGGGGCTTCCTCAAGACATCGTCTTGAGGTTGTCGCATATCGTGTCGCGGATGGAGTTCAATATCTGACCATCATCTTTTTCGTGCTTTGTAATGGGAGGTGAGATGATGATTTGAACGGTGCCTGGATTAATTATGGCACTGCCTTTTTTTATGATATCGCCGCTTCCTACAATGGTCACGGGAACCATGGGGCTGTTGGACCGGCTGGAAATGAGGTTGCTTCCCTTTTTAAAAGGCCCTACTGTTCCATCCTCTGAGCGGGTTCCTTCCGGAAAGATAATTACCGAGCTACCTTGCTTTACTTTTTCTACTGTTTGCATGAATGCCTGATACGATTTTTTCCGGTCACCCCTTTCAACGCGGATGTAACCTGCCGCTGTCATCGCCCAACCCATAAATGGAATTTTGAAAAGACTGGATTTTGCAACCCACCGTATTTGAACGGGTAGAAACCCTGATAGAGCAAATATGTCAAAATAACCTTGATGATTGGAAACAAATATCTGCGATTTGTCGGTTAGTATGTGTTCCAGCCCCGTGACTTTAACTTCCACTCCATTCCACTGACAAAGTAGCCGGCACCAGAGACTTGCGATATTGTGGGATGTACTCCCAGAGCGGTCAAAAAGACGTGCAAGAACTGCGGCGGTTCCAAGTAAAATGGACAGGGAAATAATGAGTGTCCAGAATTTTACGGTATGATAAAAAGGCTTATTCATCCGGCGAAAGTGAAATGTTTAAAGGTAATAAAATATTCTTTATTTTATGTGGAGCAGGGGTGGTCTGGGGTCTGCTCTCTATAAACCTCGCTTATGGTTGGGGACCTCAAGGTCATCGTGTTGTCGGTACTATAGCCGAATTTAATTTGGCCCCCGAAACAAAAAAAAATTGTCGCTGAAGAGCTTAACATAAAAAATCTGGCGGATATAGCGACCTGGGCAGACAAAACCAGACGAAATAGAAAACAGGAAACCCCTTGGCATTACACCAATGTGAAAGAAGGTGAATGGACTTATAGGGTGTCACGCGATTGCCCGAAGAGAAATTGCGTTATTGAAAAAATAAAAGAGTTTTCTGCTGTGTTGGAGAACGTTAAATTGTCATTAAAGAGAAGAAAGGTGGCGTTAAAATATCTTGTGCATTTTGTCGGCGATGTGCACCAGCCATTGCACTTGGGTAATCGTAAAGACCAAAGTGGTGGGAAAATCCGCCTTACTTATTTAGGGAAAAGTGTCACTCCTCATTATTTTTGGGATGGCGGGTTGATCGACTGGGAAAAAGAAAATCTGTTAAAATGTGCCACGCGCTTGAATGCCCAGTTACAGGATTTAGACAAATCTAAGTGGCTTCATTCCAAAGTAAATGATTGGGCCGATGAGTCTCGATCTTTGGCTTTAAAATATGCTTATCCATTAGAAAATAATAAATTATCCAAAACATATATATCCAAAGGCAGGGAAATTCTTGATCAGCGCATGGTGCAGGCAGGAATTCGACTGGCAAATTTATTAAACCAATTGTTGAAAAATAAAAATTTAGAGAGGGGGCCTCCTTGTCAGAAACTAATCCAATTTACTTTAAACAATTATTGTCTGGGGTTGATTTAGGCGCGAGTAATCCATCAGCCCGGTCCATGGCAAACTTTGTCTATCTGATTGGCGACACCGAAACGCGTGAGTGTATGGTGGTCGACCCCGCTTGGGATATTGATGGCATCCTTAAAGTGGTAGAAGAAGATGGTATGAAGTTGACGGGAGCTTTGGTGACGCATTATCACCCTGACCATGTTGGCGGAGAGATTTTTGGAATAGAAATTACGGGGCTGGCAGAAATGATGAGTAAGCAACCTGTGCCCGTCTATGTCAACAAACATGAAGCTGAGGGTGTCAAGCAGGTCACCGGTATCTCTATGTCAGATATGAAGCAAATGGATGGAGAAGATATTGTCAAGATAGGATCAGTAGAAATTAAATGCCTGCACACGCCTGGGCATACCCCCGGTTCGCAATGTTTTCGAGTTGCAGATAGTCTAGTTGCCGGCGATACTTTGTTTCTACAGGGATGCGGTCGGGTGGATTTGCCGGGAGGCGACAGCGAAGAATTGTTTCATACTTTAACCCGACGCTTATCTAAAATTGAGGACCATATTGTTTTATATCCAGGCCACAATTATGGCGGAAGCCCATCTGGAGAAATGGGCGATGTACGGGAATCGAATTCTTATCTGAAAATAAACAGCCTTGATGACTGGCTCTCCATTATGGGGCGGTAAAAAGGCATGATAAAACTCAAAGCCGTTTTTCTTGTAACTGATTGTTACGTTTTATTTTCCAGATGTTTTTCATAGAAAACATCTTGAATTCATAGCCGATCCAACTTGCAATTGTTGTTCAAATAGAATAAATTCACCTTGCTTGTCTTTTTAATCTTTGAGGTTCTAATGAGATCCATTCTGTCAATGTTTTCCAAATCTCCCTTCAAACCGTTAGGGAGTCATATGGATAAGGTTCGCGCTTGCGTGGATCAGATAGAGCCTCTGTTCAAAGCCCTTGATGAAAGAGACTATGATGAAGTTGGAGAGGTTTCCGAGTTGATTGTGAAACTGGAGCACGAAGCGGATAAGATCAAAGATGATATTCGCACACATATGCGACAGTCCGTTTTTCTTCCTGTAGATAAAAAAGATTTTATGCATTTGCTCTCGGCTCAGGATGATATATCCGATGCGGTAGAAGACCTTGCAGTGCTTTTAAGAATAAAAAATCTTGATACTCCGGAAATAATTAAAGACCCGCTCGCTGACTTGGTAAGTCATGTTGTTAAAACAGCCTATAAGGGCTGTGACCTAATCCAGGAGCTTGAAGCATTATTAGAATCTTCCTTCGGTGGAGCAGAGGCTGATAAAGTGGATAAGGCAACGCAGGTCTTAGGAACATTAGAGTGGGAGGCAGACCGCAAACAATTTCAACTGGCTAAAAAACTTTTTTCATTAGGAAACCAGATTGACGCAGCTGATTTGTTTCTCTGGAATGAAGTGATCAAAAAGTTGGGAGCGGTTGCCGATAAAACCGAACAAATTGGTAAAACTCTCAGAATATTCCTTTCTCAATAATTAAATTTCCCAATTTATTTTACCCAGGCTAAGGAGCCCGGTTTGGATTTAAACACCTTCCTGCTTTCATTCGCAGTCATAGCATGTATATACATGGCCTGTAATATTGGTGCAAACGATGTGGCCAATGCAATGGGCACCAGTGTCGGGTCCAAAAGCCTGACCTTTAAGCAGGCGGTTCTGATTGCTGCCGTGGCAGAGTTTGCGGGTGCTTTTTTCGTTGGTGGTCACGTTTCCGACACCATTCGCAAAGGAATGCTGGATGTTTCCTTTTTTGCGGATGTTCCTTATCATTTAGTCTATGGCATGATCGCTGCCCTTCTGTCTGCTGCTATCTGGCTTCATATTGCCAGTTATCTCGGTTGGCCTGTTTCCACAACACATTCAATTATCGGCGGGGTACTCGGTTTTGGAGTGATCGCCGGCGGTGTGGATGTGGTGAATTGGGAGCGGGTGGTTAATGTGGTTTTAAGTTGGGTGGTTTCCCCTGTTATGGGTGGGTTGTTTGCTTATCTGGTATTTCGATATATTAATAAGGCTATTTTTAGTACACGAAGACCTCTGGCACATGCAAAAGAGTTACTTCCCTTTATTGTGTCTGTGGTGTTTTTCATTCTTTCAATTGCCATATTTTATAAGGGTTTAAAAAACCTGCATCTGGATTTGAAGTTTTCCAGTGTATTGTTAATTGCTTTTGTGATGGGATTTTTTGGGTTTTTCTTATCTAAGGTTTTAGTTCGTTTTATTCCTGATGATGATTCTAAAGATCTTGCGCACCAGTTCAACACTACCGAAAATCTTTTTAAATACCTGCAAATTTTAACTGCTTTTTATATCGCTTTCGCACATGGGTCCAACGATGTGGCTAATGCAGTAGGGCCATTGGCTGCTGTAGTATCTATTTTGGATGGAGGCGTTGTGGGAATGAAAGTGGCCATGCCTACATGGATTCTCGGATTGGGTGGGGGGTTTATCGTCTTCGGGTTGATGGTTTGGGGGTATCGTGTGATGGCAACGGTAGGCGAAAATATAACAGACATTACGCCCTCCAGAGGTTTTTGCGCGACGTTTGCTGCCGCTTCCGTTGTTTTGATATGTTCTAAAATGGGCCTTCCAATTTCGACAACACATACCCTAGTGGGCTCTATAATTGGAGTTGGGTTAGCTCGAGGTCTGCCTACTTTAAACCTTGGAATTATCAAGATGATTTTTATTTCCTGGATAACGACTATCCCCTTCACTGCAATCATCTCAATGATCTTTTTCAAGACTTTTTTATTGTTTCTCCCATAGCTTATAAAACTAGGAAGATATTAAAGTAAGGTTACGTGCAGCGTAAAGAGAAAATAAAAAAAGCCCCGACTTATAAAAGTCGAGGCTTTAATTAATTTTGAGTGGGAGTAAGGGCTACCCGCATATTTAATCAGTTATAGTTTTGCTTCTGTAGATGCTCGGGGAGAGTCCACTCCAGCTTATCAATGTCTGGATTATAATGAGCTAAGGCACCACAGAAGGAGCAATACTCAATGCCTACATCGTAATCAAGAGTAACAGTTTTTGCTTTGTGCTCACAAAAAGTCTTCTTGATCGCTGTCGGTTCATCATCTTTGTCTTGAAACCAGCCTTTAGATATTGTTAGGTCTTCCATTAAGCATCTCCTTGTTTCTTACTAGTTCAAAGATCACTGTTACCCTTAACGGCATTATTTTCTCCTAAGTTTATCAACTTTTCAAGTCCTAAAATAATTTTCAAGGCTTAAAATTGGAGACCAAAAATAACGCGTTCAGAAAAATACCTAAAAGGGCCAAATAGCACTAAATTCTAATTTTAGATGCACACGAGAACATCTAGATTTTTATTTTTTGAGGTGATATCTGGGGAGAGTAATTGCGAGATGAATGGATTAATCAGGTGGTTTGCAGAAAAACCTGTGAGACCTCTTCCAATTGGAAATACACCTTTTCTTTGATAATTTACTTATGAGTCGCTTCTTGCAGATTAAGCATTTTCCATGCAGTGGGATTAATTTCACCTCGAGAATGTTCTTCATCATCCTGGTCATGAATGATTTCGTGGCTGATGTGGCCGGCAAGAAAAATAACCGCGGCTTCATGGCTATAGTTTTTTGCTGCTGAAGGGTTATGATGGTGCTCAACACTTTCATGCAGCCGTTTCGGTAAATTCCAGGCTCTCAACAAAGCGCCTCCAACTCTACTGTGATCAAAGCCAAAATATTTTGCCTCCGCCTTGTACCAACGATCTCCACTTTTGCGGGCGAAGTCCATAGCAATGCGGGATTGGTCAGGGATTTTTAAGCACATTACCAAACGTCCAATATCGTGAAGAAGGCCCGCTACAAAATACCTTTCCGCACCTGTCTCGTTGTTCATTTCGCTAATTGTTTTGGCAACCAGTCCACAGGCTACGCTGTGTTTCCAGAAATATTCTATATTGATCATATCTTTAGGAATGCCTTTGAAATGACCGACCACAGAAGTTGCAAGAACCAGTTGCATCAATTGCTCTGTGCCAACGACCGTAAAGCATGGGAAACCGTTTCTATGTTGTTGCCATGGCCATAAAAAGCACTATTCACAATTTTGAGATGGAGAAGAGTCAGCGCAGGGTCGATGCTTATTATTTTTCCGATCTGAGCAAAGTCAGAATTGGGTTCCTCCACTGCATCTTTTAGAAGATAAAAAGTGTTTGGCAACGAAACTAAGGGGTCGTTTTCTTATATGAGGTCTTGAATTTCCATAGTACTAATTTTCTATCAGTGTACTTATTTTTTAAAATCCCCATTCCGATACGCTAAAGGGTTTTCTATTAACCTTATGTTACACCTAATATGAGCTGCTTTTCAATGTGATAATATCCCAGTTATGTTACATATAAATGTTTATCGCTTTCTGTGAAATATCGACTTATATTTTGAAATATTGAATTTATTTGGTTTGTTTTAAATTTTTTAAAAGGAGGTGGAAGTCCAATATTTATCTATTCCGACTCATTTCTAAGCTTTTTATAGCGGTTGCTTCATTTGTGGCTTAAATTTTTTACGATCCTTAATTGAGATTAGGTGCTTCATTTTTTGCGAGGGTCTTGTTTGCAGTCTATAATTAGAAATGCTGCATACAGGAACTAAAAAAATTGGCCGGATTTTTTTCTATTTTTTATTATTTCTTTCCAGCTTTCTGATATTTGATTTCCAAACGATAGTAATCGTAGTTCTCTTTGCTGTTTTCGCTTTAGAATATTTTTTAACAGATCAGAAAATAAAAATAATTTTTAATTTTTTGGAGAAGGACAGGCTTTAATGAAACTATCTGGACAGGTACGAAAAATGAAGGTGGAACCTGAAGCTCCCATTCAATATTTCCTTAACTTGAATAAAGAATCACATTCTTTAAATTCCTATATAGGTAATAAATTGAAAATAAAGTGGGAGGGAATAATTACTTGTATTGAGTGCGGAAGAAAAACTAAAAAGTCCTATGATCAGGGCTACTGTTTTGTCTGTTCTCGTGATTTACCTGAAAATGAAATGTGTTCGGTTCGTCCAGAACTCTGTGTACATGAAAATGGAAATGAGGCAGCGAAGGAGTTTTGGCGGACGTATTGCAATATTGATCATTTTGTTTATCTATCCTTGACAAGTGGCGTTAAGGTAGGAATCACCCGACATTATAATATTCCTGATCGTTGGATAGACCAGGGAGCGGTGAAGGGATTGATTATTGCCAAGGTGCCCGAGCGAATTATTTCTGGAAAAATAGAAACTGCAGTCTCTATAAATTTTGCGGACAAAACTAATTGGCGGAAAATGCTAAAAAGTGACTACGAAGATTTAGATTTACTTGAATATCGTGAGAAAGCTCACGAGTTATTCCCTGAAGACTTAAAATGTTATGCACTGGAAAACGAAGATATTCAGGAGTTAGTTTACCCGGTGGAATCGGTTCCTGAAAAAATAACCAGCCATAACCTCGACAAAAAACCAGAATTTGAAGATAGGTTGACAGGAATAAAAGGCCAATACCTTATTTTCGAAACCAGAGTCATCAATATAAGAAAATACTCAGGCTACCACCTTAAATTCGATTTTCTGGGCGTGGACGAGTAGGGAAAACTCTAGCCCTATTTCCGGATATAACGCCTGCTAAAGGCCTCTTAAGCTCGTGAACCTGCCTCGCTAGAGGGTTAAGCGGCTTGAGTTCCCATTTTCCCGATGAATGCAGGTTCTGTACTTGCATTTTCTTTTTCGTGGGCGGGGTTAGGAATCAACTGCGCTACTTTAATATCTTTGGCCAAACCGAGTTTTTCAAGGAAGCAGAGAGCCCACCATGTCATATCTATTTCCCAAGGACGTAATCCGTGACGCGCTGATTTTGGGAATGCGTGATGGTTGTTGTGCCAACCTTCTCCCCAGGCTAAAAGCCCTACCCACCAGCAGTTGGTGGCAAGGTCGTCTTTGAGCGGAAAGGTGACATAACCAAAAGTATGGGCAGCGCTGTTAACAAACCAAGTGGAATGATAAACGACAGCCAGACGAACAAAAATTCCCCATATAACCCAAGGGATTCCGCCGATGGCGAGAAGAATGAACCCGAATACAACCTGGATATGGATGAAATACTTGTCCAGAAATTGATAGTATTTATCGTTGCTGAAATCTTTTGTGTAATCGTTTAGAGTTTTTTTATCATCAAATTTGGAATGGGTGAATAGCATCCAAGTGATATGTGACCACCAGAAACCTTTCTCAGCACTGTGCGGATCGTTTACCGTGTCTGAGCCAGCATGATGCATGCGATGCTGACCGACCCATTTGATTGGGCCATTCTGGCAGGCAAGTGTGCCAAAAAATACTATTGTATAAGCAACCCATTTTGGGGCCGTAAAACCCCGATGAGTCAGAAAACGATGATAACCTAAACAAATCCCTAATGATGCTGTGACCCAGTAAAGAACAAGCATTACCGCAACCGCACTCCAAGAAAATGCGAAAGGGAAAAATGCAAACAAAGCCATACCGTGAATCAGCGAAAAGTGGCCGAATGCAATGGGGTTGAACTTCATCGAATAATTAGGAACCGTTTGGGTTGTCATATTGGAAACCTCTATAATTACAATAAATTTTACTTCTCTATGTTATCCTTATTTCAAGAATCCCTGTGTAAAACTTATGTAATATTGCCTGGGGTCAGAGGTCCGGATGGGGATGGTGAGTCGGGCTTCTCCTTTCTTCCAAGGCCTTGGTGAAGTTGGATATTATGGGAACTTATCTGGATAAATATAGGGAGTGGTCGGGTGAATAAGTTGCGCGCATTGTTTCATCCCATCATGGTTTTTATTGGGGTGCAAGTTGCTTGGATCGTTCTTATGGCGATCTGGATTAACTGGTACCTGAAAAATAATCTTTCCATAAAAGAATTGGCTCAAAAGATTCGCCCCGATTTGTTCACGGCTGAAGTGGAATGGTTGATTCTATTTGAAGGTTGTTTTCTAATGCTCCTCATCCTTGCGGGGGTATATGTGATTTTTGTTTATTGGAATAAACAAAATCGCTTGAATCAGATGCAAAGTAATTTTGTGGCCAGCGTGTCCCATGAATTAAAATCTCCCCTTGCCTCTATCCAGCTTTATCTGGAAACTTTAAAGTATCAAGATGTTTCTACGGAAGAGAGTAAAGATTTTGTCGAGACCATGTTGTCCGACACATCCCGCCTTTCGGGGTTGATAGAAAATATTCTTCAGTCTAGTAAAGCCGATCCAAAAAGCATGGAACTGCAGTTCCAAAAGGTGGACCTTGGCAAGTTTTTGTCAGAGGTAGTGCAAGATCACAAACGTCAATTCGAAGAGAATAAATGCAAGGTAGATTTGCAGTTGGAAGCCTCGCCGCTTTTAACGCTGGATAGGAAGGCGTTGCAGATGGTATTTAATAATCTCATCGGCAATGCGTTACGCTACTCCCCAGTTGGTTCAGCCCTTAAGATACATCTTTATAGAACTGGTAGGTTTTGGGATATTGATTTTGCCGACAAGGGAATCGGGTTCGATAGTAAGGATATGAAAAAAGTCTTTAAGAAGTTTTATAGGGTGCAAAACGAAGATACGCAAAATATCGAAGGCGCAGGGCTGGGATTGTTTATCTCGCGTGAAATTGTAAAGAACCACAAGGGCAAGCTTAGGGTTGCAAGTCCAGGTCGAAGTAATGGCTCTGTGTTTACTGTCTCTCTTCCTGTAAGCCGTGGGCTGACTGTTTGAAAGTTTTTTAAATAAAATTATATGAGTGATGCAAAAAAAATTCTGGTCGTAGAAGACGAATCGCATCTTGCGAAAGGGCTGCAGTTTAACCTGAAACGCGAAGGTTATACCGTATCCCTGGTCGATAACGGTGAATCCGCTATTGAATTGTTGAGTGAAGAAGCCTTCGATTTAATGATCCTCGATATTATGCTGCCCAAACTCAATGGCATCGAAGTGGCTCGGCGAGTGCGTAATACCGATTTGCGATTCCCCATTTTAATGTTGTCGGCGAAATCATCGGATGAAGATAGGCAGCTTGGGTTGGAAGCTGGAGCCGATGATTATTTGACCAAACCGTTTCATTTGCCAGAACTGCTACTCAGGGTAAAGGGCATCTTGCGTCGATGGGAGTGGTACAAGGAGCCGGTTCACGATCAGGAAATATTTCACTTTGGAGATATGTGGATCAACTTTATCAACGGCAGAGCGAAAGGTTGTGCCGGGGAGTTTTACCTGACCGCAAAAGAAGCCTTGATGATGCGCCTTTTGGTTTCGCAAAAAGGTGATATCGTAAGTCGTGAAGAGCTTCTGGAAAAAGTGTGGGGATACGATCCACAAACAGAAACTCGCACCATCGATAATTTTGTTGCTCGACTAAGAAAATATTTTGAAAAGAAACCGCAATCGCCTCGCTACATTATTACCCACCGTGAAAAAGGCTACGAATTCACTCCCTAACGGGAGAGGTAACTTTGCATTACGTTTAGAAGCGGTCAAAGTTTGTTTAGCGCATTATCGAGCCCACTATCCTATTTCTTGTCATTGCGAGCGACTGAAAGGAGCGCGGCAATCGAGACTTAATAATATTTCATTTTTCTTGGGAGTTATTTTGCAAAATACAGGTTAGTGAATAGTCAGCTGTTATATGGAGAAAATATTCTGAAACGCGTGTTCGATTTTTCCAAGATTTTGCTGGATTCCTTCCACTGAAACATCCTCAATATTGGGGCAGGTACCGAGGATGAGGGTATCGGAAAGTTCCTCAATCAGTTTTCCTTGCTGTTTTTCAACTTCGTCGAGGTCTCCGCCCTCCTGCCTGTTCAAAATAACTCCCTTTATTTTTAATCCGTGCTCGCGCGCTGCATTGATCGTTAGCAGAGTATGGTTCAAAGTCCCTACTAGAGTGCGGCTGACGATGATGAGGGGCAGTCCTATTTCGAGGGCAAGGTCAGCCACGTTGTAGCGGGTGGTTATCGGAACTAGAAGTCCCCCTATGCCCTCCACCAGCATCATATTATGTCGCGATTGTAAAATTTTTAATTGCTCCAAAATAGTGGCAGGTTGTATCGGCGTGCCAGCGATCTCGGAGGCCTGATAAGGCGATGCCGGTATTTTTAGTCGATAAGGGCAGACCTCTTCTTCTGCATCGGTGCTGCCTGAGACTTTCATTAGAAATTTTGCATCGGAATTGGCGGTGGAACTGCATTTTGGGTCGACTCCCGTTTCAATCGGTTTCATAACACCGACATCCATCCCCTGATTTTTAAATAATAACGACAGGCAGGCAGTAACAACTGTTTTTCCGACACCCGTATCAGTGCCCGTTATGAAGAATCCGTTCATGTTTTTTTGTCTAAGGTTTTTCTGTGAAATATAAATCTGATATAATTATTAACGGCTTCCGGTTAAGGAGGCAAGTTATTAATCCATCAGATCGAGAAGGTTATGGGATCGAAGAAAATAGAAGTGGTTTGTCCCTGCTGCGAAACCAAGTTGCAGGTAGATAAAAAGACCGGTGAAATAATCTGGGAAGAAAAGAAAGAAAAACCAATGCCTTCATTATCAGATATGGTGAATGACCTGGGGAGTCGGCAAAAGGAAAAAGAAAGTCTTTTTAAGAAGCACAGTGAAACTCAGAAAGAACGCAGCCGACTTCTAGATGAGAAACTAAAAGAATCACTAAAACATGTAGATCGCTCCTCAACCGACAAACCTCTCCGCGATTTTGATTTCGACTAACCGGGTCACGCTCGGTGCCAAAGCAATCCAAGAGTAAAAGATACAATGGATTAGGGATTTTTTCTGTGTGGAGTGAGCTTGTTTGTTTTGCTATTGAGGGTTTGGAAAATCATTGGCAATTTCCAGTGATTACTTTCTTAATAGGCAGTTTTCGGCCAAAAGCGGGCGTTCAAATAATTTTAACCCACCCGATTGTTTGTAAATTCTGTATTTGACTATTTACTGTAAAACTCTTTTTTTGCTTCCCGAATGTATTCAAAAACTGATCTTCTAGATTTTGAATATCGTTCTTTATATTCCCTGTTAGAAATGCTTTCTACTCCAGTGTGATGGGCATTGGGTGCTAAAATTTTTGTGATTTTTGTGCTATTCACTAGTTTGGAAATTGAATCATCATCATTGGTATTAAGAATTTCAAAAACCTTACTTTTCACGAGTTCTTTTAATGGTGAGTCTTTCTTTCCTTTTTTTTCGGGAGGAATTGATGAGTGGGGAGAGGATTTTATTGATTTGAAAATTAAAGAAACTTTTTTAGGAGTTTTTATTTCAAAACTATCAAAAGTTTTTTTTGTTTTTGAGTGATTAATCCATGACTTAAATTCTGATGGGTCAAATAGTGCATGAAGGGTAAATGAAAAAGGTTTGTCTGAATGAGAAAAAGAGCCAGATTTATTAAGATTGATTAATTCTCCAGTATCTATTGCATTAGTTAAATATTTTAGAAAGTTTTTTTGTTTTCGTGTGCGTCGATCTTCAAACGCAACTTCGTTAACAAAAAATAACCGTTCGCAATCTTCGCCTGACCAGTATAGTTTGGCTAGATACTCTTCGGGGTTAATGGTGGTCGATTGGTAATATTCTTCTTCCTGCTCCAAGGCAAGCTTTTGATTCTCTATTGTTGATTGTAGCTTTTGAGTTTTCTTATTCATTTTATAAAGGGAGCAAGTCTTTTTTTGACTACATCTCGGATTCAGAAATCCAATTTAAGAAGGCGTGCCCAAAGAGTGTGATCTGAGCATGGTAGAGAATTACTGAAACGACAGCAATGGCACGAAGACCGTCTATTTCGGGTCTATAAACTAATTTCATGATTAGGGGGCTAATAGAAAAAGGGGTAATCCTTGATTTAGGTGATCTTCATTTAAACAAGTGTCTTGATACTTTAACAGCATAAAAGGATAATAAGATGCAAATCTTTACCTAATAACACCGAAACTCCATGCTAAGGGAGTAGCCCCAAGGTGAATCGAACCCCGGCCAACAAGTGAGGTTTCCGGCGAGAGAGACCAGCGAAGCTCAGGTCCCTTTAACCTCTCAAGATTGGGCGGCTTATCTGATAGCCTAGCTACTTTTAATACCTTGCCAAAATACTAGAGAATTTAGAATAAGATGAAGTGAACCAAAATAGTCCCGCAGTTTATTTTCAGGTTTTTGGGGAAGGGCTTCGATCATATTAATTTAGATTTTATCTAGCAGAGGAATGAAAAAGTATAAAATCGTAATAACGCACTTTAGTACCATTTTGGGACTATTACTTAATGTTTAGGTCATGGAAAAATAGGAAATATTTGGTTGGTAATCATTGATGAATTAGGATCATTTTGCCGGCATTGACTATTCAGGAGAAGAAACACCAGAATCAGGTATGAAAGGACTGAAACTCTTTTCTGCCAAAAACTTGATGGGGAACCTCAATAATCTGTTGCTCCTCATGATCCTGAAGGGGTAGGCTAACCTCTTCACCCACCAGCCCGTTTGGCCCTCACTCCTTGCTTCTTCAAATAGTCAAGTATACGTTCAATCTGGTCGCCTTGGATCTCGATGATGCCTTCTTTGACCGTACCGCCGGAACCGCACATCGCTTTGAGCTTCTTGCTCGTCAATTTTAGGGTAGCAGCATCCATATCGAGCCCTTTAATCAACGTCACACCTTTACCTTTTCTACCCTTAGTCTCATGGGAGACTCGTACGTTACCATCACCGGATGGTGATTTCTGTTTGCGACAGGTGCATTGGTTAACGGGATTACCACAGCCGGGACAGATTCTACCTTGTTCGGTGGAGTAGACAATTCGATCCTTGGAGAGTTTGTCTTTCATCTTAAGCTTTCTTAACAAATTACGACTTTAACATCATTACTCCGATACCGGTAATCTCGCAGTCGATATTATGGTCGCCGTCTATAAGGCGGTTGATTTTTACCTTGGTACCAACTTTTGCCACAGAAGAGGAGCCTTTTACCTTCAGATCATTGACCGGAGAACCATATCTCCGTCTTTTAAGAGGGTTCCATAGGCATCCTTCACTACAAGCAAATCCTTCTCTGTAGTTGCTGCATCGGGATTCCAATCGTGTCCACACTCTGGGCAGACGACAAGATTACCATCTTCATAAGTGTATGCAGAGTGGCACTGTGGGAATGGGGGAGGAGTGTCGCTCATTTATCATTCTCGGAGTTTGATGTTAATAAAGTGAGCCGACTCCAAAAAAGTAAAGGGGGCAAGTCCATTCTTGACTACATCTTGGAATCGGATTCAGAAAACCAATATTATATTATTTTGCATAGGAACAAAAGAGGCCGTTGGGGCTTCTACCCTTGAAATGCATTCAAGGTGAACTGCGCGAACAACTCCACCTCGAGTTGACCGTAAAGCCTGTTTAAACCGGTTTAATTATTTGTAAGATTTTCGGGAATCTTAAGGAATTCTTTCAGCATATTTCCTGGTTTTTTGGTCAGCGATTTATGCAGTTGCGGTGAGACGCTGGGGGCGCTCAGCTTTCCATCGACTTTGAAATAGGTTTCGATTATGCCACCTTTTTCACCACCCGTTAAAATTTGACCCAGAAGAGGAATGGATTTAATGGTTTTGTCCAGCATTTGTAGTGGCATGGCCTTGACCTGTGCGTTGACGGTGTCGGTTCCGAGGTTGGCCTCACCCACAACCTGAAGAGTGATTTGTGGACTTATCATTTCAAAGTTGTCGGTTTTAACCAGACCCTTAACTATTTTAAAATCGCCTCCCAAAGATTCGTAGTTCAGAGCCGCTTTCTTTGCCTGCAGAATGGTGGTGGGATTTAAAATAGTGAGCAACGTCTTCAAAGATCCAAGTTCGGGTAGGGTGCCATCGGTAAGGTTGATTTTCATCTGCCCTGATAACTCTTTTGCAATATCAGGGAACCCTGTGGAGTTTTCAGGTAATTTTCCGTTGAGTTTCCCTTGCAAACTTAAAGGGCCGGCTAGTTGTTTTAGAAAATCCTCTATGTTTAGTTTGTCTCCCTGAAATCGCAATCGATAAGCCCTCGACGGAGGTAGGAAGCTTCCTGCAAGTTTTATTTGTCCGTGTTCAGGTGAGACCCGACCTTCGGTCAGGTCTATTTGCTTGGGGTTGATTTTAAATTTTGTTTGAACTTTTTTAAACTGTAACCCGGCGGTTTTAAATTCATCCAGTTCTATCAGGGCGTGGGTAAATTCTTTAGAACTATCCTTAAGGGTTAGCCTAGCTGTTTCGATGGTGTTCTTTTTTTCTCCTGTCCCGAGAATAAGTTTACTTGCTGTGAGTGTTCCTGTCGGTTTGATATTTATATTTTTTTCAGATAAGGAACCTTTTATTTTAAGTTGGCCTGTGAGTTTTCCGGATGCAGGAATCCAGTCCCCTTTTTTGATGCCTTGAATCCAGGACAGATCGATATGCTCCAATCCGATATCTGTATCGACAGTATTAATGCCTGTTTCTTTGAGACCAAGGCTTCCTTTGACGGAGGCATTGCCACCCAAAAGTTTTGCCGTGATATCGTGCTTTAATTGATTGTTGTTGAGGGATGTACTTCCTTTAAGTCGACCGAGTTCTGCGTTGACCATTTTTCCTTTTATATCAAGAGGAAAACTTAGATTTTCTAAATCGAATGCAGTATCGATTTTGAGTCCGCTTGTTAAAAACTTTCCGTTGTCAGAAATAGGGCCTTTGAATTTGATGTCTGCAGAAACAATTCCATAGACAGGTTTTTCTAGTTGATCCAGTGATGAAAGATCAATCGTTTTTAGTTTGAGGGTGGTGTCGACAATTATTTTGCTGTCGATTTTTAGATTACCCGTTGCACCCAGGCTCCCTCCCAGCATTTCTGCATTGATGTCGTGGATCAATTTGTTTTTATTGAGACTGGCTT
>DUZG01000010.1 GCA_013349585.1 Nitrospinota bacterium | reverse complement strand
TAATTAGCCTATGGACTTGTGAAAAATAAAAAACCATTTTTCACAGGGCCCACAGGCTCTGATACTAGATTGTTTTTTGGTTTTTTATAAATGCTGTTTACACACTTATTCTGATAGACCCAAGGACCTATCCGCTCCCTATCAAATAAACCTACATTAATGCTTTGAATAAATCTAAACCCCTGGCATAAAACTAATCTTTTAAATAGTTGGTTTGTAGATACAGTTCTAATCGGTTTAACCAAATGGGATGATTTTTTAGAGTTGTCTCTTTTTGTATGTGAGGGATGAAAGAATTCATAAAAACTAGAGGATTCAATTTACTAATGAGTATATGAGGAATTTAGTTATAATAATTACATTGATTGCGGGTATCTTTATTTTGGCATGGACGCGAAGTCGCCGAGTTGATTCAAAGGTGGGAAGTGAAACCAGTGCTATTTTTTCAGGAGCAAACCTGACAGGAGCAAACTTAACAGGAGTGATTCTAGATGGTGTTACTTTCTGTAACACTACCATGCCTGATGGAACGATCAATAACGTAGGTTGTAATCGTTAACCTTTACAACCGAAGTTATCTCGTTGACCAGACGGCATGATTGTTTTACATAACATTACATCTTTAAGCGTTTCGTCAGTAATTTTTGTTCCGGTTAGATTAGCATTATAGAGATTAGCACCGGTCATGTCTGAATTACTTATCTTAGAATTCACTATCTTTGAACTATTCATGGTCGCACCTATTAGTGCCGAACCAGATATATCTGCCCCATTTAAATTAGCGTAACTAAGTTTGACCCTACTTAGGTTTGTATTGACTAATTTTGAACCTGTAAGAATTGCACTCACCAAGATTGCATCAGTCAAGTTTGCATTGGTCAAGTTTGATTCTGTCAAATCAACTCTGATCAGATGCGCACCAGTTAGATTGGAACCACTCAAATCCGCATTTTTAAGATCTAAATCCTTTATCTCTATCCCTGTCAGGTCACAACTTAAGCATGATTTAGTAGTTTTCAGCTTGATTAAATTTGCTTGAACTTCTTCAGAATACTTCGCGCATCCGCCTAAGGACAAAAAACCAACTAATGTTGAAATAATTAGGAAGTAAACCAACTTTTCAACAAAAATAAATTTTATCATGTCGTATCCAATACGAAAAATTAATCTACCAATAATGATATCAAACACTTTTACAATGTCAAACGCTGAATTGGTTCATAAAAGTCAATTCTCTGAAGATAGTCAAAATTTAATGAAGTCCCTTACCAGAACCCCTCTAACATTTATCCCTATTATTCTTGTTACCACCAACCAAACCCAAAAGCAGCAGTTATTTCGAGATATGACAGTCTATAGGAATGGAGTGTGGGGGTGAACATATAGGGTATAGATAGGAAGGATGTTTTCGGGTTTTCAATCTGGTGAAATCTAAAAACCTCTGCTATATTTTGAGGTTCTAAATGGTGAAATAACGGTAAATTAGGGTTACAAAAGGTTTACAACAATACAGTTACAAATTGTACTTAATCCCTTTGATTTGAATGAAACACTTTTAATTAGAACGATTGACTAGTTGGTTTGACAAGGAAAAAATGAATGGTACGGTTAAAAGGTTAATGGTTTTATAGTAAGTTACGTAGACTTGAATGCGGTGTATAACCTAATAAAAGTTGAAAAAAATTTTACAAACTATTTTAAAACACCATGTTTGCAATAACCTATAAGCATAAAACCATTGAGGGGGAATAGGCGGCGAACCGCCGCTGGCAGCTCTGCATTAAGTTTCTACGCTAGCAGAGTTTATTGAGCACATTAATCCCACACAATTCGACTTCCTTCAAACCTGTAAGGAAAAGTATTATAAAAATTTCTGGTATTCTTCTATACATCATTCTACTGTCTATACCTACCGGTATTCAAGAGCTTCTGAAATGGTTGGAATACTTGCCGGGCCTTTTAAGCACCTCTCGTGTTTGTACAAATAGACTGCAGTAGATGGTTTCGTGTGACAAGTGGTTATTCTCATCGTTAGGGTATTCGATTTTAAGCCATCCGGCGATTTGCTCTGGTGACCAATTTAATTGAAGTTTTGTGGCCACAGCTCGACACAAGGGTCGATTTCATGCCAATTTACATCGTTTAGGGCGATGCCGCTCGCTCCCATGCAGAAAGGTCAGCTTGTGTCGCTCGATAAGTTACCATAACCACCATTGCGCTTGATTTCACGACTGATCGTTGAAGTGGAACGATTTAAATGTTTAGCGATTGAGCGAATGGATAAATCAGCAACAGTGCCTCTTGAAATTCATTCTCGTTCTGACTGGGTAAGGACCCGTTTAGATCGTTTGCGAATGGGTGGGCGATCAAATAATCGACCGATTGAGCTTAGAGACTCGCCTTTTTTCCAGCGACCCCATATTTCTTGCTTTTGTGCAGGGGTATACTTAATTCGGGCTCGGTAGGACATTTACAACACTCCATCTTTTTATTTAAGATTATAGTGTTGAGTCGACCATTTGAAGTCGCAGTCGAAAGCAGACCCTAAAAACCGGTGAACGACGCTACCCCCATGTTGCCCTTGTTACCCCTTCGGGGCATGAAGGCTGAGAAAGCACATAACGGAATTTAAAAACCTTATATCAAAAAGCTTAAGCGTATGAAATCACTCGTAAAATCTCAGACCACTTACCAGCGGCGGTTCCCTGCTACCGGGGGCTAGCGGCTATGTTGCCGCCATCGATGGTGAGAATGCTGCCGGTGGTTTTTTCTGCGAGAGCGAGGCTAAGAAACCCCTGCGCTACATCGGTGTCATACACTTCTTGTTGTAATAAATTGGATTTAAAATAATCATCCGAAGAAAGACCTCGTGCCGCGGCGCGTTCGGTAACAACCTCTTCTGAAAAAAGAGAGGTGCGAATACGATCGGCATTGATGGCGTTGGAGCGGATTCCGAACTGGCCGTAATCCAAAGCGTATTGTTTGGTCAAAGCCACCATTGCAGCTTTTGGGAGCGCATAGGGACCAAAATCTTTTCCCGGATTGAACGCCGCCTTAGATGCATTGAACAATAACACCCCACCGGTTTTCTGGATCATAAACAGACGCACCGCTTCAGAGGCCAACACCTGATGCGCAAAAAAATTCAATTCGAAGCTTTGCCGCAAGGTTTTCATATCTACCGTGCCTATCGCACCTTGCACGGCGTTCCCCGCGTTCGATATTAAAAAATCAACACCGCCATAGTTGGCGACCACTTCTTCAAACGACTGCCTCACCGCATCTTCATCAACGACGTTTAATACTTGTGCGGTGACACCTATTTTATATTTTTCACGAATCGCATCTGCCGCCATATTAAGCTTGTCAGCGTTCAAGTCTACCAGATATAGATTTACCCCCTGCTCGGCAAACAGTTTTGCTGTCGCCAGACCGATCCCCGATGCGGCTCCGGTAATATAAGCTACTTTGCCTTGTAGTAGAGGGGCTTTACTTTTCCCCAGCTTCGCTTGTTCGAGAGACCAGTACTCCATATCAAACAAGTCATCAGACTTCAGAGGTGCATAGTCTCCAACGGAAAACGATTTATGAATGATGTCTATCGTGTGCTGATAAATATCTGCTGCGATTTTGGTTTCCTTAACGGTCTTGCCGATGGTCAACAGACCTAGCCCTGCAACCAGCAAAACTCGAGGCAACGGGTCCAGTTCCGTTTTATCAGCGCCTTTAGCATCTTTATTGGTTTTGAAATATTGGTGATAATTTTCGTAATACGTTTCTAATGCAGAGGCGACTTCTTCGCGCAATGCATCTTCGCCTTGCCATTGTTGCAAGTTCAATAAAAGCGGTTTCTGCTTGGTGCGAATCACATGGTCGGGGGTTGCTGTCCCTAGTTGTGACCAGGTAACGCATTCTTCACTGGAGGCAAACGCTTTAGCTTTCTCGTCTTTTCTATGGTGTATCACCCAGGTTTTTTCGGACTTAAGTCCATACAAACCACGCAGTACAGGAGCCAAGGCTTTAAGTATATTTTTTTCTCCAGCGCTGGCCGCAGGTCCTTCAAGCGGGGTTAATGCCTTGGGAGAATTTTTCGCAATATATGCTTCGGCTTTGGTCACCGCATCAATATGTCGATCGTAACTTTCTTTGGCGGTTGCACCAAAAGTGAACAGACCATGGTTGATCAATATCAGCCCTTCTACCTTTGTGTTTTTTTCATAAACTTCCGCCGCCGCCTTTGCCAATGCAAACCCCGGCATAATGTAAGAAACCATGCCAATGGTTTCGCCAAAAATCTCCCGGCATATTTTTTCTGCGTCCGGTTGATTGGCAATGATCAGACTGGCATCGGCATGGGAATGATCGATAAACTTATGCGGCAAAAATGCATGTAGTAGAGTTTCAACAGACGGGTTTGGCGAGGAAGCATCCAGCAAATGCGTTCGCTGTTCGTTGACCATGTCTTCATCGCTCAGAGAATCCAAACCTCGTAATTTAACAAGATGGTCGAGAAGAACACCGGGAAGACCGGGAGGTGCCAGCGTGTCGAGGTCCCATCCGCTACCTTTGACATAAAGAACATCGACTTCTTCATTCACCTTATTTTTGGTTCGTGATTTCACCGAGGTGTTTCCACCGCCGTGAAGCACGAGCGAAGGGTCTGCCCCAATCAAACGTGAGGTATAGACACGAAGAGCAATATCTTCATGGACATCGCTATATTGTTCAATCGCGGCCTTAGCTGCGGAATCATTCCATTTGTTTTCCATAGTTTTCCTAAATTAATTTTTGTCTTTAAGTCGTTTCATTTCTTGCCCTTTGGACAAGTTTATATCCACTGAATACTATGATACCTACAAGCAGAATCGGTGGCATTAACCAGAGATAAAAAGGGTACCCGAACAAGGGCATATAATGCCACCAAAAATTAAGGACGTTGACCGCTAGACCGTTATCAAGTACCACTTTAATATCTGCGCCGAGAAATTTTTTCTTCTGTTTTGCCAAGGATACCATTTGTGCTATTTGAAAGTCGTCGTTCAGATTCTCATAAACCACCGCGACTTGTTTAAACTGACCGATCAAAGGCGATTGTTGCAGTGAAAAAAAAGAAATTTGTCATGCCCTCCCGAGCCAAATTGTTGGCTCATTTTATAATAGTATCGAAAAATATTCACCGTTACAGAAGGTATTTGCACTACGATTCCCAAAACTAACGCGGCTATTAAAAGAATTTTGATTTCTTTTTCAAACGCTCCCCATAAGAAACCAACAGGGAGGATTAAATAAGGCCTCACAACGAGCATCAACCGCGGCCCACAACCCATTCGCCCGGGCCAACTTTGCCAGAAGGAAAACATCAATAGATGAGAAAGAATCAACCAGCCGAAAAACAAAGCTATTTTTTATTCCCTGCAAGAAACCGCGTGAATGCCAGGCAACCAAAAATAGTCAACAGATTGTATAGGAAGAGTGACTTTCCTGGAGAAAACAGGATTCCATAGAAACCAACAATAAACCGGCCTCCAAATCCTCCTTTCTCATAGACTGAGTCAAACATATCTTTAAATCGCACATAGCTATAGACCCTGATTATTATCAGGACGAAACAACCGGTATCGCGGCACGGGAAATGTCGGTCCATAATTCAGCCGCCTTTTGCTCGTTTTTCCACATCATCCAATGGTAAAAGACAAAACCGGGAACTGCCAACAAAGTCGCCAGACGACAGGAAACGGCGCAAGCAAGAAAAGCCCCCGCAAAGAGCAACGAGTGCTTTTTACGTTTTTTATCCGGGTTGGTTGCAAAATAAACAGCATATAATGAGAAAAGAGTGGTCGCTGGTTCACTCATAAAACCTTCGGAGTAACACCAGGCAATGGTAGACAATCCAAATCCGGTGGCAAGAAATAAGCCGGTTGAAGATCGAAAATTAAGCCGATCTAAAGCAAAACGATAAACAATCACACAACTGAAAGCGGTAAGAATCGCATTAATCATGCTGACCGTAAACTGAGTTGTCATGGACTCTTTTATCCCTAGCAAGGCAGATAAAGCTTTCCCAAAAACGTAAAAGGGAACTGCTAGCACACTCATACCCAGACCCTATTTTGAATATTGAGGCCCTTGAGTCTCTGTAACGGTCACAGATTCCGTAAAACTCAAGCTTTGGTTTTCTACCATCGACTGGGTTAACTAATACATGATTTTGCCATCACCGGATTGAATGGAGCCCTGACCAGTTAAAAAATATATAGAAACAAAAAAAGAAATAAGAAAGTGGTTTTAGAATTCATGTTTCGAGGAAAAAAATTTGGGCAAGAATAGATGTGGCAAAACCCCCTAACTCATTGTTTATCATAATTTTTAGGGTCGGTCAAAAAAGGGTCTTTATGTTTTTTTGAATTCCTGCTACAAAGCCTGCTGAATTGAAACTTTTTCTGTGTTAGAGTTCGCAAAATGCTTGCCAAAATACATGTAACATTCAAGGAAGGTGTACTCGATCCACAGGGGAAAACCGTCCACCATGCGCTGAACGATTTAGGTTACGATGAAGTACTTGATGTACACATCGGAAAGTATCTGGAAATCAAACTCGACTCTGTATCTGAAGAAGAAGCGGAAATTCGAGTACGGGAAATGTGCGAACGACTCCTTGCAAATACCGTTATTGAATCCTTCCGCTTTAAACTTGTCACCACTGAATAAAACTCACTAACCGAATTGGTCAAACATGAAGTGCGGCATAGTTGTTTTTCCTGGATCAAATTGCGATCACGATTGCGACCACATCCTTAAAAAAATTCTCAACCAGGAAACCCATTGGCTGTGGCACAAGGACGAAGTTGACCTTAGTTCCTTTGACCTCATCGTACTTCCGGGAGGTTTTTCATATGGCGATTACCTCCGCGCCGGTGCTATTTCTCGTTTTTCCCCTGTTATGAATTCTGTTATCCGTTTTGCAGAAAATGGCGGCAAAGTACTTGGGATTTGTAACGGATTCCAAATCCTTCTCGAGTCCGGTCTCTTACCCGGTGCCTTGATGCAGAACCACACGCGAAAGTTTATCTGCAAAAATGTATACGTCCGGGTTGAAACCACAGATACCCCATTTACTCAAAAATGCAACGATAAACCAGTGCTGGAAATTCCCATCGCGCATCATCAGGGTAGTTATTATATTGACCCACATTCTTTAAACGATCTGGAGGAAAAGGGACAAATTCTTTTTCGATATTGTGATGCGAAAGGCGATATCTCTGAATCGAGCAACCCCAATGGCTCTGTTGGTTCTGTTGCCGGGCTTTGCAATGAGCAGAAAAATGTAATGGGAATGATGCCACACCCAGAACGCTGCGCCGACCCGTTATGGTATAACACGGATGGACAAAGAATTTTTCAATCTCTTATCTCACAAAGTTAGAAATGCAAAACGAACCTGAAATCACTTCTCAACTTGTTAAAGACCATGGCTTAACGAGTGACGAGTATCGGTGTATTCTAGATTTAATCGGACGCCCACCCAACTTTACCGAGTTGGGTATTTTTTCTGTGATGTGGAGTGAGCATTGCAGCTACAAAAGTTCGCGACCCTTTTTAAAAAAATTACCGACCGAAGGACCCAGAGTTCTACAAGGCCCGGGTGAAAATGCCGGAGTCATCGATATCGGAGATGGACTCGCCGTAGTGTTTAAAATTGAAAGCCACAATCACCCATCTTTCATCGAACCTCGTCAGGGTGCGGCAACGGGTGTTGGTGGAATCATGCGTGACGTTTTCACTATGGGCGCACGGCCCATTGCTTTGATGGACTCATTACGGTTTGGAGAACTGGATGACCCGCGTACACGGTTTTTACTGAACGGCGTAGTCGATGGAATTGCCAGTTATGGAAACTGCACCGGTGTTCCCACTGTGGGAGGCGAAGTTTATTTTGATTCTTGTTACAACGGTAACATTCTCGTCAATGCCTTTTGCCTTGGACTAGCGAAATCGGACCGTATCTTTCTTGCGAAAGCCGGTGGAGTAGGTAACCGTATTTTGTATGTTGGATCAAAAACCGGACGCGATGGAATTCATGGTGCCAGCCTGCTTGCTTCCTCCGAATTCGACGATACAACAGAAGACAAAAGGCCTACGGTGCAGGTGGGCGATCCGTTCACTGAAAAACTTTTAATCGAAGCCTGTCTTGAAATTATGGAGTTTAGCTGGGTGGTAGGCGTACAAGATATGGGAGCCGCAGGGCTCACCTCATCCTCCTTCGAAATGGCTCACCGTTCGCATGCAGGAGTGAACATGGACTTATCAAAAGTCCCATTGAGAGAAGTAGGGATGACCCCCTACGAGATCATGTTATCCGAATCACAGGAGAGAATGTTGTTTGTGATTGAACCGGGGCATGAAGAAGAAGCCACCGCAATCTTGGAAAAATGGGGTCTTGATGCCGCAATCATTGGCGAAGTCACCGATGAATTGGGAGTACGAATCCAGTTTGAAGGCAAAGAAGTAGTTAATCTGCCCACACTACCTGTCGTGGATGGGGCTTTGGATCTGAAACGAGAAACCCAGCGCCCTGAATACCTCGACAAAATTGGGCATTTAAATTTAACCGAATTGCCAGAACCGGCCCGAGGCGACAAAGCATTTACCAAACTACTGGCCTGCCCCAATATTGCCAGCAAAGAATGGGTCTATGAACAATATGATCATATGGTGCGTCTCAACACGCTGGTTTTGCCCGGCTCGGATGCAGCGGTTATACGTATCAAAGACACAAAAAAAGCAGTGGCACTGTCAGTGGATTGCAATAGCCGCTTCTGCTATCTCGACCCTTATGAAGGCGCTGCTATCGCCGTGGCTGAGAGCAGTCGCAATGTGGTATGTTCCGGAGCCACTCCTATTGGTTTGACCAATTGTCTTAATTTCGGGAATCCCGAAAAACCAGAAATCATGTGGCAGTTCGAGCAAGCCGTCCGCGGAATGGGCGATGCCTGTCTTTATTTTGATATTCCTGTAGTCAGTGGAAACGTGAGCCTCTATAATGAAACCAAAGGACAAGCTATATTCCCCACTCCCACAGTTGCAGTGGTGGGTCTAATTGAAGATCAGTCTAAAGTTATGACATCGGGATTCAAACAATCCGGGCATTGCATCGGGCTCATCGGATTCACCATGGAAGAGTTGGGGGGAAGCGAATATCTAAAGGTGTTATTTGACAGGAATGAAGGCAAGCCCCCAGTTCTAGACCGAAAACACGAAAAACAAGTACAAGCTTTCTGTCTGGATTTGATACAGAAAGGGCTCATTCAATCAGCGCACGATTGCTCTGAAGGAGGTCTGGCTATCGCTGTTGCAGAATCCTGCTTTACTGCTACAGAAGAAGCCTTGGGAGCGACACTCGAACTGGAATCGACTCTTCGAGGTGATGCCCTTTTATTTGGTGAAACACAGTCGCGAATTATTATCTCTTTCCCGGAAGAACTAACAGATCAAATTGAAGACCTGGCTTTATCCTATCCCCTAGATTTTTCGTTGTTAGGAAAAACGGGTGGATCGCAATTCACCGTTAGCATCAATGGGCAAGAATATATTAAGCAGGATATTGAATCTGCAAAACAAATCTGGAAAACTTCTCTAGGACGCTATGCTGGACAAACTACATGAGGAATGTGGAGTAGTCGGAGTTTACGGTCACCCAGAAGCAGCTAATCTGGTTTACCTTGGACTTTACGCTCTGCAACATAGAGGTCAGGAAAGTGCCGGCATTGTTGCCAGCACCTATTCGAAGATGCATCTGGAGTTAGGGATGGGTCTGGTCGCTGACATATTTGATCCAAAACGACTGCTGAAACTTCCCGGCCCTCTTGCCATTGGTCATAACCGCTATTCGACTGCGGGAAAGAGCGAACTGGTCAACGCACAACCCTGCATGATCAACTATGCAGCGGGGTCTCTGGCGCTCGCACACAATGGCAATCTAGTCAACGCACAAGCCATCCGCAAAGAACTGGGTAGCAAAGGAGCTATCTTCCAATCCACCAACGACAGCGAAGTCGTCGTCCATTTGATGGCGCAAGCTAAAAGTGAAAGTTTCGTAGACCGCGCCGCAGAAGCATTGCGCCAGGTGAACGGTGCCTATTCTTTAGTACTGATGACAGAAAATGAATTGGTGGCCGCACGTGACCCGCATGGATTCCGACCTCTCTGCCTTGGCAAACTGGATGGTGCATACATCGTTGCTTCAGAAACATGTGTGATGGACCTTATAGAAGCTGAGTTCATTCGCGAAGTGGAGCCCGGTGAGTTGATTCTCATCAATGAAAACGGATTACAATCCTTTTTCCCTTTTAAGAAAGTGGAACCTAAGCACTGTGTTTTTGAGCATATCTATTTCGCTCGCCCCGACAGTTTTATATTCGGCGAACATGTTTATACAGCGCGAAAAGAGATGGGTCGAGCAATGGCTCGGGAAAGTCCCGCGGATGTTGACTTGATTGTTCCCGTTCCTGATTCCGGGGTGGTTTCGGCGTTGGGATTTGCGGAAGAGAGCGGCATCCCTTTTGAAATGGGTTTGATCCGCAATCATTATGTAGGCCGGACTTTTATTGAACCTCAATCCCAAATACGCAATTTTGGGGTGAAGCTAAAACTAAATGCCGTAAAAAGTATTATTGAGGGAAAGCGACTGGCTGTCATCGATGACTCCATTGTCCGCGGAACCACCAGTCGTAAAATAGTAAAAATGCTGCTGGAAGCGGGAGCTACAGAAGTGCACCTTAGAATTTCTGCCCCGCCAATTTTACATTCCTGCTTTTATGGAATCGATACTCCAAACAAGGAAGAATTAATTGCTCACACCCACTCGCTTGAAGAAACAAGAAAATATCTGGGTGCGAATTCTTTGCATTACCTAAGCATCAATAAAATGTTGGCCGTTGTGCAAAATGAAAAAAACAAATTCTGCTCTGCCTGCTTTGATGGAAATTATCCTGTACCTGCAACCGACCATCTTGCAGCCACCCAGCAACTGGACCTGTTCGAAAAAAATAAAACTATTTATTCTCCCGATGGTTTCACCGGTTGAAGAGAAACCGGTACCTCCTGCAAAACCTTTCCCAAGGCCTTTAGTTCTTCTTTATAGTTACTCAAAGACTTATCGAGTTTGCCTTGAGACTCTAAAACTTTTCTATAAAAGTTTTGGATCTTTTTATAATCGGTTTGACTCAATATCAGGTTCCTTTCTTCTTTCGATCCTGAAGATTCCGAGTCTACGCTTTGGAGTTCCTCAGGGATACTGGAAGGAATATCGGAAAGACCTGGGAAAATTTTCTTTAATGCTTCGTCCAACGTTCGCTCCATAGCAATATTGTCTTCATAGCCCACGATAACTCGTTTCAGCTCCGGAATTTTCCCTTCGTCCGCTTTTAGATATAGGGGTCTGACGTAAATCAAAGACTCTTCAATAGGTATAACAAGCAAGGTGCCCTGAATTACGCTTGAGCCACGTTGATCCCATAATGAAACCTGTCGTGATATTTCCGCATCCTGATTGATGCGGGCAACGATTTGACTTGGCCCGTACACCAGTTTTTGTTTTGGGAATGTATAAACGTCTAGCTTGCCATAATTTTCACCATCACTACGGGCCACCATCCATGCCGATAAATTGCTCTTACCCTGCGGGGTGTATGGAACCATAAGGATATATTCTTCCTGATCTTCTCCGGGAAGTTTCATGATCGTGTAATAAGGCTGCATGACGCTACCATCTATTTCAGGGATCTCCCATTGGTCTTCCTTATTATAAAAAACCTGCGGTCGCTTCATGTGATATGTCGCATAGATAAAAGTTTGAATCGCAAACAAGTCTGAAGGATATCGGATATGGTTTCTTAAATCCTCTGGCATTTTCGATAAGTCTTGAAACAGATCTGGAAAAATATTCTGATAAGTTTTAATGATTGGATCAGATTGATCTGAGATATAAAAATTCATCGAACCATCATAAGCATCAATTGAGACTTTGACGGAGTTTCGCACGTAGTTTCCAAATCGGGGAATTTGTTGCGAATAAGGATATCGATTGCTCACGGTATAAGCGTCATAAAGCCAGATCAAACGTCCTTCAGAGATAACCAGATATGGGTCATTATCCAACCTCAGGAAAGGCGCAACTTTCTGAACACGCTCCGTTATATTACGGTACATCAAAACACGGCTGTCGTTTTCGATGTCATTTGAAAACAAGATTTTAAGTGTTTTAAACCGTGCGGCAAGAACCAGTTTCTTAAAAAAAGATCCTATCGGGAAACCACCTTTGCCTGCATAATTTTTATAAACATTTTTTTCGCCTTCTGGATAATCAAACTCCTTCGTGCCCGTATTTACAAAAACATGGTCGTTCGCCAATTCACCAAAATAAATCTCTGGCTGTTTGATCTTCAGATCCATATTTGATTGTGGTGGAATATCCTTAATAAACAGTACCGGCAAGCCTTCTGGGGTCACCTGATTTACTGGACTGAGCGAAACACCATAACCATGAGTGAATGTCAGGTGTTCATTGATCCATGTACGGTTTGGCAAGTTGGAGGATAATAATTCTCTGGGAGACAATAAGGTCTGACGGTACTTACCGTTTATGTGATAGCGGTCATTGTCAACCGATTGAAATTGGTAGTAAGTCCGTATCTCCTGTATTTGTCCGAGCGTATCAAGAAGCGGCTCCTGATCCCATAACCGGATATTCTCTATAGTGGCATCGTTCTTACGGACACTTTCAGCAGTCAAAGATTCGGAACCGGAAAGGCCATGTACTTCCGTTTCACTAAGCCCATAAGCTTTCAACGTTCCGGCAATAGTACGCTCTATATAAGGTGCTTCCTTTATCAACTCGTTTGGGGCGACAACAAACTTTTGCAAGATCTTTGGATAAACATTTCCTACAAAATAAACCAGCGCCAAAGTAACCACCGAGACCAGAATTTTTTTCATTCCCGGTCGAACGATACCTGAAAAAGAAAACACCGCACCTACTAAAGACACGAATACTAAAGCGTACAGGATAGGAATCGATCCATAATCATCCGAAAAACCTATTCCCGAAATCAGTTCGTTGCCTTTTGTTAGCAATTCATAGCGCTGTATATAAAACTCGCTGGCGAACAGCAGGAAAAAACAACCCGCTAAACCAGAGAGAGTTCTTCGAGCTTCAGGGAGAAGAACAACACCTGTGGGCGCAACATAAACAAAGCGCTTGAAAAAATAGATCAATCCCACACCGAGAGAGATCACTATCAAGGTTTCCCAGATCAGAGATTTGACCAACAACCAGAAGGGCAGAGTGAAAATATAGAAGGCAACATCCTTACCGAATATTGGGTCAAGTTGATTAAAGGAAGATGCATTGAGATATTTGAGTACGGTCTCCCATTGTTGGGCCATGATCAGCCCTGTCATAACAGACAAAACCAAAGGAGCGGCTACTATCAGGAGCTTCAGGTTTCCTGCCAGGATGTCCAGCAATGGAACTTCGCGCCTGACTTGATCGGATAATAAAATGGGCAAATGCGAAGTTTTTTTGTATACGCGAATCAAAAAACCATAGGTCGCAGCAAAGAACAAAATAGCGATAGTAAATCCCATGCCAAATTGGGAAATCAAAACAGTCCAAAGCACAGAGGTAATGTCATGGCTCTCAAACCACAACCAATCGACATAAAAAGAAAGGATTTTATCGGCAAACATGGAGCCAACAAATACAACTGCTGCCAATATAAACAACCACTTTTTAAAATCTTTCATTCGTTTCCCTTTAAAATACTTTCCATTTTATAGAACATCCCATAGACGGGAGTTGCTTTGCAGGAACATCCCGCTCAGCAAGAATGCAGTCAATGGCCTGTTTTAAATTTCGTTGTGTGACCTGGTCTGCGTGCTCCCAGTTGTCATCTATTCGCCCTCGATAAAGCAATTTCCTTTCTTTTCCGTAGAGATAAATATCGGGTGTGCAGACAGCAGCATATTTCTTTGTTACTTTTTGTGACTCGTCAAACAGGTAGGGAAAATTCATGCCCCATTCCATTGCAACCTTTTGCATATTCTCAAAAGAATCATCTGGATATTTTTGCGCATCGTTGCAATTGATTCCAACTAACCGAACGCCCTGGTTCAACGTCTCTTCTTGCAAATCTATCAATCGCTGAATGACTGCCTTTACATAGGGACAATGATTGCACATGAAAATAATTGCCAACACTTTATTCCCTGCAAAACTGTCGAGAGAATATTCCACACCATCAATGCCTGATAATTTAAAATCAATCGTATCGGTTCCCAGAGGCACCATGGTGGAATGCAATAAGGCCATGTTTGTCTTTCAGTTTAAGGGTAAGACTTGCAGGTCATACCTGTCACCCGGCAAGTGTAACAGGCCGAGTGTGATAAAGGAAACGGACGCAACGTATGCCCCAGTGTATCGCCCATTCGCGCAGCCGGATTATCTACCAAGATCGGGCAGACATAAACCCCCTCACCCGTGGCCATTCGCGAAGTTGCGCATTGTAATTGAGTGATATCAAAGTCTTCGAAACATTTTTCTGTAACATATTCATCTTGTGAATAGTCTCGCTCGTTTTCCGCCAGCTGTCCCAATAAAAACCCGGGAAGTATTTTAATTTGTGGTTGCATTACGCCACTCTTACGAAGAAACTCAACAAACTTCGATTCCATTTCAGAATCGCGCTCCTCTTCCCAGGTTCGCGTCACTGTAAGTATAGGAGAAAACCCCGCCTCCGCAAGACAGACCATTCCTGCAATTGCCTTGCGATATGCATTTTTTCCTCTGATCGCGTCATTTTTATCTTCATCAAAGTGTTCCATACTGACGCGAAACCGCAGAGGGTATTTGGATGCATCTTGGATTGCTCTGAGCCGCTTGGCCTTTTCGGATGTGATTTGCGTTCCATTCGTGAGTGCATCGAGCGGACCATAGCTCAAGATGGCTGCAAGAATTTCAAAAATTTCTGGATTGATAAAAACCTCACCGCCGGTAATATAATAATCCTTCACGCCTAGCTCGCGAGATTCCCGCAATCTTTCTTCCACTTGTGCCAGAGTCATCATCGCAATGGTGTCGTTTTTCGGGCCACAACTGATGAAACAATGAGTGCATTCCAGGTTGCAAAGAGTGCCTCCCACCTGCATCCATAAGGTTTCCAGCTCTTTCAGCGGAACTTCTGGAATTTTTGTCGGTGTTTTTACTTTATCGTCCATGCTTACAGCCTAACAAAGGGTATATGCTTGTGCCAGTGAAAGATGAAATTTAACAGTTGCTCTGGAATATTTGTCGTTTGACCACAACATTTATTTCAAACTATTTTGAGTTCTCTATAACCCGGCAGACTCAAAAGAGTCATTCACGTTGCGAATCCGTAATTTTCGACGTATAGCGGCAAATCCTGCGGAAGTCCTTTTACCGAATCCCGAACGATATACAGGGGTCACAGCAAGCCTTGCTTTCAAAGGATCTTCTGTGAAAAACCGGGTGTCCAAAGGACTCAAATATCGGCAGGCGGGATATAACCATTTAAGAGGAAGACCACTGCGCTGGATGGATTGATCCATATGATCTGCAAATTCCACTAGGTTTGAATAGCTCGAACCTTCTGTTTCGCTATCTCGTTGCAAAAGAATTAGCGGGATGATTCCTGAACCGGTCAGACGATCAATTCCCTCTTTAAACTTGTCTTGAGAACCGGGGACCATGACCAGATCAGTCCAGACAGTTCCGGGAGAAAAAACACTCGATGCATATTCCAGAGCTGTATAAATCTTTTCAGCTCCCATAATTTTTTTCGATTTTTTGGTTCCATAAAACCCACCAAGCGGAAAATTTACGATGTCAAATCCCGATGCATAAACCAGATCAATTATGCCTTTATCTGCTGGAGGAAACCCTTTAAAGGCCACAAAAGTATTGAACCTTTTTTTGATCGCTTCTACCAATGGTGCCAATCTTTGAAATCCACTATCATCATCATTTGTGTAATCCATATTCAATTGAACCAGGTCAGCCGCCCCCTCCTCGAATGCTGCCTCAATCACTGACAATAATGCTTCAATCGGCATGCTCAATTTTTTTTCCCGCCCCATTGCGCGAAGAAAAACATTAAAACAATAACCATCGAGACAAATATTTTTTGAAACGGGGGTACGTTTTGTTAGCTGTTGCTTAAGGAATTCTGGGACAGGAATAATACTCACATCGGTTTCGCCCTCTTCCATGAACAAACTCAGCTGATCCTGCTGAGATATCAACTTTGGTCCGTCTTTATTCGGAGGGTTTAACGTAGCTTTAACGATAAAGTCTTCAGCAAGTGCTAATGTTATTTCTTCGCCAGGTTCTCCAGAACAAAGTCCTCGCGATACTTCAGAAAGTCCGTGCAACATCGTTGGCACGGTTAAGCCTCTCTGAATCAAGCCCAGTTTTATTTGTCCAAAATATTTTTTATCCATTAGCTTCTAAACAAACCGATATTCAAAAAAACTATAATCTTTCCAATATTTTTCGGTGAATGCCATCAAATCCTCCTGAAGACATCACAAGGATTACATCCTCTGATTTTGCATTTTTCGTTATGAACTCTACTATATCATCTACTTGGGGGATATATTCTGCAACGCCCCCCATATTATTGATAGAAGCGATTACCGTTTGTACATCAAGCCGCTCTTCATCCTTGATTTTTTCTGGTGCAAATAATCCCGCAAATATGACTCGATCTGCCTTTAAAAAGCTTTTTGGGAAAGAATTTTCAAATACTTTTCTGCGCGATGTTGCCGATCTCGGCTCAAATACGGCCCAGACACGTTGGCCGGGGTAAGCCTCTTTGACGGCATCAATAGTAAGATCAATTGCAGTAGGGTGATGAGCAAAATCATCGATGACCGTTACTCCGCTTTTCTCCCCGACTATTTCCTGCCTGCGTTTGATTCCCTTGAAAGCTTGAAACCCCACATTAATTTCATCCGCCGTCAGACCTAGATTAAAACAAAGTGCAGCGACAGCGGCTGCATTTTCAACGTTATGACGGCCAATCATCGCCAATTGAAAATCTGCCTGTTTATTATTTTTAAAGAACAACGAAAAATGCCCACAGCCCTTTTCAAACCGATAGCCTTCGATACGCCAATCTGCTTTTTCATCGAACCCATAGGTTTCGACTTTGCAGGATGCCGACTGCAAAACATCGCTGATATTTTCATCATCTGATTTCACCAGAATAATGCCCTTGATCAGTTTTACATAGTCACGAAAAACCTGTTTGATCTGATCCATATCACTGAAGATATCCGCGTGATCAAATTCGATACTCGTTAAAATGGAAGCATCAGGTCGATAGTGAAGGAATTTAGGGCTTTTATCGAAAAAAGCACTGTCATATTCATCGCCCTCCGTTACAAAATAATCTCCCACGGGAACCTGATGATTGGTATCAAAATTTTTCAACCAACCCCCGACCATAAATCCAGGTTTTCGTTGAGCCGATTCAAGAACCCAACTCAATAACGAAGTCGTTGTCGTCTTGCCGTGGGTACCCGTCACCACAAGCGATTTTCTTCCTTCAAGGAAAAACTTAGAAAGAGCTGCGGGAAATGAAGTATATGAAATACCAGCATCTAAAACCGCCTGCACTTCTTCATTAGTTTTTGATACAGCATTTCCCATAATGACGAGATCAATGTCCCCTGATATATTTTCCTTTTTGTAACCGGAAAATATTTTAATACCCGCATCGCATAGAAGCGTGCTCATGGGGGGATAAATATTAGCATCCGAGCCGGTCACATTATGGCCTGCTTTTTTGAGCAATCCGGCCAGTGCAGCCATGCCCGTGCCACAAATCGCGATAAGATAAATGTTTTTAATGTCTTTGGATTCCATAGAAGGAAGGTATTGTAGAAACTACCCGATTCAATGTCAACTAGCTACCGTCAGAAGGAAGAAACAAGCGGCTAAAATTGGTTTTAATGTTCCAGCGTACCCTTTTACTAGCAGAAAAGTTCTTTAAGCTCGGAAAGGCAATCGATAGAGCAATCGGGTTTGGCGGCAGCAATTTCTTCTGCGAACCCCAATCCATAATTTACGACACAAGTGTAAACTCCCGCCCGTTTTCCTGTCTCAATATCAACTGGGCTGTCACCGATTAGCACTGCCTCCTCTGCCGAAACATTTAATTGCTCCAATATCGAATTCAATCCTTCAGGGTCGGGTTTCTTTGATTTGACACTGTCGCCACCGAGAATCGCGTCAAAAGGCTGCAATCCGTTCAAGGACTCCAGAATTTTATGCACAAAACCTTCGGGCTTGTTGGAGCAGATCGCCTGCTTTTTATTTTTAAAGTGTTCAAGAATTTCTCGACCGTGAGTGTAAAAATCGGTGTGATTAACTAAATTTTCAGAATAATGCTTTTTAAAAAGGGAGACGGCTTGGGGAATATCTGTAAAACCCGTGTCATCCAGGGTTTGCGACATCAAACGCTCTACCCCTTTCCCAACATATTTTCTAATCGTTTCCCGGGGCAACTGAGAAAGGCTGAGGTCAGCTAAAGTTAAATTAACAGAGTCGGCAATATCAAAAAGAGTATCAACCAATGTGCCGTCGAAGTCATAGACTATGAGGAAAATTTTACGCATATTTGATATATTTATTACAGAAAAACAGGGAAGAGCAAAGGGTAATAATAGTCTGGATCGCCGCGCTCCTTCTAGTCGCTCGCGATGACGGGCAGAGCCGCATTTTCAAGAGCAAAAGAACCTCTAGTAAAAAGCTAAACAACCACTTTTAGCTTTACAAGAAATGACCTGCTGGCCCCACGCCTAGTAGCTAGTAGCTGGATTCGTAGCGGTAGGCTTTGACATTATTTTTATCATCGAACAGAATGACAAGGTTTTTCGATTCGACTTCACCTACAACCTTCCATTTGTCTATTTGATAAGTCCACATGGGGTACCCATTTTCATTCCCTTCTTTGTAAGGCACACCAAACCAGTCGATGATTTCCAACTGCGTTGTAACATCGTTTTTGATGTCCTTGACTTTTCCACTGTCAAAATCTTTTCCCACTGAAGCGCACCCCAGCCACAACGGGAATAATAAAACAGCTAATAGGAAATAACTTTTCATAATCCTCCTCCGTTGGATTAAATTTTTTTATATGCCGAGATAATTGTCGTATCATCGGTCAGAGAGCCCAGTGGAAGCCGCGCGCCCATATGAGACACGACCTGCGCCGCACAATAAGAACCAATGATCGCCGATTCCTCTAGAGAATGATTTTCCAATATGCCGTAAAGAGCACCGGCAGCAAAAAGGTCTCCGGCTCCTGTTGTATCAACCGCTTTGACCGGAAAGGTTTTTACTTCCACAGGTTCTTGACCACTTTTCCCCACAAGAGAGCCCTTAGAACCCAAGGTTAAAAATACGGTATCGACCATCGCTTGTAGTTTTTTGAATGCTGCCAAGGAACTTGACTCCCCTGTCATTGCTTTAGCTTCCACTTCATTACAAAAAAGAATATCCACGTAAGAATTTATAAACTCGGTCAAACTTTCCTTAAACGAATTGACAACAAAAGCATCACTCAAAGTAAAAGAGACGGGTATTCCTTCTTTCTTTGCGATTCCTGCCATATGCTGCCCGGCTTCCCGGGTTCCATCTCCTGTCCATAAATAGCCTTCAATATAAACACCGCGCGAATTCTTCACAATAGTTCCATCTACATTTTCTGGATGGAGTGAGGAAGAAACACCCAGATGTGTCAGCATGGTTCTTTCTGTATCCGGGGTGATAAGAACCACGCAGGTCCCTGTTCCCTGTTCATCAGAACCTGGTCCGCTGAACCCGACTCCGCATTTTCGCATGTCCTCTGTGTAATGCTTACCGTGGGAATCATTGGCAACGCGTCCAAGGTAATATGATTTTGCGCCGAGCACACTGGCGCCATGTATCGTATTTGCGGCTGACCCTCCAGAAGAAATTTTCTTTGGGTTTGATTGCAAAGATTCGAGAATTTTATCCTGGTCTTCAATCGAAGATAATGTCATTCCTCCCTTGGTCACTGAGGCCTTTTCAATAAAAGTATCATCCACCTGAACTTCAATGTCTACAAGTGCGTTGCCTACTCCTATCAGATCGTAATTCATAAAATTTTAGTTACTTTCAGTTAAGTTTTTAGTCACAAATATTCTATATACCAGAATGCTGAATAATAATAATCCAGAAACAAAGAATGCGCCGCCCGAAGCCTGAGCAATAAGACCTACCGATTCTTTAGCCGCGCCAGTCGATCCCATCCCAGGAGCCAGATATCCGGAGAGCATCCAAAAAAAGCCATATCCTAGGGCACCTAATCCACTGAGCAGAGAAATAGCAAGCTGAGCCTTAACCGGGTATGCCAGCCAAGCTACCAGAAATGAAAACGCGATGCTAATAACCCCCATAGTCTGCGAATGCAAATGGGCTCGTTTCATATAGACCCATGATTTTTTTACCACCTTATCCGCTTTTTCCTGATCTCCTTCATACTTGCCAGCCATGGCTTCCTGCGCAATACTATTCAAGGTTCGCTTTATGTCTTCTTCACAACAACCAAAAGACAAACCCATCAAACCACCATAAAGAATTGCAATAATAGCCAATAAAATACCGTATTTGATGTGAGCAAAATTAATCATCGCAATTTTCCTTAATTAAAGGCAACATCGAAACAAAACCTAGAGTCCCTAATCCAGCGACAATTGTCAATTGTAAAATTAATTTTTACAGAGTAAAATTTTCAGTAATGACTAAAAATAATTCTACTAGCCGTTCCATAGCTTTCGTTCTCGTTATTTCCTTCGTTTTGCTTCCAACTTTTTCCTTTGCTCTGGTTAATGAAGAAGGCGTAGACAAGTTCCGTAAATCGGTAAGCAGCATTCTTGCCAATACCTGCCTTAGAAAAAATAATTATGGTGTAAATATTTATTCTCTGGACCGCGGGGAAACGTTGTATGAAATCCGCAGTAAACGGCTGTTTATCCCTGCTTCCAATGCAAAAATTCTCACCACAGCAGTAGCATTAAAATATCTTGGCTCTAATTATCGATTTGCCACACGATTCTACACCGATGGCATACTGGAAAATGAAACGCTCAAAGGCAACCTTTACATAAAGGGGTCTGGCGACCCCAAATTGGTTACCGAACAATTATGGTTAATGGTAAATGAATTAAGAAACCTTCCCATAAAAAGAATAGAGGGAAATATCATTGCCGATGATTCTTTCTTCGACGACCAAAAGCGAATCAAAACTTGGATTAAAAATCCGGGTGCGCAAGCCTATGAAGCCCCTCTGGGAGCATTATCATTTAATTTTAATACGGTAAAAGTTTATGTTAGCCCTGGGGGGGAAGTCGGCGACCAAGCTGGAATTGTAATCGAACCTGAAAACGGATACATCAAACTTGAAAATAGTGCACAGACCTTGAGGCCGGGAAAACGTCGTCGGTTGATTGTAAATCGAGTAGACAAGGGAGACCACGATCTGATCACTGTTTCAGGGGGGATCAATATAGGACAACCCCGTGCACAATATTTTTTAAATATCACAAACCCCACCCAGTACGCGTTGAATGTTTTTAAATCATATATTGAGCTTTCGGAAATAACGTTTGGCGGACAATTGCAGCAAGGGAAGGTTTCAGATGGCGCAGTGGAACTCTATATGCATGAAGGTGAGCCTTTAGCGCTGGCCTTACGGGGTCTTAATAAATTCAGCAATAATTTTGTCGCCGAACAAATTTTAAAAACAATTGGAGGCGAGCATCTTGGTGTGCCAGGTTCGACGCAAAAAGGGTTGCGCGTTTTTGAAAAATATTTGAAGAAACTGGGTTATGAACTAGGTCAGTACAGCATCCATGATGGGTCTGGCTTGTCGCGACAGAATCGTTTATCCCCTAAAATCATAGTAGATATTCTGCGGGACGTAAAAGATGACCTGAGCGTTTATCCCGAGTTTGTCACGGCGTTGGGAATCATGGGGGTCGATGGAAACGTAAAAAATAGAATGAGAAAAGTTGCAAGCTCAAACAAGGCAAGGGTGAAAACAGGAACTTTGAATTTTGTCAGCGCATTATCAGGATTTTTTCAATCCAAAGAGGGGGAGTTATTTGCCTTTTCAATTTTAATGAACGATTTGAAATGTTCCAATAGAAGGGCGAAAAAAATTCAGGACCAGATCATCCAAAAAGGTCTGAACTTCCAGAGGATCCCCGCTGGAAGCGTACTGACAGACGACAAGGAGAAACGCTCTTCAGCACCCTAGTCTTATTCAGCCAAATATTTTTCTATTTTCCTTGCGATCTTCTTCGATAATTTTACCCCAATCCCTTTTTACATTGGGTGCTTCCAAAAAATCTTCATAAATGGACTTTGCGAGTTCCATTTTATCGATACCGTCTGGAGCGACTTGTATATCCAATTGTGCCAGAGCCATATCGAAATCTTTATCGAGCAGAGCTGCAGAATCCATATTGCTTTCCTTCAAGGCTTGCTTAACAACCCCTTGATCTTGCCCAAACCGTCTGGCCACCTCATTAATATTTAACAGTTTATATTCTTTATTTGGCCCAATTCCCAAGTGGTAGGCACAAAACAAACTGAAAGCATCCAAGTTTCCTGTTAGCTTTTGTCCTGAACCTGAATGTGCCTGAGGAGCATTTGCAGCGGAAGAAGTATTATTATTCCGTTTCGCCTTGTCATGCTGATTACGTGGTCTTCCGTTATTCGCATTATCTCTTTGTTGGTGAGAAGGATTCCTTCTTTTCTGACCCTGCGGTTTATTACGGTTATTACCGGTACCCTCCGACGAGCTTTTATTACTGATCATCGAAATATGCGATGTCAACGCTTGTGACGAAGATGGACCGGAAGATACCCAAGGATGAATTCCCTTTTTTCCAGCACCAGAATTCCTGGAACTCGAATTGGAGTTTTGATTGGGTTGCCTTGAGCCAGAACTTCTGGAGTTTGAGTTCTGATTGGATTGATCTGAGGAAGAATTCCCCTGACGGTTATTGGGATTCCGTTGTTTGTTACCGCCGTCTTTCTGAAACTGTCCTGTTTTTCTCAAAACGGTTTTCCTTTATAAAAGGTTGGAGATAAATTCGAATTACTCTGCATTTTTAAAATTTTAATGATAAGGGTTAATTCTTTATAGTCAAACTTTCAAGCTCATCAACCAGAGCGGAAAATTTTGTTAGGGCTGTGCGCACCGGTTCCGGCGAATTCATATCAACGCCTGCCATTTTTAACAAATCAATGGGATATTTGGAACCGCCCGATTTGAGAAAGTTGAGGTAATCATTAAGCTCTTCATTACCCCCAGAAAGTACTCGATCTGCCAAAGCATAAGCAGCAGAGATTCCCGTCGCATATTTATACACATAAAAACTGAAATAGAAATGCGGAATCCGAAAGCATTCTAGAGAAAGACAGTCATCTAACACCAGACCTGGACCAAAATAGAGCTCCAGTAAACTTTTATAAATTTCTTGAAAAGTTTCAATGGTGAGCGGCTGGTTATTTTCTGCAGCCTCATAAACTCTGTGCTCAAATTCAGCAAACATAGTTTGTCTGTATAGCGTACCACGAAAATTATCAATTTCACGACAAAGCAAATAAATACGCATTTCCTGATCAATATCCTGCGACAGAAAATACTTTGTCAGCAATGACTCATTAAAGGTCGAAGCCACTTCCGCAACAAAAATAGTGTAATCCGCATATAAATAAGGCTGGGTTTCTCTGGAAAAAAGAGAGTGCATGGAATGCCCCGCTTCGTGCGCCAGAGTATAAACACTATTTATATTATCTTCCTGATAATTCATAAGGATAAAAGGGTTCGAATCGTAACACCCTGAAGAATAGGCACCGCTTCGTTTACCCTTATTCTCATAACGATCCGTCCACCGGTCTTTAAGAAGCCCCTGCTCGAGCCGTTCAACATACTCCGTGCCCAAGGGTTGCAATGAGATTTTAATTTTCTCCACGGCTTCTTCATACGGCATACGCCATTTAATATTTTTTACTAGCGGCACACCGCAATCATACGCATGCAGTTCATCAACACCCAGTAACCGTTTTCTTAAATCAAAGTATTTATACAGAGGTTTTAAGTTCTGGTGAACTGATTCAATCAAATTGTCATACACACTTTCTGCAATATTTTCGGAAAATAATGCTTTGGCTCGGTAGCCGGAGTAATTTCTGGACCGCGAATAAAATAAATCTTTTTTCACGCTTCCAGAAAGTAACGTCGAGTAAGTAAAGCGGTGCGACTCATAAGCATTGTAATAAGTATGGAATGCGTCTTTTCTAACTCGCCGATCATAACTCTGCATCAGGCTCTGGAAATTGCCATGCGTTAAAGAAAGCGGTTCGCCGTCTTCACCTTCTATTTCTCCTAACTTGAGATCGGCATTATCCAGCATATCAAATGCATCCCGTGATGCGCGTCCCATTTCTCCTGATGCGGCAAGAAGCTTCTCTTCTTTGTCTGTAAGTGTATGATCGCGATAACGCAAAATCTGCTCAAGATGATACTTGTAAAACTCAATTTCCTTCTCTTCCAAAAATTGCGCCATTTGATCTTGCGGAATTGTCATGATCTCGGGACGGATGAAGCTGGATGCACTGCCTGCTTCAGTAAGCAGTCGCATCACTTTTTCAAAGTTTCCTTGATAAAAGCTATTGGTCTTATCTTCATCGTTTTTCAGGTGCGCAAAGGTATAAAGCTTTTCCAGCTTTCTCGAAAAGTTCATGTCGAACTCGATACACGCTTTGAGTGTCGTAGAAGATTGCGCAAGCGTCCCCTGAAAACTGGCATACCCGGGCAACTCGCGCTCCAGTATTTCGAGCTCGCTATTCCATTCTTCGTCAGATGAATAAAGCCCTGATAAATCCCATTGGGATTGCTCAGAGATTTCATCGCGCGTCAAAGTTCCTGTTCTAGTATTCATAAATAAAGAGACTTGGGAAAGGAGAAAGGTTTTCCTTAGCAGTGGTTAATCTATGCCCTGTTTTATAGTTTTTAAATGAATTTCAAGCTTTACCTGCTTTTCAGAAAGAGATGTCTTTCTTTGTTCGTCCTTTTCGATGACTTCGGCAGGTGCTTTCTCAACGAAATCCGGGTTGGATAGTTTCTTATTTAAAAATATGAGGTCTTTTTGAATTTTTTTCAACTCTTTTTCTATCCGGTTGCGTTCTTCCTGGAAATCCATCATGCCTTCGAGAGGGATGATGAGATCCATTTCTCCGAGAACCGACGATGCCGAGACCTTGGGTTTTTCGATTTCTGCGCCTGTTTGCAACTGCTCCACACGCGCCAATTTACGTATATAAGATGCCTGATCTTGCAATGTTTTTTGTGTTTTGGGGTTGGATGTCTTGACTAAGACGTTTAATTTCAATCCTGGATTCAGGTTCATCTCTCCACGGATATTTCTGATACCCGTTATGACTTCCATCACCGTGTCCATTTCTTTTTCTACCGCCGCATCCGTTCGTTCTTCCTGAAACTCAGGAAATTTGCTTACCATAATACTGTCTTCGTCCTGTGGCAATTTCTGCCAAATTTCTTCGGTGATAAATGGCATAAAGGGATGTAAAAGTTTCAGCGCCGAATTCAAAACATGAATCAACACATTCTGTGCTGCGACTCTTTCGGGTCCAGAATCGGTCAATTTCGATTTTGTAAGTTCTATATACCAGTCGCAATATTCGTTCCAGATAAATTTATAAACAGTCAAAGCTGCATCGTTAAACCTGAAAGCTTCCAACGCTTCATTGACTTCTTTCGTCGCACGATTCAGCCTACTCAATATCCAACGATCGGCTGTCGAAAGATTATTTTTTTCATCCAGCGCGCAGGAACCTTTATAGTCTTCCAGGTTCATAAAAACAAAACGCGACGCATTCCAAAGTTTATTACAAAAATTACGGTAACCTTCAATGCGATCTTCCGCCAGTTTGATGTCTCTCCCCTGAGCTGCGAAAGCTGCCAACGTAAAACGCAAGGCATCGGTTCCATACTGTTCCATCACTTCCAGAGGGTCGATAACATTGCCCTTGGTCTTGCTCATTTTCTGCCCTTCCGCATCGCGGATCAGAGCATGAATATAAACATCGCGAAAAGGCACCTCGCCCATAAACTTGAGCCCCATCATAATCATGCGGGCAACCCAGAAGAAAAGAATATCGAATCCGGTGCAAAGCATGGATGTAGGGTAAAAACGTTCGAGGCTTTGGGTTTTCTCTGGCCAGCCTAAAGTCGAAAAGGGCCATAGAGCAGAACTGAACCAGGTATCCAGCACATCCGTTTCCTGAACCAGATCTGCTGAAGAACAAGCCGAACAAGTTTTTGGAGTTTTCCTAGCGACAACCACTTCACCGCAGCTTTGACAATTCCACGCAGGAATCTGATGTCCCCACCATATCTGCCGCGAGATACACCAGTCGCGGATATTTTCCATCCATTCGAAATAAGTATTTTCCCAAAACTTGGGAATAATTTTTATAGTGCCGTCTCGCACCGCCTTCATCGCAGGCTCGGCAAGAGGCTTGGCTTTTACAAACCATTGCTTTGACAAATAAGGTTCCACCACTGTCCGGCAACGATAACAATGACCCACTGAATGGCTTAAATCTTCGACTTTAACCAACACTCCCGAATCTTTTAAATCTTCAACCAGTTTCTTGCGACACTCGAAACGGTCTAGTCCTTCATATTCAGAACCGGCAAGGGAGTTCATCGTTCCATCTGGATTCATAACATTTATAGTTTCCAGTTGGTGCCGTCGTCCCAATTCAAAATCGTTAGGGTCATGTGCCGGGGTTACCTTTAGCGCACCCGTGCCAAAAGAAGTGTCGACATATCTATCTTCGATTAAGGGTATTTCACGGTTCAGCATAGGAAGGACAAGGCTTTTACCTTTGTACTTCTGGTAACGCTCATCATCTGGATTAACAGCAACTGCCGTATCCCCCAGCATGGTTTCCGGTCGTGTCGTCGCAATGATTAAAGAGCCTTCGCCATCTTTAAAAGGATATTTAAGATGATATAGATGCCCCTGGGCATCCTTATGTTCAACCTCAAGATCAGAAAGTGCTGTTTGGCAACGCGGGCACCAGTTGATTATGTAGTCGCCCTTATAGACGAGACCTTCTTCATAAAGAGTAACAAAAACTTCGCGGACCGCTTTCGATAGCCCTTCATCCATGGTAAAGCGTTCGCGCTCCCAGTCCAGGGAGCAGCCGAGCTTTTTCAATTGACCGGTGATGGTTCCGCCCGATTCATTACGCCATTTCCAGACACGTTCAACAAAAGCTTCCCGACCTAATTCTTGCCGGTTGCTTCCCTCTGCATGCAATTGTTTTTCGACTACATTCTGAGTGGCGATTCCCGCATGATCCATACCTGGCTGCCAAAGGGTATTGTAGCCCTGCATTCTTTTCCAACGGGCAATAATATCTTGCAGAGTATTGTTGAAGGCATGACCGATATGCAGACGGCCAGTGATGTTAGGCGGCGGGATGACTATTGAATATGCAGGAGACTCCTTGGTTTCATCCGCGTGGAAGAAATTCTTTTCCTGCCAAAATTGTCCCCAGCGTTTTTCAACTTCACCGGGTTCGTATTGTTTGTCTAGTTGAATCATTCAAAAATCACTTGCAGCATAAAAACCTAGGGTTCTAAGGAAATATATTTTGGCAATCCGAAACAAGTATCATGTTTTGTTTAAAACGGGAGAGGGCTTTTTAACAAAAAATGACAAATAAAGAAAGATATTAAATCCCACAAGTGGGTTTTCTTCTCTATGGCTTAGGCCAAGCCTAAAACAAAAGCCTTAGATTGGAAACCTCAACTTCTTCCAACTGAATTGCTTATATCTTTTTGATTTTTTCTATCTCTTCTCGGATGATCGACCTGGCAATTTCTGGAGTGATTTCTCGAACCACTTCGCGGATCGTTTTCACCAGAATATCCGACAGTCCAGACATTTCTTTTTGCAGGGAACTATTCAGCGATTTTCCTAGTATTTGCCGAACCTGTTCACCAGCGATCTGAATAAAACGGTCGTCATTATTCTCATAGTTCGGGGAGCCCTGATAACGTGTGGACTCTAATGAGGATGGATCGTTGCTCAGGTGTTCTCGGATTTCTTCAGAGCTGTGAGGCCGTCTTTCCGCTCCTAAAAAAGCTCCCGGCGCCATTTTCTCCAAAAGATCTTCTGGTTCAGGGACAATACCTCCCAAAACAGACATCCCTGCTTCTTTTATTTCTACAGGCTGTTTTGCATCACCTGAAACAATTTCTTTAAACGCAGAATCTAGATCGTCGAAGCTTTCCATTTTTTGTGATCGCACTTCTGCACAAACCTCAATATCGTCTGCAAAACTACCCTGCTCTTCCAGAGAAGGCTCTTCGGTCGCAAACTCTGGTTCAGGAACCTGTTCCTCCAATTGGGTTTCTACCTCTTGAATCATCTGTCCCAATATGTCGTCATCGCTGGAAGTTATTGGAGCAGGTTCACTGCTAATTTCGCTTTCCACATCCTCCATCATCTGACTCAATATATCACTATCGATGGCCGCAGACGGTTCTTCAATAATTTCTTTTTCCAGATGTTCTTCAAATCGGGGCACAGCCTCTTCTTCTACAGATTCCACAAGTTCAGTAGGTGGAGGAATATCTTCTACCGGGTCATCCGTCATTTCCATGGAATCCGTGGAATCTCTGGAAAGCCTTTCAACAGAGTCTAGCAGTTCCTCAAGGCTGGGCTCGTTATCTTTTTCTTCAACTCTATCTGGCAATACAGCCGTTTCTAAAGCACTCTCCCCTGTCATCACCTGTGTTACCATTTGAACGATATCATCAGACTTGAAAGGCTTTGAAATATGGTTTTCAGCCTGGCACTCCTTAAAACGGTCTTCGTCAAAATCTTCAAAATCGCTAGCCAGAAGCAAGACCTTGATATTCCCAAGCTCAGGATTCCCTTTAATTTTCTGGCACAATTCAAATCCATCAAGACCGGGCATATCAACATCTGCCAGAATGATATCGGGTTTAAAATCCGGAACTTTGTCAAAGGCTTCCTGTCCATCGCCAATACCTTCAACTTTGGCATCCTCGTTTTCAAAAGCCATTGCAACAATTTTCTGAATTGTAATACTGTCGTCAGCGACAAGAATTCTAATTGTCATAAAATTCTATCCATTAGATTTTAAATTGGCGAGCCCACGTTCAGTGGATAATAGCTGGCGATTGCAAAACCATTGCGAGAAGATTAAAAATACACCGATTTCCCCGCCCTCTCAACCATCACATTTAACCAGCTAAGGGGTGCAATCTCAACGATTTAAGTATATCATACCCTGATGACATTATAAGGTTTAAGATCAGAAAATTTAATCGATTTTTTTTGAGTGTGCTTGATTGTTCAAAATTTTCGTTGTATTGGAGAAACCTGGGCTTTGATGCTTTCTTATCTGTATAGACATTCCAAATTTTTTCGCTGGGGCGCGTTATTTGTTTTCTGGCTGGTTATGGCTTTCCCTTCCTCTTCTTTTGCCATTTACATCCAGCTTGACACAATTGCCGACGTTAAAACCAATTTCAGCGAGGGTTGCGCTTCCATAAAAGATATAGGCAATCAGTCTGAAAGACTGGGAATTGATGCCGTCATTTTTGGTGACTATGCGAGAAACTCTATTGAGTTCGGGGCCAAACCCTTTGAACGAATATTTAAAAATGCTACCGAAGGCCCTTCCGTACTTGGACTTAGCGCTTCTGGCTTCATCTCCGAGGTCAACGACAACGATCGACAAATAAAGAAAACTATTCTGATTCCCGGAGTGGAAACCGTTCCCTTTTATTTCTGGTCAGGCAGTAATTACGATAAAAATTTGACTGCCCATAACTGGGACAAGCACCTTATGGTTATAGGCTTGCCAACAGCTCAGGAATATGAGCAGTTGCCTCTGCAAAACAGCAACCTCTCTTCAAAATATACCGACCCCTTGCTGAAACAGTTCGCCATCATTGGGTTCTTGTTTATGGTGAGTGTTGGCGCCGTTTACAAGGGCTACGCCCGGATACTCACCGTCCCCTTGATGGTTCTATTACTTTTATTGACAGCTAACAATCATCCTTTTCGAAGCTCTCCCTTCGATGCTTATTACGGCGATCAGGGGATGCAGCCCTATCAAAATATGATCGACTACGCGAACTCGAAAGGCGCGATGGTGTTCTGGAATCATATGGAGTCGCCTTCCGGCATCCGTCAACATGGAACTATAAGTCTGGAAACACTTCCCTATCCTGATGACCTGCTGAAAACAAAAAACTATACCGGATTCCAAGTCGTCGGTGACCACCCCATCCAACAAGCAGAAGCAGGGCAACAATGGGATCAGGTCCTCATGGAATATTTACAAGGTAAACGCGAACAACCCGTGTGGGGTTATGGTGGCAACGACTACCTTTGTGAAGATCAGAATGGCGACCGACTGGGATCCGTACGTACCATAGTTCTTGTACGCGAAAAAAATCGTGATACCCTTTTCGATGCCATAAGAAAAGGCAGAATGTATTCCGTCCGACAAGTCGATGACAATCGTCTGTCTCTCGATGAATTTCTCGTCGAAGACCAAAAAACCGGGCAACAGGCAACACTTGGGCAAGAGCTAACCTCAACCGATTTCCCAGCGGTAAAATTAAAACTGCGCTCTATAAAAGGTGGAAACAAAACAGCGGAAATCCAAATCATCCGCAACGGTATACTGGTAAAACAGGAAAACGTATCCTTACCCTATGAGTTGACTTGGAGAGATGTCGGCAACGATCAGCAAGGCCGAGCTTATTACCGCATTAAAGCGTCCGTCAATTCCATGGATCATCTCGTGTCCAATCCTATCTTCGTAAAATTTTCAGATTCACCAGGGGATGTCGTGGCATCTTTACCGCCACCAACCAAACAAAAAACACCCGTAAGATCCTTAAGAGTGCCCGTTGCCCCAAAACCGTCTGTGCCGCAAAGCCCGGCAATAGCGACTCCGCCTGCACCAGGAGCACCAGCAATTTTCAGAGCGAAAACAATGGTAAAACCTGAGCCGAGTCCGGTTCCAAAAATCGCAATACCAAAAATCACCACTCCCGTTCTCGATGCACCCGTGGTTCCTTCCATAACACCACCAGTCGCGCCGGATGAAGTCATGGCAAAAGCTTCCCCAAAAAGCGTTCGTCCGCCAGTGGATCCTAAAAAGATTTTAAAAGTGGTGGTAGACGGCGTCTCCTTGCGAAAAGGACCTGGAACGGTTTTTCCAAAAATCATAAAACTGAAAAAGGGGGCTGAACTAGAATTCGTCCGCCGTACCAATATTAAACTCAACAACAAAAACTGGCTCGTTGTCAAACGCGGCAACCGCTCCGCCTACGTCTGGGAAGGGGTTGTCCAATGGGCAAAAGCTCGCCCCTCTAAGATGGAAAGCAAATAGAAAGTCTCGCATTCCTAAGTATAATTGTTAATTTCCGTGCCTTTAGTGAGTTGGTAGAGGAAGAGGGTTTTGTCCGCACTAACTTTTTCTGGAGTCATTCCGCGGATACAAAATCGATAAGAAATAATCCGTACCGTTGGTTTTAGTTTTTTTAAAATTTCGGGAAACAGTTTGTCCAAAGCCTGATGCGTCAGATAAAGATAAACAACGTCCGCATCCGAAGGATCAAAATCAAAAATATTTCCACGGATAATGCTGACCTTACTATCGACCTTTTTTAATTTAGCAAGCAACCGCGCCAACCCGACTTTGATCGGATCTATTTCAACACCTACCCCTTTTGCGGAATATTCTTTCGCCGCAGTTATCAATACACGGCCCTCACCGCAACCCAGATCACAAATTGTTTCCCCCGGTCTTATGTCGACAAATTTAAGAATGCGACTGATAGTATAGGGCATAAGAGGATGCCAGGGCGCACCGAAAAAAATGGGTAACACCACCATACCCGCTAAAACGATCAAACCCGCCAACAGAAAAAAAGTCCACTCCATATCTAAGTACCTATAAAATTTAAATAAACAAAGGTTTTTGGGGAGAGGGGAAGGATACCCAGAAAAACATTAATAGTTTTTCTATTCTACTATAGACTGCCGAACACAAACGACGAATCCCAAAAAACTTACGAGAAATCGAAATGAAACACCTCGATAACTACGAACAAAAGGCTCATAACCCGAGTGAAAACGGCACTGCACACTCATCCAAAGAAAAGCTAAAATATACTTTGGACGAATTAATTAAATGTCAGAAAGAAATTACTGAGTTAAATAAAAAGCTATCGTCTTTATGCAATAGGGATACAAAACTGCAGTGACTCCAATCGAGAGGTTTCCTAAGTTTTCCCGCTAATCAAGGGTTTTGAATCTGCTCAATAGACAGATTCAGTTCATCCCACTCCTCCATTAAACCTCGCTCTTCATCTTTAATATTTCTCTGCTGTTCCATAGTTTTCATCAAGCGATCCTTTTGATCGGTCTCATAAATATTGGAACCTGCAAGCTCTGACTGAAGCTGTTCGTTCTCTGCCATCAAAATTTCCAAACGGCTTTCGACTTTGGCCAAACGTTTCTCCAGTGGTTTTAATTGCTTGTAACGCAGATTACGTTCTTCCGCTTCTTCGCGCTTTCTCTCTTTTTCAATTAAAGTACCTACACTTTTTTCTGAATATTTTGCTTCTTGCTCTATGGGCTCTTCTTTTAATTTCGCCCGCTCATATTCGCTATAATTGCCGCTGTATTCGCGCGCATGACCATCTGCTACTTCCCAGACACAATTGACGAACCCATCCAGAAAAAACCGATCATGCGAAATGATGACAAGACTTCCTTCATAATCCGATAGTACAGCGGCAAGATGCTCGCGAGAACGCATATCCAGATGGTTGGTCGGCTCATCGAGTAAAATACAGGAAGGCGGTGCATTAGTGTCAGAGGAGGCGTTGCCGCAAAGCATTCGGGCCAGAGCCAAACGCGATTTCTCTCCACCCGACAACACCGAAACTTTTTTCTCTACATCATCTCCCGAAAACAAAAAAGCCCCTAGAATATTTCTTTGTTGAGTGCGGAGAAGTCCGGGGGCAGACTCCTGCAACGATTCCAACACCGTATGTTTAAAATTCAGCGTCTCTCCCTGATGCTGTGCAAAATAGGATCGTGACACTTTAACCCCTTGCTTCACCTCTCCACTATCTGGCAATAGCACACCTGCCAACATTTTCAACAACGTTGATTTACCCGCTCCATTCTCACCTGCCAAAGCTACCTTGCATCCTCGCTCAAGCGTTACCGAAAAGTTATCGTACACTTTCAATGCACCGTAACTCTTGGTCACGCTCTCCAGTTCTAAAACATTTTTTCCCGTTCTAGCAGGTTGTGGAAATCGAAAATGGATCGCTTTGCTGTTATCGGTGGTTTGCACCCGCTCCATTTTATCCAACATTTTGATTCTGCTTTGCACCTGTGTGGCTTTTGTATTTTTGGCGCGGAACCTTTCTATAAATCGTTCCACTTCGGCAATGCGTCGGTTCTGGTTTGCTGCCTGAGACTCGAGTTGCGCTTGTCTGTCTTCTTTCAGTTTTTCATAGTCATCGTAATTCCCGGAATAAGCCGTTAAGGTCGAACGGTCCAGTTCAAAAATTCGCGTGACAAGAGTGTTAAGAAATCTTCTGTCATGGGAAATCAACAGAACACTGCCTTCATAAGATTTCAGAAAAGTTTCCAGCCAGACAACCGACTGCAAATCGAGATGATTCGAAGGCTCATCCAGGAGCAACACATCGGGACGTTGAAGTAAGATTCGCGACAGCTCCACCCGCATTCGCCAACCGCCAGATAACTGGTCAAGGGGCTTGTCCCATTGACCGGGTTTGAATCCCAACCCTTGTAAAATAATTTTTGCCCGCGAATCGCGGTCATAACCACCGAGCCGTTCAAACTCGTGCTGCAATTCGCCATAACGGTCCTGAAACTTTTGGTCCGCTTCCAGTTTTTCCAGTTCTGTTTTTACCTGCAAAAAATGTGGATCTCCGAACACCACTCTTTCCAGGGCTGACTCTCCACCGCCCTCCTGATCTTGCTCCAGCAGACCGTATCGCAACCCTTTCCGCAATGTCACCTGCCCCGAATCCAGAGACTCCCTGCTAATGATGACTTTAAATAGCGTGGTCTTGCCAGTGCCGTTTTCTCCCACCAAGCCCACCTTTTCCTTGGGCCGCAAATGAAAACTCACATCCCGAAAAATGATTTTCGAGCCAAACTGTTTATTCAACTTCTCAACAAATATCACAGGATTCCCCTGAAGAAATGGGTCTATGCGTTTTCATGAAAACAATAACTAATATCATCATTTAAAAACAAAATTCGATATCGGAGTTTAGCTCAATTAACTTTTGAGGACACAAAATATTGGCAAATCTCTATAATTCACTTATAATTAAATAATATCTTCCGATAAATAATGAATATTATAGAATTATACTGAAGCGTGTGAACCAGTGATTTCATTTTACAAAAAAAAATTTGGATTAACGTTTGCGTTGGTACTCCTTTGTGGCTTCCAGTTCTTTTTTCTGCCGTTTGTCCATTTTCACCCAGATAACACACACTCTCACCACGCCGAACTATCGCATCATCACCATCCAGGACATTTCCATTCGCCCGAACTGGAATCCCTGACTCATTTATTAAAGAACTTTGCAGCATCTCAAGTGGAAGAGCATCATCATTCCGACAACTTTGATGATTCTGACAACATCAATCTCCATAAATCAAATTTAGTAAAAGGGTCATCAATTGTAAAAATTGGAAATGTGAATAGCTATTCGATTTCTACTACTCCTGACCTTTCATCTTTCATCAATCCAGACCGTTATTCTAAAAAACCTTCTGGCCTGCCAAAAAGTTTTAATGCGCGTTCTCCGCCTACCTTTCTCATTTAATTTAAAAATCCATTAGCAAAACTGATTGAATTCTAGCAATTTACCCTAGGTAAACTGCCCAGAAGTTCATATTTATAGTTTTTGTCTCGCTTTCAAAATTGATTGAGGAAGCTGTATGAAGAATTTTTTCATGTGGCTCGTCATGATTGGTTGGGTATTCACTCCCTACACCAGTTTTGCCGATCCCGCGACTCAGATAAAAAAAGAATCCAAAGAGCCTATCACTCTTAAAGATGCAGTGACTTTAGCTTTAATGCATAACCCGCACCTTAAAGCTTTTTCTTTCGAGAAACGGGCAAAAGAGGCGCGCGCTTTGCAATCGGGTCTACGTCCTAACCCAAAACTGAATATTTCTGTTGAAGATGCTGCTGGCACAGGAGGATTCAATGGATTTGATCAGTCCCAAACTACTATTCAACTGAGCCAATTGATCGAATTGGGTGGTAAAAGAGCAGCAAGATTGCGTTCGAACAATCTCTCAAAGAAACTGGCCGATTGGGACTACGAAACAAAGCGTATGGATGTTTTGACTCAGGTTGCCAGATCCTACGCTTTGCTATTGAAATCTCAGCAACAGACCAAACTCACCGAAGATCTGGTAAAGCTAAGCGAGAAATTTCTCAACATCGTGGACGAAAGGGTTAAAGCGGGAAAGGTTGCAGCTCTTGAAAAAATTAAATCAAAAATAAACCTTTCTTACATCAAAGTAGAATTTGAAAAAGCAAAGCGCGAATTAAAAGTGGCACGGCGAAACCTATCTATCACATGGGGAACCCCACAGCCACAGTTTGAAGTTGCCTTGGGAAATCTCAACGAAATCTCAGATGTCCCTTCTTTGGAAAACTTAAGAACTCGCTTGGGTAACAATCCCGATCTTGCACGATGGACTACCGAACTGGAACAACGCCAGGCTGTTCTCGATAGTGAAATTTCGAAAAGCATTCCTAACATGCAACTTCAAGGAGGCTTTAGAAGACTAGAAACTACTAATGACCATTCATTGGTTTTCGGGATATCCATTCCTTTGCAGTTCTTCAATAGAAATCAAGGGGCTATTGAAGAGGCTCGCCACAAACTGGGAAAAGCCGAAGCTGAAAAACAAGCCAAGAAAGCATCCACAGAAAGAAACTTTCTCGATGCTTATAACGAATTGGTGTTTTACCAAGCACAAGTTTCATCCATCAAAAACCAGATTCTTCCGGGAGCAGAGAAAGCCTTTAATGGAATTCAAGAAGGGTATCGTTTTGGGAAATTCAATTTACTAGACGTGCTCGACAGTCAAAAAACATTTTTTCAAACCAAGAAACTCTACCTTAATTCTCTTGCTCAATATCACAACACATTAGCTGACTTAGAACGACTCATTGGAGAACCACTCGCATCTTTAAATCCGGCATCCATTGAATCGGGAGGAGAAGGGGCATGAATATAAAATCTCTTCTTCCAATTATTGGTTTCATAGCCGCTGGAGTCTATGCGGGAAATATTATTCTAAATATAGCACCAGAAAGCGCACAAATATCCGAACAGAAACCCCACAACCACGAAGAAGGCCAAGGGACTCACGATGACCACGAACCGAAGCAGGCCGATTCTATTCCGAGAGGACCAAATGGTGGGTGGCTATTTACTAAAAAAGGTTTACAAGTTGAAGTTAAAATTTATGAGACAGGAATTCCCCCAGAGTTCAGGGCTTTTATAACAGACGATTTAGGTAAACCCATTCCTTTAAACGAAGTGGATTTGACCATTAAGTTAAATCGGTTGGGCCGGATCGATACCATTCAATTCAAACCAATGGGCAAATATCTTCTGGGGAATAAAGCTATTGTCGAGCCTCATTCTTTTAATGTCGACATCCACGTTCATTGGAAAGAAAAACAATATAAGTGGGAGTTCTCGCAAATCGAGGCTAGGGTGGAGTTAGCCGAGACTGCAGTAAAAAATTCAAATATCACTATCAAGAAAGCGGGGCCAGCTCGACTTAAAAATCAAATCAACTTGCCTGGAGAAATCAACTTAAACGAAGAAAAGGTTGTTCACATTGTCCCCAGACTGGACGGGGTAGTGAAGAAAACTTTTAAGGATCTTGGGGATACCGTCGTTCCCGGGGACATATTGGCTATCATTGAAAGCCGTGAACTGGCTGATGCAAAGATCAATTATCTCGCCAAGGGCCAACAGGTGGAATTGTTTAAATCTGACCTTGACCGGGAAATCCTTCTTTTTCAAAGTACTCAAAAATTGTTGGCCCTTTTGCATAAGAAAATCGACTTAGAAGATGTTTATCAAGGGCTTAAAGGTTTACAAATTGGGAAAAGCCGTGAATTACTTATCCCTGCATACGCAAAAATGAAATTAGCAAAATCTGTTTTCCTCCGCGAGAAAAATTTGTTCGCCAAGGGGATTTCTTCAGAGTCTGAATACCTGCAAGCAGAAGAAAACCTAAAAAGTTCAGAAGCTAAATATTTGGCCCTGCGCGAAAAGATAGACTATGACGGCAGTTGGACCGTTCGCCAGAAGAAAAGAAATTTTGATATAGAAGTATTAAACCTCCAAACCGCCAGACAAAAACTTTTTGCCTTGGGAATAGTTGATGAGGACATTGAAAACTTATCCCAGCAGAATGAACAGGATTTTAGCAAATACAAATTGAGGTCTCCATTAGGTGGAATAATCATACAAAAGCATTTGACCACTGGTGAAGCAGTTAAAAATGATGACGCTGTTTTTCTTTTGGCTGATTTATCTGAGGTTTGGGTGAACATTGCTATCCCCGTTATGGATATCAAATCAGCCAAGCTGGGACAAACAGTCACTGTTATAGGAAATGGAGCACAAACCAAAGGAAAGTTAACGTATCTTGATTCGATCGTAGACAGAAAAAGCCGAACCATCAACGGTCGGGTGGTGATTTCGAATCCAAGATTAAAGTGGCGCCCCGGAACTTTTGTCACTGTCGAATTACTTGCAGATGAACGCAAAGTGCCTCTTGCTGTCTCGGCTAAAGCCATCCAAACCATTCGGGACTGGTCGGTGGTTTTTGTCAAATATGGAAATTTATTTGAAGCCCGACCTCTTCAATTAGGGAAAAGTGATGGCCAGTGGGTAGAGGTTTTGAAGGGGTTATCGGTGGATGAGTACTATGTTGTGGAAAACAGTTTTGTGGTGAAGGCAGAAATCGAAAAATCTTCCGCCGTTCATGACCATTAACAAAAGGAATTTTTTATGCTTGAAGGAATTTTAAGATTCTCCATTAAGCAAAGGGTATTTGTAATGTTGGGCGCTTTGGCAATGGCTGTGTTGGGCGTTCGCAATTTTAAAATCTTGCCTATTGATGCTGTACCAGATATCACCAATATCCAGGTGCAGATCAATACTAAAGCGCGCGGCTTTACGCCGCTTGAAGTTGAGAAACGAATTACCTTTCCCATCGAAACTGCAATTGCAGGAACTCCAAATATATCACACACCCGTTCCATTTCCCGATACGGACTATCTCAGGTCACGGTGATTTTTGAAGAAGGCACCGATATTTATTTTGCACGGCAATTGCTAAATATAAGGCTTCAAGAGATGAAAGGAAAACTCCCTACAGGCGTGGAACCTGTTATGGGGCCTATTGCTACGGGATTGGGAGAAATATTTATGTGGACGGTAAATCAGGACTTAGAAAAAACTGACGGAAAATTCTATTCACCCACAGAATTAAGAACGATTCAAGACTGGACCATTCGCCCACAATTGCGGAATATTCCCGGCGTTGCAGATGTTAATAGCATCGGCGGTTTTATAAAACAATATCTTGTTGCTCCTTACCCTGAAAAGTTGATGGCATATGGAGTTACTTTCCGAAGTGTTTTACAAGCCTTGACAAATAATAATTCCACCATGGGAGCAGGCTATATTGAACATAATGGAGAGCAATATCTGATCCGAACTCCCGGACAGGTCTCCGGCTTAGAAGATATTAGAAATATCGTCATTGGTTCCCACCAAGGGATACCTGTATACATTAAGGATGTGGCAAATGTTGAAATAGGGAAAAAATTGCGATCCGGCGCGGCAACACAAAATGGTGAGGAAACGGTACTAGGAACTGTTTTCATGCTCAAAGATGAAAACAGCAGGATAGTTTCACTAAGGGTTGCCAAAAGATTGCAGGAGATCAATCGCACTTTACCAAAAGGGGTCGTTGCCAATACAGTTTACGACCGCACAAACCTGGTCAACGCTACTCTTGAAACAATAAAAAACAATCTTACCGAAGGAGCGCTTCTGGTCATTGTGATTCTTTTCCTGTTTCTGGGAAACATTCGTGCCGCAATCATAACCGCTCTGGTCATCCCCCTTTCCATGTTATTTGCAGTCACGGGCATGGTTAGCAACCGAATCAGCGGTAACCTTCTCAGCCTAGGCGCTATCGACTTCGGCATCATTGTGGATGGTGCTGTCATCATAGTAGAAAACTGCAACCGCAGATTAGTCGAAGAACAAAATAGGTTGAAACAAACCCTTTCTCGTGACCAACGTTTCGAAGTCGTTGTCCATGCTACTAAAGAAGTCTCGCGACCCAGTATTTTTGGCGGGTTCATTATTATGATCGTCTACCTTCCCATCCTAACCCTAACCGGAATCGAAGGAAAAATGTTTCAACCCATGGCATTCACTGTTCTGGCAGCACTGACTGGAGCCATGATTTTATCGGTCACCTTTATCCCCGCTATGGTCGCTCAATTTTCGTCTGGGAAATTATCAGAAAAAGAAGTTCCAATATTGAAATGGCTTCGCAATACTTATAAGCCTCTCCTGAATTTTTCACTGAATAATCGTTCGGTCGTCATAACTTTTGCCGGAGTCCTTGTTATCTTGAGTCTGCTTTTGGCCACGCGTATTGGCAGTGAGTTTCTTCCCACCCTTGATGAAAGGGACCTGGCTATTCATGCTTTACGAGTTCCCGGCACCAGTCTATCTCAGGCAATCTCTATGCAGGATAAACTTGAGAAAAAAATTAAGGAACTTCCTGAAGTTAATTTCGTGTTCGCAAAAATAGGTACAGCAGATATTGCCACCGACCCCATGCCACCTAGCGTTGCCGATGTGTTTGCTATTGTTAAACCGCGCTCTGAATGGCCTGATCCTAATCGTTCAAAATCCGATTTCATCTCAGCTTTGGAAGAAAAATTAGGACAAGTTCCCGGTAACAAATACGAAATCATCCAGCCGATAGAGATGAGATTCAATGAATTGATAGCGGGGGTGCGCAGCGATATCGCGGTAAAAGTATTTGGCGATGACCTGGAAACTCTTATTGACAGAGCGAATGAAGTTGAAAAGGTTTTATCAGGTATTCCTGGAGCCGCTGATGTGGGAGCCCAACAAGTAACTGGCCTCCCCGTATTGACCCTTGATTTAAATCGGGAATTAATGGCTCGATTGGGACTGAACGTTTCCAACGTTCAAGATACCATAGCGATTGCCATCGGCGGTAAAAGCGCGGGAAAGGTTTTCGAAGGCGATCAGCGTTTTGATCTTATTGTGCGATTGCCCGAAAATATACGAACCGATATTGAACGCTTAAAAAGAATTCCAATTGCCCTTCCAGAAAGCCTCCCTAACTCACAGCAGTTTCTTTCGTCAATGAACCTGATCGAAAAAAACCTAAACTATATTCCCCTATCAGCTGTAGCAAAGTTTTCCATTAAAAAAGGTCCGAATCAAATCAGCAGAGAAAATGGCAAACGCCTGATTATTGTTACCGCTAATATCCGAGGTCGCGATCTGGGCTCATTTGTTCAGGAAGGACAGAAGGCTATAGAAGAAAAAGTCTCTCTTGATTCTGGCTATTGGATCACCTGGGGCGGACAGTTCGAACATTTAATTTCGGCGACCCAACGGCTGCAACTGGTAATCCCCATCGCGCTTTTGCTAATATTCCTCATGCTATTTGCCGCCCTAGATAGCATAAAAAATTCGCTACTCGTTTTCACAGGAATCCCCTTGGCCTTAACAGGAGGATTTTTCTCCTTATGGGTCAGAGGAATCCCCTTGTCGATTTCTGCTGCCATTGGTTTTATCGCTCTTTCAGGAATAGCTGTATTAAATGGCTTGGTGATGGTTTCCTTCATTGAAGAACTACGTGAAAAAGGAGCCAACCTCGACAATGCTATCCTACAAGGCTCGCTCACTCGTTTGCGACCTGTACTAATGACGGCTTTGGTAGCCTCACTGGGATTCATCCCCATGGCATTGGCAACGGGAACAGGAGCTGAGGTTCAACGTCCTATCGCCACTGTGGTTATTGGCGGAATTCTTTCTTCGACAATTTTAATCTTGTTTGTTCTGCCTGTACTTTATCGAACGTTTCATTCAGCCACTGAATACGAGTAAACACTAGAGCGAAACCGAAAATTTTTTCAATACGTTGTTTTCAGTTTAGGGTTAAACGCTTCGCGCAAACCTTCACCGCATAAATTAAAAGCCAGCACGACCAGCAGAATAGTAAATCCGGGGATGAAAGTTAGCCAGGGTGCATCGAACAAAAAGTTTTTCCCATCTGAAAGAATATTGCCCCAGGTTGCATCGGGTGGCTGCACACCAAAGCCAAGAAAACTAAGAGCTGACTCGGTAAGAATGGCTGACGCTACACCGAGAGTTGCAGAGACCAGCACTGGCGCAATCGCATTTGGAACCATGTGAATAAAAATGATGCGCCATTCGGGGATAGCTTGACTTCGGGCTGCGGCAACAAAATCTTGATCGCGAAGAGATAAAAATTCAGCACGGACAAAGCGCGCGGTACCCATCCAACTGGTCAACCCAATCACGATCATGATGTTATAAATACTGGGTGGCAATAGCGCCACAACGGTAAGAATTAAAAAGAACGTAGGAAAACAAAGCATAATATCAACAAACCGCATGATGATCGTATCTACGGTAATGAACCCCAGTTTTACTCGTCCGTAATAACCTGCGATTCCGCCAAAAAATATTCCCACTGTTAACATAATCCCAACAGCAACAAACCCAACACTCAACGAGACCGAGGTCCCCTCGAGCATTCGCGCGAACACATCCCGCCCCAACTCATCCGTACCAAACAGATAAATGTCAAAGGTAGGAGCATCTTCTTTGGGAGTTATAGAACTTGTAAATGCAGTTAAGGGCGGCAAAAACTTTTCAGACAAGCGGACTATTTTAGGATCAAAAACCACAATGTACCGAGTCAGCAATTTTCCGAAAAATGCCAGTGCCAATAAAGACATGAGAAACCAAAAGCTGCCATAGGCAATTTTGTTGCGCTTGAGAATATCCCAACGCTCCTGAAAAAGTCCTTTAGAAGGAGGCAACTCATCTGTTTCCAATGCCGTTATTGATTCATTCATCCCATTACCGTTAAAATTTTATTCGTGGGTCGACCACAGCATAAAGAATGTCAGACACCAACGTCCCCACAAGAACCAGGATTGCTGTCATAAAATTGAGAGTCAAAATGATCGGGAAGTCTCTTGCCAATATAGCTTCATATCCCAATCGCCCCATTCCCGGCCAGGAAAAAATTTGCTCAAAAATAACAGAACCGCCAATGAGACCTGGAATGGTCAAACCAAACATCGTGATAAAAGGTAACAGGGCATTGCGTAATCCATGATGGTAAATAACCTGATCCTCTGGCAACCCTTTTGCGCGCGCGGTGCGCATATAATCCTGATGCAATACCTCCGACATTTGCGAGCGAACATAACGCGACAGAACAGCCGTGCCAGCGATCGCCGACATCAATGCGGGAATGGTCAAATGCCAGACACGATCCATCGACTGGAATAAAAATGATGCATTTTCCAGCCCGAAAGTTCTCATACCCAGAACCGGGATGTTAAAGGTTTTCACCATAAAAATGATTACAAGATAGGAAAGAAAAAATCCGGGAATTGAAATCAAAGCATAGGACACAAAAGTGCTGGATCTGTCAAAAGTTGAGTCTCGATTAACCGCCGCACGAATGCCTACTGGAAATGCCAAACACCAGGTGATAAAAGTTGCTATGACAAATAGGGGTAAAGAATTAAGGAAACGTTTCCATATCTTTTCCATCACTGGTTGATTGTCTTTGAACGATTTCAGCTCACCAGTAAACAGATCTTTCACCCAATAAACGTACTGCACATGCAGAGGTTCATCCAGATGGAAGGCGGCACGAATGCGTTGAATGTCTTCCGCTTTCATGCGTGGATTAGAGGGATCCACCAGTGCTGGTTCACCCGGTGCCAGATGGACGATAGCATGTGAAATAATAGAAATAAATATCAGCAGAATGATCCGCTGCCAGATATTGCGCAAAATAAAATTGACCACTATTGCCTCAACCGATCGTAAAAAGTTATACTTGTAAATATGGATATTCTACAACTCAGCCACTATCTCGACAACCTTCTGGAAATTAATTCTATTAGCGATGCACCACATGCTCTGAATGGATTGCAGATTCAAAACCAGGGTGAAATAAAAAAAATCGGACTGGCTGTGGATTTATGCCAAGCAACGATAGACCTTGCCATTGAGAAACAATGCCAGATGTTGTTTGTACATCATGGCGCGTTTTGGTCAGGACTTCAACCGATACGCGGAAAGCATTACGAAAAAATTTCAGCTATGATGCAGGCCAACCTCGGGCTCTACTCCGCGCATATCCCCTTGGATTTGCACCCAGTCTATGGAAATAATCGAGCGCTCTCTGATTTGATCGGGCTAGTAAACCTCAAATCTTTTGGCGAATACGGCGGTATAAAAATCGGACTCAAAGGTTCACTCCCCGCAATATCGGCGGAAAAACTGGGCGAGGTGCTTGAGCAAAAACTCGATTCTCAAGTAAAAGTAATCGGTAAAGGAGAAGTGAAAACCGTCGGGCTGGTCACCGGAGGTGCCGCAGACATAGTCCGGCAAGCGATACAGGAGGACCTCGACTGTTATATTACTGGCGAGGGGGCGAATCACCATTTCCACGAAGCTACTGAAGGAAACTGCATACTCATTTTCGCCGGACACTACGCCACAGAAACGGGAGGCGTGAAATCCGTCGGCAAACACCTGCAAGAAAAATTCGGGATCGCCAGCGAGTTTCTGCATTACCCCACCGGGCTTTAGCTCACTACGCAATAAGATATCCCCATAAATCGTCATTGCGAGCGAAGCGAAGCAAACTAGATAGTAATTAAGTCTGGTTCGCCGCGCTCCCTCTGGGAGTTCGCGATGACGTGCAGGGTAATTGCGCAAAGCCCTCCAGAATAAACTATCACATAGTTTTTAAAATCGCATCTAATCCACTTTTATTATTTGGGTACTTTAACTTTACGCCCAACTCTTCTTTTATTTTTTTATTATCCACCCGTTTGCAGGTCAGATAAAACCCGCGTGCAATTTCTGACAAATCAGCAGATTCAAAAGGAATTAAAGGAGGTGGTGTGATGTTCAAAAGTTTGCAGGCATATTCCACCGCCTCAGATGGAGGAGAAGGCTCATCATCGCTAACATTATATATTTCTCCAGGTCTTGGTTTTTTAATGGATGCTTCCAAGGTTTGCGCTAAATCTTCAACATGGATGCGAGAAAAAACCAGTCCGGTTTTTTCAATGCGTCTGGCTCGTCCCTGTTTGACAGAAATAAGCAAGTTTCTACCGGGACCATAAATTGCCGCACAGCGGAACACCATAACCGGGCAGTCATTTTCTT
>DUZG01000009.1 GCA_013349585.1 Nitrospinota bacterium | reverse complement strand
TAACGGTGATATTAATATGGATACTCTTGCTGTGACTGGATCGATTACCCTTGCCACACAAGAGTCGGGCGGTAACGCGGCGGTCACTAATGCCACGGTTATTGATTTAGCAGCTTCTAGTGTGGGAGGTAACCTGACCTTGACCACCGGTAACGCATTGGGCATCACCGACAGCGACACGGTGACCGTGGGCGGCAACCTTTCTGCGACGACGGATGCAAATAACGGTGTTATTAATATGGTCAACCTTGCAGTGGACGGTTCGATTTCTCTTACGACAGATGGAACGGGTAACGCGACGGTGGTCAATGATGCAGGATTGGACTTTGCGACCTCGACGGTCGGCGGTGATCTAAAGGCAACTGCGACCACGTTAAATATCTCAGACAGCGGTACCCTTACAGTAACAGGCGTCACTATAATCTCACTTGGCACCAACCCGAGTATATCCGTATCCGGCGTAACGTCGGCAACCGATCTTAATGGTTTCACAATCACACTTGATACCGCGAACAATTTATTCTCCGGAGGGATCACCCTGCGTTCTGGCGAGGAGTTCCTCCAGGTTGATATTCCGAATTTGGATATCGACTTGGCCCGACAGGTTAACTTCATTGAACTTATATCGGGACTAGACGAAAATACAAAAACTATCTATGGAGGATATAACGAACATAATATATTTTCGATGTATGAATCGTTTCAAACGTCTATGCCTAAGCCAACAAAAATATTTAAGGCAATCAAAAAATTTCTCTCCAATGAACCCATAATTAGCAATAAAAAAGAGAGTCTTATTGAAGAGGACGAAAATAAAGAAGAGGACGAAAATGAAGAAGAGGACGAAAATAAAGAATTATGAGAATTCGATCACATATTAATTTTAACGTAGCGGTTTTAAAATTTGTTTTGATTTACCTGTTTTCTGCATTCAGTACTTTGGTATTTGCCCAAAATTCAAACTTCTCGAGCCGCCCTACGGCCGGTGAAAAAAATTTCATTTTAATCGAGACTAAAAATAACTCATTAAATGTCCGTAAAGATCCTTCCGCTTCCAGTCGTGTAGTAGGCAAAGTATTAAAAGGTTCAGAAGTTCCCTTGATTGGTATGAATGGTGATGGAGGGGCGGATGGGAACTGGTATCGAGTTGAGATTGAAAAGGGGAGAATCGGTTGGGTTTCTAAAAACTACTCTAGGAAAATTAAAAAATCTAACAAAAAGTTGACCGCACGGCCTGAGAATACAGGGGGCAATGACCGAGCACCGGATAAAACGCTAAAAAAGACAAAGCCGTGGGCCAGGATTGATGGATTTCGTTTGGCAAAGTTTGGTATGACAATGAAGAATGTAAAGAAAGCAATCCAGAATGATTTTTCGATGCCGGATCGAGAAATCACGACCATAAACCAACCGACAGAGCGGACGAAAAGCCTTGCTGTTACCGTTGATAAGCTCCTCTCAGAATCTAGCAAATCGCGGGTAGTTTATGTGTTCGGTTATAAAAGTAAACGGCTGATCCAGGTCAACATCTTGACAGGTCATCCGCTGGATACCAATGCAACACTAAAGCAATTGATGAACTCTGGGAATTTTCTCGGGAACCATTTTTTGAAGAAACGTTATCAGGAAGAAGGTCTGGTTGTAAATAGCAAGCTCAGCGACGGATCGATTTTAATGTTTCGGGGCAAAGATCAAGAAGGGCGTATGGTGCTTTTACATGTGCCAGCCAATGACAATGCCAAAGACCTCCAAATCACTCTTAACTTGTCTTATATAGAAAAACCTGGTCGGCCTGATATCTATAAGTTCAAGAAACTCAAAAATTTCGATTTTTAGGACAATCTGAATTATAAAACAGTTTATTTGTAATGGGGAATACCATATGGCAATAAATCGTTTTACTGTAGGGCCTTTAAAATTAATTTTGATTGGCCTAGTTAGCCTTTTTATTTCCGGGGCGGGTTTATTTTCTGAAAATAGCGAGGAACTAGCAACGGACAAGAATGTAAAAAATACAAAACCGTTGGCAAAAATCGAAGGATTCCGCTCGGCTAAGTTTAATATGAGTATGGATCAGGTTAAAGAAGCCATCTACCAGGATTTTAGATTAAGTGATGAAAAAATCGACTCTATAAAGGATCCGACAGAACAGACCTATAGTCTGGCGGTTACAGTTGAAAAGCTTCTTCCTACTTTCGGTAAATCGCGAGTAATGTACGTATTTGATTATAAAACCAAAAGGCTGAGCCAGGTGAATATACTTATGGGTCATCCGGTGGATACCGAATCAAAGCCGGAGCAGATAGTTGATTCCGGGAATTTACTCGGGAACCATTTTTTTAAGAAACAATATCAGGAAGATGGGCTTTTGAGACATGCAAGACTCAGCGACGGATCGGTTTTAATATTTCGAGGTAAAGATCAAACAGGGAGAATGGCGCTACTGCGTTTATCTAACCCACAACCAAATGCAAAGAAAGGTGATGATCTGAAAATCAGTCTAACTTTGTCCTACATAAATACAATTAGTAAGTGCAACTCTGACTGTCGGTAACAGACTAAACTGCAGTAACCTTGCGGCTTATCTCACCGAAAAAAGTAAGAGGAGCTCGCATGAAAGGGCGATAAGATTATTAGCAAAGACCACAAAGGTTTGGTCACTACTCATATAGAGCGTAAAACCAAATAAACGGTTTTGACCAGATCAAACACCAAACACTCCAAGTCAGTGTGTCAAAGTATCGTACAAGGACTGATCCATTATCGAAGCCAGATCCACACTATTACCTATGACAACGGACTGGAGTTCTCTGGAGACCAGGATATAGCTCAAACCATGTAGGCCAATATATGCTTTTTTTATTCTTATTCTTCCTGGGAACCGCGTTTGAACGAAAATACTGATGGGCTCATTCGATAATATTTACTAAAACCACAACCCTTTTTAATGGGTAAATTGGGTAGTTGGTTTCATTTGGTATCAAAGGATATAAAAAAAGTGAAGATGCCTATAAAGACACCTGCACTATATCGTATATAAAATGGGATTGTTGAATGCTCCTCCAACCTTGCTCTGTTTTGCACATTTTGTAATATTGTTGTGTTGACGGTGGTGCATTATCAGCAGATACGGTAAATGTTATTTCCATATCACGCCATACACCTGAATTAGCATATTGGTTATTTCTATTTGGTTGAGTGTAATAATATTGCTCCCAGTTTTGAGGTGTTGATTGTCGTGGTTGGTTTGATTTTTGATATGTTTTTAACGGAGTGGCACTCTGACTTACTACACCCGTTTGTTGCTGTCCGTTTGGGTTTCTCCATGTTTTCTTGTAGGTGGTTGTGCTTGTCTCATTGTCTCGGTTATTCTGTAAAACATCCTCAATCAACTTCACCTGCCTTGCCTTATCTTTATTATCAAGGAATTCTCCTGCACTACTACCTAAAAAAATTCCCAGTAATGCACCACCACCAATTGATGCGACTTTGGCAACTCCTTTGCAATTCTTACAAAGAATAGCACCTCCTGCCGCACCACCTGCACCAACTGCACAACCCGTCAAAAACACTATTAAAATTAATTGGAATATCAGTAGTTGATACTTCATTATGCCCCTGTATTTTTTGTTTATTTATGTCAATTCTGCAAACCCTGCAAATTTGCAGTATATGCCCATTTGGGCGCATAAAAATATAACAGAATAGGGCAAGAGACTTATAGTAAAACTTATAGTATCGCCTATAAGACTACCAAGTAAAACTGGTTAAGCCATTGGAAAAAAAGGTCGTCGGGGTGGCGGAATTTGTAGACGCAAGGGACTTATTATAAGCTATGACAGAATCGAGAGAATCAGGTGTTACTTTGTCTATATCAATTTCATAACTAAACACTGGCGTTGCTCCACAACTACCAAACTCGTTTTCACCATAAGAAATCGCAAATAGAGCAAAGAAAATAAAAACTGATAATTTAATGAGGTTGAGTATATGAAGGGGGTTCATTATCTCAAGGCTGTTAAACATGGGGAATACAATATCTCTGATCAATCTAAATTAAAAAAAGTTCTGTCAATTTTAGAACCTATAACTCTCATTATTCACCCAACAAATGTAGTAACACATTTCGATTATGCGGGTAAACTCGGTGCTCAAAAAGTTAGATTCCCTGCCAGACGCCTAAAGCCATTCTGTTTTCTCGCACGGGAATGGATAATTGTGTTTGCGTCAAAACAGATCGAATATGAGCTGGCATGTCATCGGGGCCTTCTGCCTGATGGTCATACAAAGGATCGCCATCGGGAACCAACCGATTAAAAAACTGGTTCAAATCTGTCAACACATCAGGATAAGCATTTTCCTGAATGATAAGTGATGCAGAAGTGTGGGGAATAAATAGTGTTAATAATCCGGAACGGATGTTCTGATGCTGTATCCAGTTTTCCACCTCCTTGCTGATGGCATAGATACCTCGGCTTTTTGTTGAAACAGAAAACTGAAATTCTGCCTGTTTCATATTATTACGTTTCCCTTTATCGGTTTTTTTTCACAGGTTAGTCTCCCAAAATTAATTCCCGAGCGTGTTTTAACGACGCTTCGGTAATTTTTTCTCCGCTCGACATTCTAGCCAACTCTTCCACACGTTCTTCAAATTCAAGTTGCCGGATTCCAGACCGAGTGCGTTTTCCTTGAACCTGTTTTTCGACACGGTAATGAGAGGATGCCATCCCAGCAATTTGTGGAAGGTGAGTAATGCAAAATACCTGCTTGGTTTTGGCAACCTTTTTAAGTTTTTCACCGACCTTTTCTGCAACGCGACCACCGATTCCTGCATCTACTTCATCGAAAATCATCACAGGAATCGTATCTTGCTCATTAAGAATAGATTTTAAAGCAAGCATGATGCGCGATAGCTCTCCGCCAGAAGCTATCTTCGCGAGAGGACGCAGGTCTTCTCCCGGATTCGGGGAGAATAAAAACTCCAGAGTGCCTAGACCCAGAGATGTGGGTTTTATTTTTTCTTTGCGGTACTCAACAAACCCTTTAGGGTCTGGCAGGTAATTAAATCGAACTCCAAAACGTACGCCATTCATATGCAATTCTTTTAATTCTTTTTCGACACCTGCCTTGAGAGATTTTGCTCCAGCCTCACGTTTGTCGGCTAAAGCGACAGCAAGTGTTGCAACAGCTGTTTCTTTCTTCTTTATTTCCGCGACAAGGGATTTCATATTTTCTTCATTGCCCGCCAATTGTTCCAGCTCGGCGGCGAACTGGTCGCGTTTTTTAAGTATCTCTGAAACATCGTTGCCATATTTTCTTTTGAGTCCCGTGATCTCAGCCAATCGATCTTCTATTTCTTCCAGTCGACCCGGGTTAAACTCCAGGGTACGGTCATGCGACCTCAAGGCATCTTCTACCTCTTCCAACTCATAAAAAGCAGACTGCGACCGTTCAAAAGGTGCTTGCAGGTCTTTATCAAGCTCAATTAAAGGTTCGAGATCTTTTAATATCTGCCGCAGGTTTTCCAAAATGGAACCGCTTTGCTCTGACAATAAAATCTGGCTCTGCTGTAGAGCCGAGCGAATTTTTTCGGCGTGACGGAGTTTATTCTTTTCCGCCTTGATTTCCTCTTCCTCATCTTTCGAAAGGTTTGCGGCATTGATCTCTGAGATTTGGAACCCAAAAAACTCTTCCCTTTGCAAACGCTCCTGCTCATCGATATTTAAGGATTTTAGTTTTTTTACCTGCCCTTGGTAATCTGCAAACTCTTTGGCAAATTTATCGAGGCTTTGTTTGGATTTGCCAAACAAATCGAGCAATTCAACATGAATTTCTGGATGCAGAAGTGCCTGATGGTCGTGTTGCCCATGCAGGTCCACCAACCGATCGCCTAGTTTTGCTAGGGTGTTAACGGTGATCTGACTGTCGTTAAGGAAACAGCGGTTTTTCCCTGAATTGGATACCTGTCTTTTTATATGGATCTCGCCGTCATCCGATTCAATCCCAATCTCCTGTACCATTGCCAGAGTTTCTACATCGGATACTTGGAAAATACCTTCGACCAACGCGGTGGCTTCGCCGGTACGAATAGAATCTGTATCGGCCCTGCCGCCCACTAATAAATTTAGTGCGTCGATAATAATGGACTTTCCCGCTCCAGTTTCACCGGTCAGAACATTCAGTCCTTTTTCAAAATTCACCACAAGGGTTTCAATAATTGCGAAATTCTGAATTCTAATTTCTTTTAGCATAGTGGTTTTTCTAAGGAGATAAGTTTTCCAATAATTCCATTCCCTCTTTTCTGAGAGAAAGAAGTTTTTCATCCTGCGTACTATCTGTAAGTTGTATCAGTTTGTGAAGAGATTCTCGAGCTGGAGTGGAATTATTTTTTTTGACAAGAACCTGTGCCAGTCCCAAATGATTTTCTGCGTAGTCTGGCGCCAATCGAACGGCCTCTTTAAAATGAAATATCGATTTATTGGAATCCCCACCCAGAAAAAACGGCAGTTCAAGATATAATTTCCCTAAAGCCCGATGAGGCCCGGCATGATTGACTTTTGGGTCCAATTCCACGGCTTTTTTCATGTCTTCCTGAAAAGGCTCAATAATCCCCAAGCTGGCCCAGATACCCTTCAGTTCCGCCTGTTTGCCACGACAAAGGCCTCTATAAAAATAGCTGATGGCAGAATCGGGATGCAATTCAATAGCCCGGGAACTATGAAAAATACATAAGTCATAGTGATTACTTTTCGATTCGCCCGCTTTTTTGGCTAAAGAATATTGGGTTCGGGCTTGCCGCCAATGCCATTGATACTGATTGGGATTGTCCGCTAAGACGTTTTCTATCTGCGAAGCAATATTCTGATACTCGGTTTGCAATTGGCTCTTTTCGTGCTGGGTATCAATTTCAGCCAATGTTGTTGAATTTTGCGCCGAGGCAACGGGACCACCAAAAATCAAAATCAGGAAAAAGGCAATTAAATACATCGCGGAATTACGTTATAATTAGGAAATACGATTTTAGAAAAAAATTGATTTCCACAGCAGGGAAGACAATATTTTAATACCTTTAAAATGTATCATATAAATGAGTAATCTAATTACAATTGCTTTTACTATCGCACTCTTTGTTTTAACGGTCTCGGCTTCAGCTGATTCGAATAATAAGAGTCCAGAGTTTGCCGTTAAAAAGCTTTTAGGCGAAATCAAACAAATTGTTAAAAAAGAAAGTTTGTCAGATTTTGAAAAAGCGGAAAACGAAAAGCATTCTGATATCGCATTGAGCGTCTTAATGGTGCCAGAAATCAGCGAGAAGGCTCTGGGAAAATATTGGTCAAAACATAGCGAGGAACAACAGAAGCAATTTCAAACATTGCTGGGGAATTTGTTTGTCCATGTCGCTTTTCCAAGCTCTGCAAAGTTTTTTGCGAACTTGGATATGGTTTATGGGAATCCAAAAAGAAAAAAAGATATGATGCTGATACCCTTGACCGTCATACATGAAAAAGAAGGTGAAGTAGACATAGATTTTAGAATGAAACAGTCTGCAGAAAACTGGCAGGTTGTGGATGTTATTCTTGATGGTGTCAGTATGCGCAATAATTTGCGGAGCCAATTTTATAAGATCCTAAAGAAAAAAGATTTTAAAGACTTGGTCCGACGAATGGAAAAAAAATTAAAAGAAACGGATTGATTATCGATCTTAAATTTATTTTATGAGAAACGAAAAATTATGAAAAAAGTTGGAATGGTTAGTTTGGGGTGCCCAAAAAATACTGTTGATTCCGAACGAGTATTGGGTGATCTCGTTACTTCAGGGTATGACCTTACCCCCGATGAAGATGATGCTGAGATAATAATTGTTAATACCTGTGGATTCATTGAATCCGCAAAAAAAGAATCGATCGATGCGATTCTTGAGATGGCTCGGAAAAAAATCGATGGAAAATGTCAAAAGCTGATTGTGACAGGTTGTCTGGCAGAGCGTCATACCCAAGAACTGCTTGATGAAATTCCCGAAATCGATCATATGCTGGGGGTTGGGCAATACCCGCTTCTAAAAAATATTCTTGAAGAGGGTGATTTTGATAACCGTAACCATGTGGCGACGCCTGCTGAATACTATGAGTCTTATACCGATCGGTTGCTGACCACCGCTTTTTACACGGCTTATTTAAAGATTGCAGAGGGTTGTTCCAACCGTTGTGCGTTCTGCATCATCCCTAAAATGCGCGGCCCGATGCGTAGTCGGTCACCCGAATCCATTTTGGCAGAAGCAGCAAATCTAGCCCAAAGGGGAGTCAAAGAGTTCAACATAATTTCTCAAGACACAACAATGTATGGTTTCGATCTGGCCATGAAAGATGGTTTGGCGAGATTGTTAAAGGGCATGGCTAAGATTGATGGTGTTGAATGGATGCGGCTTTTATATTGTTACCCGACCTTTCTCAACTCAGATGTCATTGACTACATCGCCTCAGAGGAAAAAGTGTGTCGCTATATTGATGTTCCTCTACAGCATACGCATGATGAAATGTTGAAAAGCATGAAACGTCAGGAAACCGAAGGCGGTGTCCGTAAAATGATTGATGAACTGCGTTTAAAAATTCCTGAAGTTGCTTTGCGCACCACTTTCATCACTGGCTTCCCCGGAGAAACAGATGAGCATTTCAAACATATGCTGCGCTTTATTTGCGAAATGCAATTTGATCATGTAGGTATTTTTACTTACTCCGATGAAGAAGGAACCACTGCTTTCGATTATCCCGGTCGTGTTCCTGAGGAAGTTAAAAAAGAAAGAAAAAATATTCTGATGGAATTTCAAAAAGAAATTGCGTTACGAAAAAATCAGGAAAAAGTCGGGCAAATTAAATCGGTGCTTGTTGAAGGGTTCGATGCTCAGGAAAATTATATAATGACGGGTAGGTTAGCCTCTCAGGCTCCCGATATAGACGGTCAGGTTATTCTGGAAAAATGCGAAGCCGAACCAGGTGAGATAATTCCCGTTCGTATCAATGCAGCGGCAGATTACGATCTGGTTGCCGAACCCATTTCGCAACCCATTGAATTGACCGAATAAACCACTTATGGGATTAAAACGTGTCGGCATACTTACAGGCGGAGGCGATTGTTCCGGTCTTAATGCTGTCATTCGCGCTGTTACACGATCAGCAATCATCGAACATGAAGCCGAAGTAATAGGTATTGAAGATGGCTTTGATGGATTAATTTTTGATCGTCATCGGATGCTCGGCATAGAGGACACAAAAGGAATCTTGCCTTTAGGCGGTACCATTCTCGGGACGACCAACAAAGGGCATCCCTTCAAATACCGAGAGTTTGACAAAGAAGGTCGTGTCACCACCCGAGATTACTCCAAACAAACTATAGAAAACTTTAATAATCTAAAGTTAGATTGCCTTTTTGTTGTGGGGGGAGACGGTACTCTGCAACTTGCACATCGGTTTTGTGAGTTGGGTTTTCCTGTCATCGGCATTCCCAAAACCATTGACAACGATCTGGTAGGAACCGATTACACGTTCGGTTATCAAACCGCGGTGCAAGTTGCCTGCGATGCTTTAGATCGGTTGCATACCACAGGAGAAAGCCATCAGCGAGTGATGATCTTGGAAGTAATGGGCCGGGATGCGGGGTGGATTGCACTAGAAGCAGGACTTGCCGGGAGAGCGCACACCATCCTGATTCCAGAAATCCCTTACCAGCTCGAAAAAGTTCTGGAAAAAATTCATTTGCGAATAGAAGGAGGAAGTCCTTTCAGCATAATAGTGGTAGCTGAAGGAGCTAAAGAAACTGGCAAAGATGCCATAACTAGCGAAATAGCTTCCGATCGCCTACAAGGTGTAGCCCAGCTAGGTGGGGTGGGCTATTACGTTGCTCGTGAAATTGGGGATCGAATCGGTCTGGAGGTGAGGTGCACGGTTTTAGGGCATACCCAAAGAGGCGGAACTCCGTTAGCGTTTGACCGTGTTTTGGGAACCCGGCTTGGGACGGAAGCGGTACAAGCCGCAGCCGAAGAAAAATTCGGAAACATGGTGGCATTGCAGGGCCGTGAAATTATTCTCTTGCCCCTAAAGTCTTTGGCGGGAATTGTACGTAAGGTTCCACTCGATTCTCAATTGATTCGCACCGCAGAATCGATAGGCGTTTGTTTGGGCCGCTAGCTCCGCCGCGAGTTATCTATAGATAGGTCAATCTCGTATTCTACAAAACAAAGACTCTCAAACTTCTGGAAGGATTTTTGAAAATTCTCTTCTCGTGCTCTCTATTAATTGACTAGAGCTTCAGGTTTTCTGCCTTACTCTGTTGCCTGATAGATAGCTTGAAACTTCCCCCAGACTTCTTCAACACTTGTAGCACCATCTAAATAACTTACGACGGGGTAAAATGTTTTGTCGAGCTTAAAAGGACCGACTAGATCGGGACGGCCGTTACCCACATGCTGAAAAATTCCGATAGTAGGTGTATTGACTGCATAGCCAATATGCATGGGGCCTGTATTATTTGAAACCAGTAAGATCGCCTGACTCAACAGATAAGCGTAATTAATGATAGACATGTCAAAAGCAAAAAATATTCTATTGCTGTCTGGAAGGTCGAGTGCTTTTAATATTCCCAATTCTTTTTTATTTCCACCAAAAACAATATTTAAAGAAGTTTCTTTCAATATCAAGTTTGCCAATTTGCAAAAATTTTTCGATTCCCATAGTCGATCTGCTGAACTAGCACCTATATGGCAAACCACGAAAGGGGGTTTTAATCCATTCTTATCGGTGTAATTTGCAAACGCACTGATTTCCGAATCGCTGAAAAATAATTCCATCTGAGGATTCTCAAGTTCAACATTCATCTCCTTCAGCATCAAAAGTCTGCGTTCGATGGCATGGAGATTTTTTTCATTAGAAGGACAGCTCACCAATTTAACATTGAATTGATCGGGACACCATTTATGGCCCTGATGATTCCAAAGGGGTGATGATTTGAGGAAAAATTTTATTCTGCCAAAATCGTTATTCGCATGGAAAACATAAATGTGGGAATACTTCGGTTTAAACAGGAGTTTGAGGCCTAAAAGAATTTGCGCATACCATCTGCTCTGATAGGGGTAAACATTTTTCAAATGAGGATTGTGCTTAAAAAGATCCAGCCAATCTTTTTTAACGATCAAATCGATTTCAGCATCAGGAAAGGCTTTTTTTAATTCTCTGATCCCAGGAGTTCCCCACAGGCAATCTCCCATCCCTGTTGTACTGACTATTAAAATATTTTGAAAGGCCATAAAAATTAAAAAACCAATTGAAAAATCGAATGGATTATAATCTGGCACAAAAGGTAGCAGATTTAGAAACTTAAAAAAAGCGAGTGCCTTCTATCCAATTTAAAGGCAACAGCTGTTGCAAAGCTAAAAAACAACGAAAAACCTGCATTTATGCTCATATTTGGCAGGTTGCATATTGTCACCCCAGCTTGAATATGTTAGTCTAAGCCACAATTTGGCTTCCTTTAGGGGAAGAATTCCAGAAAATTCAATAACGCACGTTTCCGGATCAAATCAGGGGTGGCCTGCGGGTTCCTGATGCGAGTCGATGGGGGCGGTGGTATAACCCATTCAAATTTAAGGAGATAGAATGTCTGAAATTACAATGAAAAGCTTACTTGAGTCCGGTGTACATTTTGGTCATCAGACTAACCGGTGGAACCCCAAAATGAAACCTTATATATATGGAGCGCGTAGCGGGATTTATATTATCGATTTACAAAAAACCCTCACCGGTTTTCAAGCAGCTGAAAAGTATATCAGAGACAGCGCCCGTTCGGGTAAAAAAATCCTTTTCGTCGCAACGAAAAAACAAGCGCAGGAATTGATTGCCGACGAAGCATCGCGATGCGGAATGTATTATATCAACCAGAGATGGTTGGGGGGAACTCTTACTAATTTCGCCACAATTAAGAAAAGCATCGCACGATTGCTCGAATTGGAAAAAATGGACGCGGACAATCAGTTTGATCGCTTGCATAAAAAGGAAGCGCTGGATTTACGCAAAGAAATTGTCAAGCTGAATAAATTTTTTGGTGGCATTAAAACGATGAAAGATTTACCCGATGTTCTGTTTATCGTTGATACCAAAAAAGAAAAGATTGCCTTGGCGGAAGGAAAAAAATTAGGTATTAAAATTATCGCCATGGTCGATACGAATTCTGATCCGGATGGTATTGACTTCCCGATTCCAGCAAATGACGATGCTATGCGATCAATCAAACTGTTCGCCCAAAGAATCGCCGATGTCTATCTGGAAGGTCAAGAGATGAGAAAAGTCAACCAGGAAAAAGAAAAGGCTGAAGCAAAACCAAGCCCCAGTAAGGCTACAGAAAAACCTGGAGCTCCAGACGATAAGGGCAAAAGCGAAACTGTAGTGCCTGCCTGACCCGAATTAAATCTGAGCTTAAAACATCAGGCTGGAACTATTCTGACAGAGTCTTGCCTCTGCGGAATAGCCAACCGGAGTAACTCAAAATAAATTTGCAAGCAAAGCAATTTGCCTTGTTCTATTGTTTTCACGATCAACTTTTTTGTAAGGATGTAAAGGGAATGGAAATAACTGCTGCGATGGTTAAGGAGCTGCGCTCTCAAACTGGCTCGGGAATTATGGAATGCAAGTCTGCGTTAAAAGAAACAAGTGGCGATGTGGAAACTGCGATTACTTTTTTGCGTAAAAAGGGATTGGCAAAGGCAGATAAAAAATCAGACAGACAAACCGGTGATGGTTCAGTCGGCACCTATATTCACGCTGGTAACAAACTGGGGGTAATGGTGGAGCTGAATTGCGAAACCGATTTCGTTGCCAACACGCCGGACTTCCAAGAATTGGTTCGTGATATTGCCATGCATATTGCCGCCGCTAAACCCCGATTTGCAACACGAGATGAAGTGACACAGGAAATTCTCGACAAAGAAAAAGAAATCGCTATACATATGGCAAAAGAATCTGGCAAGCCAGATAACATCATTGAAAAAATTGTTACTGGAAAAATGGAAAAATTTTACGAAGAAAATTGTGTGCTCGAGCAACCTTTTGTTAAGGACACCAATGTTACTGTCCAAGAGTTAATCAAGCAGAAAATTGCACTGTTAGGTGAAAACATTGTCCTCAGAAGATTTTCAAGGTTTGAAATTTAATGTCAGAAGCCGTTTATAAAAGAGTGCTCCTGAAACTGGGCGGTGAAAGTCTGGTTGATGAAGAAGGGGATTTTGGTCTTCACGGACATGCTCTGAAAAATATTACTGAAGAGATCAAAGCAGCCAAAGACCTGGGGGTTGAAATTGCCATTGTAATAGGCGGAGGAAACATACTTCGTGGCGCTTCTTTAAGTGATATTGGTATTGAGCGGACGACAGGCGACTATATGGGTATGCTGGCAACGGTTATCAACGCGTTGGCTCTTCAAGCTGCACTGGAGCAGGCTGGTATTCCTACTCGAGTTCAGACCGCAATCGAAATTCAAGCTGTGGCCGAAGCTTATGTTCGCCGCAAGGCAGTCCGGCACCTGGAAAAAGGCCGAGTCGTTATTTTTGCGGGGGGAACTGGCAACCCTTATTTCACCACCGATACCGCAGCTTCCTTGAGGGCGATGGAAATCGGTGCCGATGTGATTTTTAAAGCGACTAAAGTAGACGGGATTTATAGTTCCGACCCTAGGATAGACAAGTCTGCAGTCAAATATGAAGAATTGACATATATTGAAGTGTTAAAAAAAGGACTGAAAGTCATGGATTCGACTTCCGTTTCTCTATGCATGGATAACAAGTTGCCAATGGTGATATTCAACGTGAATCAAAGGTATAGTATTAAAAGAGTATTGTTGGGTGAAAAACTTGGCACAACCGTGGGGGCGTAAAAATGGTGACAGAAATAATTCAAGAAGCTGACCAGAAGATGAAAAGCGCAATCGATCACTTGTTTCATGAGTTGGGGAAATTAAGAACTGGACAGGCATCGGTGGCATTACTTGATGATCTGATGGTTGATTATTACGGCAATCCCACTCCGTTAAAACAAGTCGCCACTCTGGGATCCCCTGACAGCTCGACCTTAACGGTGCAACCTTGGGAGGCAACGATCCTCAAGGATATCGAAAAAGCAATTCAAGCTTCCGACCTGGGTTTGACTCCTAACAATGATGGCAAGGTAATACGATTGTCTATTCCGCCGCTTACCAGCGAAAGAAGGCAGCAACTGGTCAAGCTAGTAAAAAAGCAATCTGAGGAATGTAAGGTGTCTATCCGAAATGTTCGGAGGGATATCAACGAAAAACTCAAGCAATCTGAAAAGAAAAATGATATCTCTGAGGACGAAAGCCATAAGGGCCAGGATGAAACCCAGAAAATTACCGACAAATTTGTGGCAGAAGTAGATAAAATCGTCCAGGCAAAAGAGAAAGACATTCTAGAAGTTTAACCGCTCATCCATTATCAATTTTTTTGATATCTACCGGGTTTATTCAGGAGTTCTCTTCTTGGTTGAATCACAGTCGCAGGAAAAAATTGATCCACATCGATTGCCCAAACATATTGCCGTTATTATGGATGGCAATGGTCGGTGGGCACAAAAGAATTCTCGCCCCCGAGTTGAAGGTCATTGGGCAGGCGTAAAAGTCGTAGATCGTATTGTTTCCCTGGGTTGTAAACTCAATCTCGAAGCATTGACTCTGTACTCCTTCTCCGATGAAAACTGGAACCGCCCCTCTACCGAAATCGGCACCCTGATGAAAATCCTGGAGCATTTCCTCAAAAAAGAATTGAATAGAATGAAAGAAGAAAATATTAAGTTCAATACCATTGGGCATATCGAAGAGCTACCAGCATCTATACAAAAATTGATTCAATACTCCATTGATGAGACACGAAACAATAGCGGAATGATTCTCACCCTCGCCTTGAGCTATGGTGGCAGACAGGAAATTATGGATGCGGTGAGAAAAGTGGCACAAATGGTAAAAGAAGGACAAATTTTACCAGAGGATATCGACCCTTCACTGTTTGAGTCCTTTCTTTCCACTCACCCAATTCCTGATCCGGACCTATTAATAAGAACCAGCGGAGAAAGAAGAATCAGCAATTTTCTTCTTTATCAAAGTGCCTACACAGAATTGCATTATAATGATGTTTTGTGGCCCGATTTTACAGAAGAGGATTTTATAAATGCTATCGTCGATTATCAAGGTCGAGACCGCCGGTTTGGAATGACCCAAGAACAAATCGCAAAAGCCTGATTGAAAATTTTAATGACCACCCCGTCTAATTTCTCAACAAAATAAATTTTAAATCCGTTTAGGAGAAAACTTTGGAACGCGTTATTAGCGGAGTCATAGCAATCCCCATAGTGCTTGGGATAATATTATATGGCCATCCCAGTTTATTTTTTTTCTTGATTGCATCCATAGTTCTAATTGCCACGCACGAATATTTTTCCATGATTGCCAATGCCGGGGTGTGTGGGTTCCCAATTCAAGGTTTGGTTTTGAGTTCTTTTCTCCTTGGCGTCGTGTTTTTTATCCCGAAATTTTTATCGCTGTTTGGCGTTTTCATTCCTCTCACATTGTTTATAGTTTGGTGTCTCAGAGAAAAAAATGTGCGCGTAGCACTCGACTCCATTTCCTACACGCTGTTTGGAATTCTTTATACGGCGGGACTAGGCGGATACTTCCTTTTAATTAGCAATCTGGAAGGAGGCCGGCAAATGATCGTATTTATATTATTGTTTGTCTGGGCGGGAGATACAGCAGCATTTTACGTCGGTCGTAAACTGGGAGATCGCAAACTGCTTGAAGTGGTTAGTCCCAATAAAACAATTGCAGGAGCCATCGCCAATGTAATGGGGACTTTAATAGCTGCCCTTTTGGCAAGTAGCTTGTTCTTCAATGAGATTCCCCTAATCCATTGTTTGATTGTAGCGTTTATTTGCGGTATTATCGGTCAGTTTGGCGATTTAGCAGAATCGCTAATAAAACGCAATTGTCAGGTCAAAGATTCCGGAACCCTGATTCCGGGACATGGAGGGGTTTTGGATCGCATCGACAGTCTTTTGTTTGTCGGCCCGGGTTTTTATTGTTATTACCAGATTTTCCTTACAGCCTAAAAATATATGAAAAAAATCTCTCTTCTTGGTTCTACAGGTTCGATTGGGGTAAACACACTGGATGTGGTTGAGCGTAATCCCGAAAGTTTCCAAGTTCTGGCTATGTCGGCAGGAAGCAATGTCGATTTGTTCGCCGAACAAGTGCGAAAGTTCAAACCTAAAGTAGCCTCTTTATTCGATACAACAAAAATTGCAACTCTGAAAGAACGCGTTGCTGATCTAGATGTAGAAATAATTCCACGGGAAGAAGGTTCTATTGCAGTCGCAACCCTTTCAGAAGTCGACGTAGTTGTTTCCGGTGTTGTAGGTAGTGCCGGTCTCATACCCGCAATTGAAGCTCTGAAAGCAGGAAAAAATCTTGCTCTGGCAAATAAAGAAACTCTAGTTATTGCGGGGGAACTTGTTCTCAAAGAAGCGGAGAAAACAAACTCGCAAATCATTCCTATCGACAGTGAACACAGTGCTATTTTTCAGGCATTGAATGGCGAGAAAAAAGAACGCATCAAAAAAATTATTCTGACTGCATCAGGCGGGCCCTTCCGCACCTTCAGTCTCGAACAAATGGAAACCGTAACAGTGAAAGATGCGCTCAAGCACCCGAACTGGGATATGGGTGCAAAAATAACAATCGATTCATCCACCATGATGAATAAGGGGTTAGAATATATAGAAGCCAAGTGGTTGTTTGGTCTCGACACTCCAGTCGAAATCATTGTGCATGCACAAAGTATCATCCACTCAATGATAGAATTTGTAGATACCTCCATCATGGCACAGTTAGGTCTCCCTGATATGCGCGTACCGATTGCCTACGCATTAACCCATCCGGATCGATTTGAATGTAATTTGCCATCGCTGGACTTGGCAACAATGGGTGCCCTGACCTTTGAAGCACCCGATTTTGAACGATTCCCCTGCTTGCAGTTGGCAATTGACGCACTGGAAATGGGGCAAACCATGCCTGCCATACTCAATGCTGCAAATGAAATTGCGGTGCAGGCATTCCTCGATGAACTCATCCCATATAAAGATATCGCAGAAATCATTCGTATGGTTATGCATAACCACCGTCCATCTCCTTTAAACGATTTACAGGATGTATTGGAAGCCGATCGATGGGCACGCGAAGAAACTACAAAACTAATCACCGTAACTCACTAGCGTGCGCAATAGGTCGGGGCTAGTGTTCGAGATACTATAATATTAAAGCTTCTGGATAGAAATTTTCAATAAAATTTCCTAAGATGAACTCACCTATAATTCGTATTGGTAATGGTTACGATGTGCACCGCCTGGTTGCAGGAAGAAAGCTGATACTCGGCGGTATTGATATCCCACATTCGACCGGACTCGATGGGCATTCCGATGCCGATGTTCTGCTACACGCATTATGCGATGCTCTTCTGGGAGCCGTTGGTGCAGGTGATATTGGTGCCCATTTCCCGGATACCGACTCACAGTGGAAAGGCATCTCCAGTCTAATTTTATTGGAGAAAGTTACCGCAACTTGCAGAGATAAAGGGTTTGAAGTTTCCAATATCGATACCATCATCGTTGCGCAAAAACCAAAACTGGCTCCGTTTTTACCTGACATGAAAAAGAATATTTCACAGGCCATGGCAATAGACATAGGTCAAATAAATATAAAAGCCACAACAACAGAAAAATTAGGATTCGCAGGCAAGGAAGAAGGCATTGCTGCATACGCAGTTGCATTGTTAACGAAGACGGTCAATTAAGAATGATTAACTCACGCATAGTCATAACAGGTATCGGGCTGACAGCCCCTAACGGCAACAACCCGAAAGAGTTTCGACACAATCTGCTCAATGGAGTATCGGGAGTGCAGGAATACGAAACCCGTTATATGGGTAAAGTGCTAGCCGGAGTTTGTGATTTTGACGAACTCAAATACCAGAAAAAAAAGGAACGACGTCGAGGAACCCGAGTGGGTTCGGTTTCCATTTACTGTTCACGAGAAGCGTTTGCCGATGCAAATATAGACCTTGAAGCAATTGACCGTTCAAGAGTGGGTGTTTATCTGGGAACAACAGAACACGGAAATGTAGAAACAGAAAACGAAGTCTACAATATTAGCAAATACGATTACGATGTGAAGTACTGGTCGCATCATCATAACCCTAGAACCGTATCTAACAATCCCGCCGGTGAAGTTACCTTGAATATGAAAATCACTGGTCCGCATTACACCATTGGCGCGGCCTGTGCCGCTGGAAATATGGGCGTCATTCAGGGAGTACAAATGTTGCGACTAGGGGAAGTCGATCTGGCATTAGCCGGGGGCGTTTCCGAAAGCATCCATACCTTTGGAATTTTTGCCAGCTTCAAAAGTGAAGGCGCGCTTGCAGAGCACGAAGACCCAACAAAAGCCAGTCGCCCGTTCGATAAAAACCGAAATGGAATTGTTTGTTCTGAAGGCGGTTGCGTCTACACTCTTGAACGTTTGGAAGATGCCGAAAAACGCGGCGCAAAAATTTATGGAGAAATTGTAGGCCATGCAACAAATTCAGATGCAGTAGATTATATTTTGCCCGATCCCGGCAGGCAGACTCAATGTATGCGCCTGGCTCTCGACCGAGCCGGACTCAAACCCAACGACATAGATATCCTCAACGCTCACGCAACCGCAACGCAAATGGGAGACATTCAAGAAACCAAAGCCATTCGCGATGTGTTCGGCAACGAAAGCAAAACCCGCGTTAATAATACAAAAAGTTTTATAGGTCACACTATGGGCGCAGCAGGCACTTTGGAATTGTCCGGTAACTTACCCGCCTTTGAAGATAATATGGTTCACCCCACCATCAATCTCGACGACCTCGACCCGGAATGTGCAGTGAATAATCTCGTTGCCAACGCTCCAGAAAAACTCCCCTCTGTAAACTACATCATGAATAACTCCTTCGGCATGTTTGGCATCAACTCCGTCTTAATAGTAAAAAAGTTTGCGGGATAGGCCCCGCAGCCCAATAGGTCTATTCTTTTACTGCGAGACAATTACCCTCAAGTTTCTAGAAACGGTTACATTGAGCCTCATTGTGAGGAACCAAAGGTGACGAACCAATTCATAAAAAATTAGATCGCCACACCACTTCGCGGCTTGCGTTGACGTAGATTGATAGCCATCCCCCTGAAAAGGGAAGGGGTTACTCTAATTGATCCCCCTCTTTCTCAAAGAGGACCGGTGTGATATACCTCCCCTAAAAAATAAGAAAAAATAGGATACCCCCCCCTCCGCATGTCATCACGAAAGACCAGAGGGAGTGCGGCGATCCAGACTGAATAATATTCCACTTTATCGGTAAGTTGTTTTGTCAAAGACGTTCTTTTGTTTATGCTAGATCGCCACATCGCCACATCGCCTCCGACTCTTTGCAATGACGAGAAATATATCCGCTTATATCTCTTAAAAATTTACATTCGGCGTCTAAAATATTTTCTGTTACTTTAAGAAACCTATTTTATAAAAATTAAGGAAAATAAGACGTGCCTCTTACTTCTTTTAAAGCTGTGTTCTTCGATGTTGGGGGAACTTTGATTCGTGCTCATCCTTCGGTGGGTGATGTATATGCCAAGCATGCCCGTGATTTTGGATTTTCCGGGACGCCTGATGAGCTCAATAAAGGGTTCCGTTCGGAGTGGAAAAAAGTGGGGGGCATCGAATCTTTAGGAAATAAGTCTGGGCCAAAGGTGGAAGAAAAATTCTGGAAAGATATGGTGTTTGAAGTTTTTCAACCTCTTGGAGGACTCGACCGTTTCGATGAATATTTTGAACTGATCTTTGAAGTATTCCGTGATGGTTCCAATTGGAAGATCCACGAAGATGTGATCGAGTCTAGAATTTTTGAAAAACTAAAAGAGCGAGGAATTATTCTAGGTGTTATTTCGAATTGGGATTCTCGACTGATATCGACACTGAAGAATTTAGAACTTGCAGATCATTTTAAATTCATTCTTCCTTCGGCAATGGTGGGTTCTGCTAAACCGGATAAAAAAATATTCGAAGAAGCTTTGCGACTAAGCGGTGTTAAACCTCACGAGGCTTGCCATATTGGGGATGAAGTTAAAACAGATATCGTTGGCGCGCGAAATGTAGGGATTCACGGAATTCTACTTGACCGTGATAACCGGTTCGATGATTCTATTCAACCCAAGGTTAAATCTTTTTTAGAGCTGGTTTGATTAGGAAGGTTTGTAGCCAATGGTGCCAATGAATTTTTCATTTTTGAAGTTTGTTTTACTGGTTGTAGCAGAGGTCAAATTAGCTTTCGTCAAATTCACCCTGCTTAAGGTGATATTCTCAAGAGTGGCGCGGCTCAAATCTGCTTCTTTAAGATTCGCGGTGGTAAAATCTGCATCCGTCAAGTTTGCCCCTTGAAAATTATATTTGGACAGAAAAGTCTTAACAAATTTAGTTTTAATCAATCTCCTACCGCTGAAGTTCGCCACGGCAAGAGTCAATCCACTAAAACCCAACCCCGAAAGATCCATATTATTGGAGTGGGTGATACTCTTGGTGATGAGTAACCTTCTGACTTCTTCTACTGTTATATTTGCCATTGAAGTTTAATCCGATTGGGGCGGGCTTTAATATTTTTGACTATAACTATTACCACCCTTCTTAATAAGTGAAATTTGTTACGACATTTCATTGTTTTTTTTCGTCTCCAGCGTCTTATTTTTATAACGAAAATCCCAAGCCAATAATAGATAAAAAGGCAGGTATTCAATCCAAGGAATCCATTGGCTCCAAGATTGAATTTCCTGGTAATCAAAATAGAAGTCCAGGTAATAGAGTCCCACCAGTACTGTCAAAAGAATCCATGAACGATTGGGAAACAGACATAAAAAAGGCACGACCCAACACAGGTACCAGGGGTTTTGAATAGGGCTAAGCAAAAATACCAATGCCATCAAAATAAAAAACTGCTTCAAAAATATTTGAGGGTCTTTAATGAGTGAAGTATTTTTTAACAAAAGCCAGATTAAGACTCCCATCAAAATGCAAACTACAGTTAGCTTGCTCAAAAAAACTGGTAGGGAGTTTGATAGAAAAGTGATGCTGCTTAAATCTCCCGGCAGGTTCTTGAAAAGAAAAAGCAGACAGGCAAAAATGCTGTCATTACTTTGCCAATAAAGAGAATATGCTTTGAGGCCATCAAACATATGAAGTCCGATTTCCATAAAGGGGACATATCCTAAAATAATTATTCCGACAAAAAACAAGGAATTTAGGATTGTAGTCCGCCAGGGATTCCCCTCTGACTTCCTACAATGCTGAAAACAAGCCTGAATATAAAGTGGAAACAAGATAGCTGGGTACAACTTTCCCAGAAAACCTAACGCCAGAAAAAATGTCGCCAAGGTATGGCGATTATGAACCAGAAAATAAATCGAACCGCATAGAAATGAAATACCAATGATATCTAGATGTGTTGAGTTGAAAGTTTCTTTTATCATCAGTGGGCACCAAAAGTAGACCCCGCTCATATTTTTATTCAATTCAAGCTTGCTAAGAATCCCTAAGATGAAGAACAAAGCTAGTACATCAAAAACTAGAAAAGCTATCCGCATAGCAAGAATGCTATCTGGCTGAAAAAAATGCACCGCTCGGAACACATATTGAGCCATGGGTGGATAAATGGTGGGGACGCTGGGATGATTTACTCTTTCCAGATATTTGAGAGATGTCGGTGTTGCCCATTTCAATTCCGCCAGTTGCTCCAATTCGCGTTCATTTCTTTCGTTATAAACTTCGTAATAAGTTTCGGGATTCTGAATTCGCAATTCTTTAAACTCATGAACTTCAGAGGGAGAGTACTCGAAAGGATTAATGTTGTTGGCATAAACCTTTCCATCCCAAAGGTAACGATAGACATCGTCTTCTTGAATCTGCTGTGCAGGTAAAATAGAAAACCTGAATAACAGGCCGAAGGCAATCATTGCCCAAAAGATAAATCGGTCATTGGGTTGCTTTGAAAGAATAGAACAGGCGGCAAAGAAGAGCAGCGACAGCGAAAAATAAATTCCCAAATAAGTGAGAATGGGGCGATCGGCATAACCTTCTCCCCAATTGAACTCGGTTGAAATTTTAGTTAGGAATAAATAGAGGAGCAGGCTGATAATTCCCAGGATGATTACCTGGATACGGGAGCGCATAGGAGTCTAATGAGTTTGTGCGAAGGAGCCTTATCTAGAAGCGTAACGGTTATCGTTCGCCCAATAAAGCCTTGACCAACTACCTGTTGGGGACTACCCGACTAGGGCTTCTTCTTTTGTATCGAAAACGGTTAACAGACGTGTTATCTCGAACACATCTTTGACTCCGGGAGTCAGGGAAACCAGTCGAAACTTGTTCTGGCTACTGTGGCTCCACTGCAATTCTTCGACCAGTGTCACGATACCCGAACTGTCGATATAGGAGACTCCGGATAAATCCACAATGATCGCTTTATTGTATTCCTGAAATAATGGGGCGAGAATATCGCGAACTTTTGTCGATGAACTCATGTCAATATCGGCTTGACAGATACCATCACCGTGTTTTCCGTAGGGCGATCTAATTTTAATTCAATACTCATTCTTTATTCTTCTCCTGAGCTGAAGTTAGTTCCCTTTTTAATTTTTTTGCCATGGTGAACAAGGTGCCCTTTACGCGTTCGGTGCAATAGCTGACATCATCCATAATCTCGTTTATAAAATGTGTTCCCAGTCCGCCTGGTTTTATCTCGTTAACGCAACGTGGCTTGATCTGGCTGCTATCACATTGCTTACCGTAATCCCTTATCTGCACTTTGAAGTCATCGCTATCGATATGGAATGTTGCCTCAATGGGTTCCTCACAGGGACCGCCATAACCGTGTTTAATAACATTTGAGCAGGCTTCATCCACACAAAGAATGAGATGCCTCTCTGTTTCTTCAGGGGTTTTATGGTAGTCCAGAAGTTCCTGAAGAACTTTACGTATCAAACCCAGATACTTCGGGTGGCTTGGTATGGAAAGTTTTATGGGTTGGGACATACGGTTATTGATTTTTTTATTATTGATTCGAACAGTATACCTTTAAACCCCATTATTTCAACAATATCACCCGCTAGAATGGGGGGCAAGCTTGTCGGCTAAATAACTTTAAATGCAAGTGAGATTAGATCATCGAATTGCGGTAAATCGCCGATGAAGTTTTTAATAGATATTTTAAGTAACTGGATAAATTCCTGAGGGGAGCCATCGTGGTTGGTGAACAATTCTTTCAATTGAGTAACTCCAAATTCTTCCTGTTGTTTGTTTTTGGGTTCGGTGATGCCATCGGTATAAATCAGTATCTGATTCCCCTTTTTCAATGAATACTTGTTTTGAGTGTATTCAACATTAGGCAAGATGCCTAAGGGAGTGCCTCCCGCATGCCCAATTTCTTCGATGTTTTTTTCATTTTTAAATAATAAAGAAAGGTGCCCACCGTTGGCAACGGTCAGCGTTCTTTTATTCGTATCCAATAAACAAAAAACCGCCGTGGTAAACATGCCCCGGTAGGAACGTTCGCAAAGAATGTTATTGATCTGCTTTAAAACTTTTTTTGGTTCGGGGTTAAACTGGGATATGTATCGAAAGTCACTCATCAACCGTGCTATTTGCAAATCCGCGGAAACGCCTTTTCCGAAAACATCATTTCCAAACGGAATGAAGTCGTAGTAATCGCCGCCCACAAACTACGCGGCATGTGTGCCGGAAGCAAAAACAAAATTTTCGTGTTGCGGAGTAGAAGTGGGCAGAAAACTTTCTTACACCGATTGCGCAAACTCCATATCTTTTCCCATACGTTGGTTTTCCATAAGCACCAGATGTAACCGGGCATTATGAATAGCCAACGCCGGACTATCGCAAAGCAACAAAAATAGCTCCAGGTCGCTTTCCTGAAACACGAGGCCCTTTACTTTTAGTGGCGAACATAAAATAGAGCTGACTTTATATCCAGTCTTCTTATCGTAATCAGAATGAAACTTAGGATGCTGGGAAGCATCTTTGATGATCAACGGTTCTCCCGTTTTGGCAACGCTACCGGCTATGCCTTCGCCAATTTTGAGCCGTGTCATAGTCTTTATCTTTTCACCCACATCGCTGAGAGCGATCTAAAATACCAACTCTTCATTGTTATCATCGACTAGTAGAAGACTGCAGGTATCGGCGCTCATTACCTTTTTGGCGACGTTCATAATGGTGCCGAGCAGGTTACTGAGGTTCAGCTCAGAGTTTAGGAGAGAGGTAGTTTTGTAGCAGGTTTCCAACTGGTCAACCCCTTCCTCAAGTTGTATAAGTCGTTTACTATCAGAAGTCAGTTTTGTCATAGTTTTCTACGAAAGGAACGAATTTAAAGGATCACAAGTTATTCCTTTAACTTATGCGTTAACATAGCTAAAATAAAAAATGGGATCAAACCAATCAGGTTATTGAGCTATGATAAGAAAGCAGGATCTAAATAAAAATTGGTCGGACCTAAGTTCGGTTCTTTTTGAATCGCTGCCAGAAAGTTTACAGGACGATCAGCTAGAATGGCTTTCTTACCATTGGAATCTTGTGGTTGGAAAAGAAATAGCAGATATATCTAGCATTGATAAAATAACCAAAAGCACACTTCATATCCGAGTTCAAGGTAAAGAATGGTTGTCAGCGCTGGAAAGCTTGAAGAAAAAAATCATTAAAGAAATAAACAGTCGAGCAGGAAAAAACCTAGTGGAAAATATTAAGTTAAGAATATAGTTCCTTCAAAAATCTCTTGTTGAATAAAAAAATGACGACACAAAAAAACCGAATAATGAGCAGATGGTCAGTGACAAAAATTCTTATCTCCGGACTGCTATTTTTATCTCTATCCAACTGTACGACTGTTGGAAATCAGATTGAGACGCAATCACAAGACTTCGATCTTTCCAACTCCTATGCTGCGAAAATGTATGAACAAAAAAGGCAACAAGCCCAACCTCTGGACAGCAAAGATCCGCGTGCCTACTTCCATTTTCTCATGTCTCTGGAAGCCGAAAAAAAATTCCAGTTTGAACAAGCGGCTTCGCAATACAAGGAAATTGTAAAATATGACCGGGAAACTGAAAGATTTTTTGAAAAACATGTGCGGCTGCTGTTACGCACCGGCCAGTTAGATGATGCGATTAAAGCAGGGCAGGACGCTTTAGAGCGGTTCCCTAAGAATAAAAAAATCCATATGGATCTGGCCGATATCCTCGCGAGTCAGGGGAAAACAGATGCTTCTATTTATCATTATGAAAGAGTCCACCAGATTGACCCTAAAAGCTCCCGCGCCATTTTCTTAAAGGGAACCGTACTGGAAGAACAGGGAAGATGGGGTCAGGCAAAGGATATGTATTGGCAGGCCGCCAAAATGGAACACAATAATCCGTTAGGGCAATTCTATCTGGGCAGAGCTTTATTGCATAACAATGAATTAAAAGAAGCAGAAAAAAGGTTTCAGATGTCGGTTATTTTGAAACCCAATTTATTGCAGGCGCGAAAATACCTTGCATGGGTTTACGAGCGGTTGGGGAAACATGAAGAAGCTCTTAAGGAATACAATCTTCTGTTAAAGCTCAAACTAAAAAATTCTTTTATTGATGAGCGTGTTGCAAAAATTCAGAACCCCTCAGACCCTGCGTATATAAACGAAATGTCCAGTCACAAAGGAATCCCCGCCGAATTGGCAAAGCAGCCTAATGTTCACATGAGAATCGCTGCTATTTATTTTGAGGAAACCCTTTACCTAAGGGCATTGGACGAATTTCAACTGGTCGTGGCCGCAAATGACCATAAAGACCCACATGTGCTCATGGCACGTATCTATGAAACCCAGGGACGATTAGACAAGGCCATTGTGGAATTTGAGATACTCAGAAATCTTGAGCCTAAGTCAATGGAAATCCTGCTTTATTCCGCGCGGTTATACAGTCTGGATGAAAAAATGGGTGTCGCCATTAAGCTTTTGGAAAACGCCATTGAAATGGAGCCTGAGAACGATCAGATTTATCATTCTTTGGCTCTGGCCTATATGTCAAATCAAGAAAATGGCAAGGCTGTGGAAAGCATGAAAAAAGCTTTGGCCCTCAACCCCCAAAAAGATTCTTATTATTTTGAATTGGGTGCGTTGATGGAAAAAGCCGGAGACTTTAAGGGCGCGATTGAAAATATGCGACAGGCTATTGAAATTAATCCTCTACATTCAAACGCTCACAACTTTTTAGGGTATATTTACGCCTTGGAAGGACGCGACCTCGACCGAGCTTTAGAGCATTTGAAAAAAGCTCTCACCATTCAACCTCGTAACGGTTATTTTCTAGACAGCCTGGGGTGGATCTATTTCAAGAAGGGTGACTCAGAAAAAGCCCTTGCGCAAATCCAGAAAGCATTGATTTATACCGATCCGGATCCCGTGCTTTATGATCACCTTGGGGACATCCTGTTTTCTTTGAAAAATTATAATGAAGCAACAGGAGCTTGGAAAAACAGCCATTCCCTGACACTCCATAATAAAGATGATCTGGGCGGAGAAATGCCTAACCCACAAATCCTGCAGAATAAAATTGAAAAAGCAAAAAAACTCATCCAGCAAAGTTATTAATAAGGCAGCGCCTTGAGGAAATATTGGGTGACTATAGTAAAAGGATTGACGGACCTATTATCTGCGGTAGTTTGCCGCGCTCCGCAGAGGTTTTTATTTGTTTTGCTTCTGTTGGTCGGTTGCCAGGCCTCGGTTGAAAAAGCACCCCCGCATTTTTCAAAAGACAAAATCTCTTCCGGTTATATATTCAATCAACTGCAAGCTCGCGCGAATAAAATCCATAGTGTTAAATCATTTGCGCGGACCACTTTTATTGGCAAAGAATTTAAGCAATCCTTTCGTCAGACTTTGTTGATAAAGGAAAGCCGTTCTATTCGGGTTGATACCTATGGGTTGTTTGGTCAGGCGATGGGGGTTTTCATCAGTGATGCCGGGAAGATGCAGTTTCTAGATCCTGCAAAAGGTAGGCTCTATTCGGGTTCGGATGTAAAGAACATGTTGAGAAAACTGCTTGGAACGCAAATCGATTTTCGCGAACACTTAAGAATTTTTCTCGGTCATATCCCGAACTTTGAGTTCCTCAAGGTAGAGAAGTCTCAATTAAGTTCGGACCGGACGGAATACATCCTGCAGGCTAAAGACTTAAAGCGCAGTGGGGAAGTTCGCCTCCATATAGATGCTGTAACCTTGTTGCCGCTTGAGATGACTCGAATCGAAATGGGTCAAAAACGATATTTTATTCAATGGCAGGATTATGAAAAAGTCAGCAATATTGATTGGCCGCATTTGATCACTCTAGAGTTTCCCTCAAAGCAGGAAATCATACGGGTCAAGTATAAGGACCCGACTCTGAATGAAAAAATTTTTCAGAACACTTTTCAACTCATGCCCACAGCTTCTGTAAAATAAAAAATGACTCCATCTAAAAAACTGAAATTTAAAACTCCCGCAAAAATAAACTTGGGTCTCCATATCCATAAAAAAAGAGATGACGGGTTTCACGAGTTGGAGACCTTGTTTCAAATGGTGGCTTGGTTTGATGAGGTGGAGCTGGAAGAAACTCAGGGGAATGTTGAGTTGTTTTGCGATACTCCGGGTATTCCAAATGATGAGACCAATCTTGTTGTCAAGGCTGCCAGGCTTCTGCAAAATCGTTTTCCAGGTAAATGTGGCGGAGTAAAAATTAAACTGAAGAAAAATATTCCTTCGGGGGCCGGATTAGGAGGAGGTAGTGGAAATGCTGCTGGAGTTTTGCTGGCCCTTAATCTATTGTGGAATTTAAAAATACCGCGTGACGATTTGATTTCTATGTCCTCCGAGCTGGGTTCCGATGTGCCTTTTTTTTTGATGTCGCCATGCGCTATTGGAGCTGGCAAAGGTGAAATTCTTCAACCGATTGAAAGCCCGATTAGTTTTTATATTTTAATGATTTATCCCGGATTTCCCATATCGACCCCATGGGTTTACGGCAATCTAAAATTGAAGTTGACAAAGTCCGAAAATAATATTAGCATTTTGAAAAATTTTATTATGCGATCGGAGTTTGCCCAATTGGGGGCGGCCCTTTGCAACGACTTGGAACCCGTTGTATTTAAAAGGTATCCGGAGATCTTGAGGTTGAAAAATGAGCTGTTGAATTCAGGGGCAGAAGGTGCGCTCTTGTCGGGAAGTGGTTCAACTGTCTTTGGAATTTTCGATAATCCCGAAATTGCTAAAAAAGCGTTAGCCAGATTTACAGGGGGGAAATACAGGGTGTTTCTGGCTAAAAGCATCACTCGCTTTTCTGAATTTTTTCCAAAAGAAATGATATCGGCTTTTTAACAATACATTTGTCATTGTGAGAAGTCTTTTCGTTTTTACCCCTTAAGCCCCCTTGTGGGCACAAATTTAAACGGTACGGTTTACCGTATTGGGGCGTCGTCAAGCGGTTAAGACACAGGTTTTTGATACCTGCATTCGGAGGTTCGAGTCCTCCCGCCCCAGCCAATTTTTTTGAGGATGAAAAATGTTTTCCAGTGATAATGGGCGTGTGCTGGTTTTTTCCGGTAGAGCGAACCAAAAACTAACGGAAGAAATCTGTGGGTACATGAAAGTCCCATCTGGGAAGACCGTAATTCGCGATTTCTCTGATAAAGATATCTATGTGCGAATCGAAGAAAATGTTCGCGGCGGAGACGTTTTCGTTGTTCAATCAACATGTTTTCCGGGCAATACCAATTTGATGGAACTGCTGATTATGATCGATGCTCTGCGTCGTGCTTCAGCAAAAAGGATAACTGCCGTGATCCCTTATTACGGGTATGCTCGGCAGGACAGGAAAAACGAACCTCGGGTTCCTATCACATCCAAGCTGGTTGCCGATTTAGTTGTAACAGCAGGGGCAGATCGCGTTTTGACAGTTGATTTACACGCCGGACAAATTCAAGGGTTTTTTAATGTTCCGGTGGATCATCTCTTCGCAATAAATGTTTTGATCGAGTATATCAAAGAGCAAAACTTCGAGAACATGATCGTTATTTCTCCGGATGCAGGTGGCGTGGAAAGGGCTCGCGCTTATGCAAAACGATTAAACTCCTCCCTTGCGATTATTGACAAACGCCGAGATGCTCCAAATGAAGCTAAAGCAATGAATATCATCGGTGATGTAAAAGGGAAAACAACTTTTATCGTAGACGACATGATTGACACTGCGGGAACGCTGATGGAAGCGACCGATGCGCTTTTGGGTGCAGGGGCAAAGGAAGTACATGCCTGTTGTTCTCATCCGGTTTTATCGGGCCCGGCGGGAGAGCGTATTGCAAATTCACCTATTAAATCAGTGGTGACAACCAATACGATTCCCTTGAATGATGATCTACAAAAAAACCCTAAGATAAAAGTGTTATCTGTTGCGTCTCTTTTAGGAGAAGCAATTTTAAGAATTCATCAGGAGACTTCTGTCAGTTCCTTGTTCGATTCAACCAAGGATTAAAGCACAGGTCTCCCTGCCAGAAATTTTTTCACATTGATTGGAGTTTAGAATGTCAGTTTTAACAGGAAAAATAAGAGAAGCAAATGGTAAATCAGCCGCACGAAAATTGCGGACAGACGAGTGCATCCCGGCAGTTGTGTATGGCCTTAATGATAACGTCAGCTTGTCCGTCAATCCAAAAGAACTAAACAAATTGATTGAAGCCAAAGGACGCAATGTACTTATTGAGTTGAGGGTCGACGGCGATAAAGCAGAAAACAGAAACGTCGTACTACAAGAATTTCAAACTCATCCTCTTAAACCGGGCTGGGTACATATTGATTTTCTTGAAATCGATGTGACCAAAAAAATCAAAGCGAAAATTCCTGTTGTTCTGATTGGTGTTTCTCCTGGAGAGAAGCAGGGCGGGCATGTAAACCATATTATCCGTGCTTTGGAAATTGAGAGTCTGCCGAAAGATATTCCCGAAAAAATAGAAGTGGAAATGGGTGAGATAGAACTAAATCAGACGGTTCATGTCTCCGACCTGAAGTTGGGTGAGTCTGTATCGATAATAAATAACCCCAACGATGTCGTGGTGAATGTTCATCTCGAAAAAGTAAAAGAAGAAAAACCTGAAGGGGAAGAAGCAGAAGGCGATGCCGCTGCTTCCGCAGATTCTAAAGATGATGCCGGGAAGAAAGAGGACGGTAAAAATTAATTGTGTTTTTGATTTTAGGTTTGGGCAATCCCGGGCCGCGTTATGATCTGACACGCCATAATGCGGGATTTCTTGCTTTAGATAACCTGGCTGATAGATATAAAATCAAGCTGACTCAACATAAATATCGTTCCCTATATGGAAAAGGGGAAATTGAAGGACTTCCGGTTATTCTCGCAAAACCGATGACCTACATGAACGAGAGTGGAAAAGCTGTCAAAGCGCTTCTTTCCGCTTTTAATCTGTCCCCCGAACAGATTCTGGTAACACATGATGACATTGACCTTCCACTTGGAAAAATAAAGACCAAGCTTAAGGGGGGTGATGGCGGTCAATTGGGAGTTAGATCGACTATAGAAATTTTGCGAACTAGGGAGTTTTATCGGGTGCGCATTGGGGTCGGCCGCCCTGAAGATAGAGAGGACATTGTAGATTATGTCTTGTCCCCATTTACTGAAGAAGAGTCAGGGCTGTTAAATGATGTCATGAATAAAGCGGTGCAAACGATAGAAGCGGCGCTCACGGAACTGAATAAACAGAACAACCCTACGGAGGATTAAAATAATGTTATCGGAACGCAAAGGAGAAATTGGCTTCATGGGTTTTGCCATGGTGGCATACCTGGTGATGGCCGCTTTTGACGTATCGCAAAACTATGTGTATTTCGCTGTCATTTTTGGTCTCTTCGGACTCATAATTGCTTGGAAACTTTTTGAAGGTGTCGATGACGCACCAGCTGGAAATGAAAAAATGACAGAAATCGGCGACTCTATCCATGAAGGCGCCATGGTCTTTCTTTCAAGGGAATACAAAATCCTCGGCTACTTTATCGCAGGAATTTTTTTACTCCTGCTTGTTCTGATTTCCACACAAAAAGGAATATGGATTGGACTCTGGACAGCGATTTCATATGCCATCGGTACAGGTTGTTCTATGCTGGCTGGTTTTTTTGGTATGAATGCAGCAACAACAGCCGGTGTTCGCACTTCCCAGGCCGCAGTTGACGGTGGGCAGTCCAATGCACTTCTTATTGCATTTAATGGTGGCGCGGTTATGGGGCTTTGTGTTGCAAGCCTCGGCCTTATTGGTGTCGGAGGATTATTTCTTCTATTCGGACGTGGAGATTCTTTTATAGTCATCAGTGGGTTTGCCATGGGCGCGAGTTCCATTGCATTGTTCGCACGCGTAGGTGGCGGTATTTATGCCAAAACCGCAGCCGTTGGCTCTAACCTCGTTGGTAAGGTAGAAGCGGATATAAAGGAAGACGATCCACGCAACCCAGGCGTTATCGCCGATAACATAGGTAAATGCGTAGGAGACACAGCAGGGCTGGGAGCAGATATTTTTGAGTCTTATTGTGGTTCCATGATAGCTGCCATTGTTATTGGCGCGAGCATGGCAACCTTACGTTTCGAGTATATGGCTTTGCCAATCATGATAGCCATGGTGGGTTTGCTTGCCTCAGTAATCGGTATTCATGCCATGACATCCTTTGGAAACATGGATCCTTCAGCGGCACTTAGAAACTGCACGTTTGTCAGTGCTGGTGCCATGTTGTTCGTGGCATTTTTTCTTATTAAAGTCATGGGCCTTCCTTCAGGCGTATTTATTGCTCTCCTTTTCGGTTGTCTTGCAGGAATTGCTATCGGATTAATCACCGAATATTATACAGCCGGCAAACCGGTTATTCGTATTGCAAAATCGAGAAGTAACGGTGTTGCAACGGTAATGATCACAGGTCTTGCAGTAGCAATGGAAAGTTGTATTATTCCTATCCTGATTTTGGTCTTGACCATTTCTGTGAGTGCTGAATCAGCTGGTCTTTATGGAGTCGCACTGGCAGCAGTGGGTATGCTGGCAACCGTAGGAATTACCATGTCGGTGGATGCGTATGGTCCGATTGCGGATAACGCAGGCAAAATTTCAGAGAAGGCAGGACTGGGAGAAGAAACCCGTAAAACTACGGATGGACTCGACCAAGTGGGCAACACCACAGCCGCTATCGGTAAAGGATTCGCCATTGGCTCCGCAGCTTTGACCGCGTTAGCCCTGTTTGCGGCATTCACGCAAGCAGCGAATATCGATGTCATTGATATCACCAAAACCCATGTGATTATTGGTATGTTCTTGGGCGGTGTGGTGCCATTTTATGTTGCGGCACTGACCATGACTTCGGTTGGCAACGCGGCGATGGAAATGGTTGAAGAAATTCGCCGGCAGTTCCGCGAAATTTCAGGACTAATGGAAGGCACTAGCAAACCCGATAGTGCACGTTGTATCGATATAAGTACCCAGGCAGCTTTGAAAGAAATGATTGCTCCCGGTTTAGTGGCTTTCTTAACACCTATCATAGTTGGTTGGATGCTTGGTGCAGAAGCCTTGGGTGGAATGCTGATGGGAGCAACCCTTACCGGTGTATTGCTGGCGTTGTTCATGTCTAACGGCGGTGGTGCTTGGGATAATGCCAAAAAATATGTGGAAGCTGGCGCATTGAGTGGTAAAGGTTCTGACGCTCACCACGCTGTAGTTGTTGGAGACACAGTGGTTGATCCTCTGAAAGATACCGCTGGTCCGGCAATGAACATCCTCATTAAATTGATGTCCATTGTGTCGCTGGTGATGGCACCTTTCTTCGTTTAGTAGTTTTTAGTTTTACTTTAAAGGGATGGGGGTTTCCCCCATCCCTTTTTGTTTTTCAGGAGATTTAATTTGTTAAAATTTGGCATTCACGATTTCATCAATGCACAGCCGTTACGCGATGCCCTAGAAACTATGGGTGACTGGACAAAGATAGAGGTCCATACAGAAACCCCTGCTCACCTTGCCGATCAGCTTAATCGGGGTGAGCTTGATCTGGCCATGATCCCCGCCATCGAATATTTGAAACACGTAGATAGCTTACGATTGCTACCAGGGGTATCCATTGCATCGAGGAATCAAGTCGGAACAGTTTTGCTGGTATCCAAATATCCGCTGAAGACTATCGAATCTTTGGCTATTGATAACCGGTCCCGCACTTCGGTGGCGTTATTGAAATTGCTGTTTAAAAATGAAATGCGGTCTGATTTGAAATGGGTTGACTGTGATCCCAACCCCGAAAAAATGCTGGAAGAACATGATGCGGCCCTCATTATCGGCGATCCCGCTCTGGGATTTAAAAAAGAAGGCACAACAATATACGATCTTAGCGAAGAGTGGTATCAGAGAACAGGAAAGACTTTTGTGCACGCGGTGATTGCAGTCAAAGAAGGAGTCGAAATTGACGAACGAATTGTAGAAATTTTTCGCGTTGCAAAGCAAGAAGGATTGATGAAAATTGCCAGCACGGTGCGTAGTCAGTCGCGCCTTATGAATTTTCCTGAACCCTTGTTACTCGATTATCTGCAAAATAAAATTCGCTACAATTTAGGAGGTGAAGAGTTAGACGGATTGAGCCATTTCCAGTCTCTTTGCAAAAAGGCCGGACTGATTGAGAAAAAAACTCCTTTCGAATTTGCTTTCGATGAAGAAACTATTTGATTTTACCCTCAACGAAAAAATAGCATTAAGAAATCTTTTCCTTTAGCAAATCCTGTTTTAATCAACTTGCCTATTTTAACCAGAGCCGATTCAAAGAAATCGAGATAAGCCTTCACGGCTTCATTCCTTTCACCCTTTTCCGGTTGATCAGGCTCCGCAGGTTTTGGTGCCGGAGGAGAAAATACAGATACTCGCTCCACAAATCCTTCCTGACCTTCAGGCTTTTCCACTACGACTTCAACACCGGGTTTCACTAATAATATGGTATTGCCAGAAATTTTAGCGGAAAAATGGGTGTCTATCGGCTCAGAGGAGAACTCTGTTGGAGAACCACTGATATGTTCCAATTCTTCTGAATGGGGAGAGACTATTTTAATGAGTGGCTCTTCCTCGACACTGAGGGGTTCTTCAAAAATGGGTTTCTCTTCTAATGTAACCGGACTTTTCTCAGGGGGACTGGCAACTGGGGGCCTTGCGATTTGATCGTTTTGTTTTGGCTGCGATCCAATCAGGGGTTTAATCCACTGCATGATTTGCGGTGGAATCTGATGGGTGTAATAAAGGTAGCCGCCGCCGCCCGTTAAAAGTAAAAGGATGAAGATAAGGAATCCGCAACCGCTATTACTTTTCGTTTCAGGAGAAAGGACTTCTTCCTCGTGTTCTTCAAACGGAGATTCATCTTCAGATGATTCAGGGATTTCAGAGGTTTCTTCGACATCAGAAGAGTTTTCCTCTTTTTCCGGAGTGTCTGATTTTTCTGATTCAGTGTTTTCTTGCATAGCAAATGCAGGGCGAAAAGACCCTTTTGAAAAAATAAATCAAGAAGCAAAATGGTATTTGTTTGCCCAAAAATGAAAATGCCTCGCCGCTCACTACGTGAGAGGCAATACCCTATAGTAAAGGACATTGAACTCTACATTTTCTATTCGGGTATCGACCTATTGGCCCCACGCCTAGTGGATGATTTTGTTTAATGGATATTCGACGATATCTTGCGCGCCGACTTTTTTAAGATCAGGAACGAAATCCCGCACCAGTTTTTCTTCGAGAATTACATTGATAGCTACCCATTTTGAATCGCTCAACTCAGAGACCGTTGGTTTTTTACCAGGCGGAAAAATCTTAACAATTTCATCCAGTTTATCTTTCGGGGCGTTGAGCATAAGCCCTATCTTGCCGTTTGCTGCCATAGCACCTTGCAACATCATAACCAGACGATCGACTTTATTGCGTTTCCAGGCATCCTGGTTTGCCGTCTTGTTCATAATAAAGCGCGTTGTGGATTCCATTAAGGTATCGACAATCCTCAGATTGTTTGCTTTGAGAGACGACCCGGTCTCTGTTACTTCAACAATCGCATCGACCAGCTTGGGAGCTTTGACTTCTGTTGCACCCCAGGAAAACTCAACGTTGGCAGTTACCCCATGGCCTTTCAACCAATCTGTTGTCAGGTTGATGACTTCTGTAGCAATCCGTTTTCCTTGCAGGTCTTGAACCGTTTGGATGGAGGAATCGTTAGGAACAGCCAGAACCCAGCGAACCGGTCGGGCTGAGACTTTGGAATAAACCAGGGGTGCTATTTCTTCCACATCAGCGCGGTTTTCCATAATCCAGTCTTTACCGGTCAGGCCCGCGTCTAGAACACCATCCGCTACATAGCGCGCAATTTCCTGGGCGCGAATTAACATGCACTCAATTTCATCGTCATCGATACTGGGGAAATAAGAACGATTTTTAATTCTTATGTTGTAACCCGCCCGGGCAAAAAGTTTTACCGTTGCTTCTTCGAGACTGCCTTTGGGAATACCTAGTTTTAATACTTTACCGCTCATGGATTGATCTCTTTCTCAATGGTTATAGGTGCAATTTATTTTTTATAAACTTTTTCCGGGTCGAATACTTTTTCTTCTACTATTTTTACATCCCCGTCAACTTTTCTAAAAAAGCAACTGGTATAACCCTTATGACAGGCGGCTTTACCTACCTGTTCTACTTTTAAAAGCACGGTATCGTCATCGCAATCGACAAACACTTCCTTCACAATTTGGACGTTGCCGCTTTCTTCCCCCTTCATCCATTGCTTGTCTCGTGAGCGGCTGTAGAACCATGCTTTTCCCGTTTCCAGGGTCTTTTCCCAGGCAATGGTGTTCATATAGGCGAGCATTAAGACTTTCCCGGTTTCTGCGTCTTGAATAATCGCCGGAACCAGACCGCCCATTTTATCAAAATCAAGTTTCATACCATTGCCCTCTGCTAAATTTACTCACAAATTAATAGAATATTGCCACTTATCGCGGTTGCCAGTCAAACGGATTGGTGGACGTCCCAAAGCTTTGAGTGAAGCTTGGAAATTTAAAATATAATTGATTTTCTGTCAACCTTATAATAGCCTGTTTATAATCGAATTAGTTCTTTTTGTTAGCTTTGTTAATCATTTTAAGCGTTAGGCCTGTTAATTTCATATTTATTAAAGGCTAACGCTATTCCAAAAATATAAGGGGTCTAAATGCCTTCCATTTCACATTTTGAAATTTACAAACCAGCAGAACCTTGCACCTTGACAGGAGATAGACTGCAAGAGGCCATGAAAAAAGTCGTTGGGGAAACCCTGAGTCAGGACGGAAAAGAACTTAGCCTGAAAGGCTATTGTGTCGGCCAGAATGGAATGACCATTATTACTCGCGATGAGCGTGTAGCAAAAGTGCGCCGACTGAATTTGGGGGGAAACCGTATAGGTGATGTAGGCGTACAACTGCTAGCAGAAGCTGAATTGTTTTCCAAGGTCAATTGGATAGAATTAGGCGGTAACGATATTGGTCCGGAAGGAATTCGCCATCTTATCCGATCCAAAGTTTTACAAAAGGTGAAGTCGCTCAACCTGTACCGGAATGCTATTAAGGATGAGGGTGCAAAAATAATGGCAAGGGATAACGGATTAGAAAAGTTAGAAGATTTGGATCTGGCGCAGAACGAAATCGGCGATGAAGGAATTATGGCATTAGCCCTCTCAACAAAGTTTCCCGAGCTGGTAAGTATCGCTTTGGACAACAACTTCGCTTCCTCCGAAGGAAAAGAGGAAGCTAAGGTAGAACCCAATTTCAAAAAACTTCAATCTTTAAACTTGTAATCGCCTCATGCCAGAACCATACAATGAAGAATATGGCAAGGGATATTTCCTGATTGCCAATCCGGTATTGCCCGACCCCAACTTTTCGCGCACGGTTGTTCTGTTATGCAACCATGATGACGAAGGTTCTTTTGGACTGGTGATCAATCGATCTGACCCCATAGATTCCAAAGAAGTATTTGCGGAAATGGGGATGTCCAAGTTCCCTTCCGGAAAAATATATTTGGGCGGTCCAGTCTCCCCTTCACAAGTATTTTACTTGTGTCATTCCGAAGAACCTTTACCTGAACTGGAATCCATTTGCGATGGCGTCTACCTGGGAATGAGTTGGGAGTTACTGGATAATTTAATGACTCGCGTTAAAAATCCGGAAAAGAATATCCGCTTTTATCTAGGGTACTCAGGTTGGGGTGCCGGACAATTGGCAGAGGAAATGACCCGGCTTAGTTGGTTAACATCTGCAGCCTGCGGTGAATTTGTTTTTCAGGATAATGAAGACGGAGTTTGGGCAAATGTGGTGCGCTCGCTCGGTAAAGAATACGAATATCTCGTGCAAGCCCCTGTAAATCCCCAATGGAACTAGCCAGCGTGAAGCTGGACTCGTTGTATCAACCCGCAGCAAGCCAGCAAATATATAAATCTTCTCCTTCGCCGCAATATTGCGGATTGTCCATTGAAGAATATTTTTCTTCACGTTTTACATACCAATCCGGACAAGAATGGATCTCTCAAATAGAAAATGGGGATATTTCGGTAAATGGCGTGACCGCGCAGATAGGTTATATTCTGAAAGAAGGGGATCGAATTATTACACGTGCCGGTGTGCGGCAGGAACCGCCTGCAAATCGCAAGTTGAAAGTTATTTATCAGGATTCACATATACGGGTATTCAATAAACCGGCTCCTATCCCGGTTCATCCCAGCGGGCGTTATTTTCAAAACAGCATGACGGAAATTTTGAAGCAGTGGTATCCAGAAGAAATTCCCAGGCCAGTACAAAGACTGGATGCGACGACCACAGGTGTGATCGTATTCGCCCGAACACGCGAAGCAGCAGGCGCCCTGATGAACGAATTCAAGAGCCACCGAATAAAAAAGGAATACCTTGCTTTAGTAGAAGGTGAACCTAAGACGGAAAAATTTTGTATTGATGCACCCATTGGGGTTTTAAAGGGATCACATAGAGGTGTCGGTGATCAAATAAAAAATGCGAAATCAGCAAAAACCGAAGTTCAATGGCTTGCATCCAAAAATGGACAATCGCTTTTAAAAGTTTCTCCTCTTTCAGGAAGAACAAACCAGATTCGGGTTCATCTTTCAAGCTATGGACTGCCCATTTATAATGACCTGGTTTATGGGCAAGGAAGCAAAGAAAACTATCAATACGGTTTGCATGCGTGGAGTCTCGAGTTTCAGTGCTTTGACCGGTTAATGGAATTTAGAGTTAAGCCACCTGCACATTTTGAATCCTTATTAAAATTAGCAAAAATATAAACTCAATGAACACCTTTACCCCACCACATCCTGCTCGCGAAAATTTTGCGCAAGAAACTGAAGGTCTGTTTGCCAAGGCGCGCAATCCATTCTGGCTTGCACCTATGGCGGGTATCACCGATGTTTGTTTTCGACAGCTGATGGATGAAATGAATGCGGGTGTTTTAATCTCAGAGCTGGTTTCTGCTAAAGGACTTTTGTACAACTCCGAGAAAACCCAAAAAATGATGCGGGTTCATGCAAATTCTAAATCTATTGTCGGCATCCAGCTATTTGGTGAATCAGCAGAAGATATTGTGCGAGCCTCTGAGTTTGTAGAGTCTACCGGCGCGCATTTTATTGATATCAACCTTGGCTGTCCGGTCAAAAAGGTAGTTAAAAAAGGTTGTGGGGCCGCATTGCTACGCGACCCGGCCTATCTGGAAAAATTTCTTTCTACTGTAAAAAAAGGCATTCGGCTACCCCTTACAGTGAAAATGCGTACCGGGTGGAATGAAGAAGAACTGACGGTACACGAATGCGTCAAGGCAGCCTATAATTCAGGCTGCGAATGGGTGGCAATACACGGGCGCACTCGCGCTCAAGGCTATGAAGGTAAAGCCAATTGGAACTTAATGGCAGAAGTTAAAGAGAAGGCTAAACTTCCTATCATCGGTAATGGAGATATTCGCAGTGCTGAACAAGCAAAGAGAAGACTGGAGGAATCAAAAGTCGATGCGGTTATGATAGGTAGAGGTGCTTTGCGTAATCCCGGAATATTTAATGAATGCGTCGGGTTGAATAACGATAGCTCTTGCTTGAAAATAATCCATCGCTACCGAAAAAGTTTAGATGAGCATTACGACACGCGGTTTATACTCATTTTGTTACGCAAATTTTCGGCTTGGCTTGCGTTCGGAAACCCGGGAGCTGCAAAATTCCGCAGGAGTATGTTCGAGTGCATGACCACCGGCGAGGTAATGGAAAAGGTGGAAGAATTCTTTCAAAACGAGCGACCTCTCCGTTTTGACGATAACGAAGAATTTATGATGGGCGGCCACGGCTAACCGGGCCATTCGCCGTCGAGGAAATAGGTCAAGGCTGGGTTGGGCGAACTTTGACTGTTCCACTTCTGGCTAATGGTTTATTAATAATTCCCCCAGATAAGTGGGCATAGGGGGTTGATACTTAGAGAGCTAGGCTAGCCCCTAAATTTTTGATTTAAATTTTTTTGTGAGTTAATAATTGTGATTGATAAAGAACCAAATATATTTCAGAAGACCCATTCCGATGGCGATAGGGCAAAACATAAAAAACAGGAAGAGTTTACTCTTTATGGTTGGAACGCTTGCATGAGTGCGTTTAAAAAACGCCCTGAAAGTTTGCTACGCTTGTTTTTCAGTCGTGCCCGAGCAACAGAATTGAAAGAAGCAAAAGCGTGGTGTGCGGAGAAGAAGCTTCCTTTTCGCCAGCTGGATCAAGAATCATTAAACAAAGTAGCGTCGGCAATGCATCACGAAGGGATTGTCATGGTGGTGCGTCCCCGCAATTGCGGATCGGTGCATAAATTAATTCGTGGCAGCATTCCTGAGAACGGAATGGTGGTGGCTCTCGATGGTATCGACAACCCTCATAACCAGGGCGCGATCATACGAAGCTGCGCTTATTTCGGAGTGCACGGTTTGGTAGTACCCGGCACGGGAAAGGTGACAGGTATTACCCCCTCAGCCGCAAGATTGGCAGAAGGCGGATGGGAGTCTGTCCCAGTTTATAACAGCAGCGATCTATCTTCCTCGCTGAGAGATTGTCGCGAGCAAGGCTGGTGTGTAATTGGCGCCGACCCAAATGCAAAGGATTCCCTAAGTTCAGCAAAGGTTCGTTTTCCTGCTGTGCTAGTACTTGGCAATGAACATGAAGGTCTTTCAGACCGTGTAAAAAGCCGTTGCGATACTCTTGTTACCATTCCCGGCAAAGGTGATATGCAATCCTTAAACGTTTCCGTAGCGGCGGGTATAATGTTGGCAGACCTTGATCGGCGAAGAAGTAGCAGTAAAAAATCAACAAAATCTAAATGATATTTTTTGCAAAGCTGCATCCCTTAATTGTTCATTTTCCCGTTGCATTATTAACCAGCGGTGTGGTGTTTGAAATATATGGCAGTTTAAGAAAAGATGAGGTGGTTGCAACGGCAGGTCGGTTCAACACGCGTTTAGGGTTCTGGTGTATTTTTCCAGTTTTGTTGGTGGGTTTTCTGGGGATGTTGAGTCTGGGTAATACGGAAAAATTTAAAGACTTTCTTTCCGGTCACCTGTGTTTTGCTTTTCTCACTGCAGGTACTTTCCTTATTGCTATGGTTGTTTCCCGCTACTTCCGTAGCCCACTCGGTCGATTGGTTTACTTTCTAGCTCTTGCCGCGGGTCTCGTCTGTTTGCTCCGAACCGGTTACTACGGGGGCGAACTAGTCCATCGTTTCGAACTTCCAGCCAGTGGATGGAGGCAATAGGCCTATACCCCATAAGGCAGACATATTGTTAGGCCTGAATAGTTTTGCTAGCAGTTCGAGCCCTGACCTATGGGCCCCACGCCGAGTGAACAAGCTGATAACCCGAAAAAAGGCAAATGCACATGGTCAACAATCCGACAACGTAAAAGCCTTGAGCTGTTTTAGAAAAAGAACTGGTGTAGGAATAACCGGTAACAAAACCGTATAGGACAGTGAACAGGAAAGAATAACCTTGGTGCCCTTCGACATCTATAGTTGTGCGCAAATTGATATCGACCGAAACCATTCCTGAAAAGCTGGCGACAACAGCAGCCATCAATCCAAGACTGAAATTAAAACTCGCGGCGGAACCGAGTTTCGGATCGTTTCTCTTTTTGGACAGATAAAGCAGGGCCAGTCCCGCAACAAATAAAGCGGGTGGAAAATGCGAAATAAATGGATGAAATGTAACAGAACTAATCATACTGCTCCGCACCAGCGTGACACTGGGCTCAAAAGGTCAGAACGCTATCGGCATAGTAACAAGATATTATTCTAGTGAGGGAGGTTTAGGGAGACGGGTTAAAAAAACTCCATCTAGAAGCTTGATGGGAACGGTATCGATAAAAAAGAATAGACCTTTTGTTGTAGGATTTGCCCTGCCTAGAGGTCTTTTTTGATATCGCCAGCGATATCCAGTTCCATTTCGGCAAGGTTGACATCGACATCGATTTTGGTAGCGGCTCCAATATCTTGTTCCAGAGCATCTATATTAACAGTTTGTTTGAGGCCTTCGGCTTCGTCCATAACGTCCTGTTTCAGTCCGCTAAAAGTATGTTGAAACTCCCCCCAGCCTTTGCCGATTGCTTTTGCGAGTTTAGGAAGGTTCTGTGGGCCAATCACCACAACGGCGATTCCCATGATTACCATCAGCTCAAAAAATCCGATATCAAACATTCAAATGCTCCTTATTATTCGGGTAGGGTTATATTAGCAGAATTAGAGCCAATTTTCATCTGTTCAGGGGAAACTATTTTACAGTTCTATAGGCCGGGGGCTTGAAAAATCAGGCCATTGAGGTAAACTGAAGTCAGATTTATGAAAATAGTACGCGGAACTAAAAATATAAGCGGTCCCCTTCCCTACCCTGTGGTGACTTTGGGCAATTTTGACGGGGTGCATGTAGGTCACCAGATTCTTTTTCGCAAAGCGGCTGAGATTGCACTTGAAAAAGGTGGCATCTCCATTGCGTTCACGTTCGAGCCACATCCATTAAAAATCATTGCTCCCGAAAAAGTTCCGCCCCTGTTGACCCATTTTCACAAAAAAATGGAACTCATCGAAGCCTGTAATATTGATAGCGTCATTTGCGCCGATTTCACACGTCAGTTTGCCGACCAACGACCGCGCGACTTTTCGAAAAATATTCTCAGCGAAAAAATTGGCGTTAAAGAAATGGTGGTCGGGTTCGACTACGCCTTCGGCCGTGGTCGCGAAGGCACCATTCCCTATCTGAAAAAAATGGGAGAAGAATTTGGTTTCATCGTTCATGTGGTCGAACCGTTCCAACTCGATGGGTTAACCGTTAGCAGTTCCCATGTACGTGAAGCAATCGAATCGGGAAATATGGAGTCGGCGCGAAAATTTCTGGGTCGCTATTACTCTATAGTGGGACCGGTTGTTGCCGGGTATAAAACAGGACAGGCTATCGGGTTTCCCACCGCTAATATCGACACCAGCAAAGTTCAAATTCCGGGAACAGGCGTTTATGCCGTGCGTATGATCTATAAAAAAAAATCCTACGATGCAGTAGCGAATATCGGATTCAACCCTACCTTCCACCGCGACAGGTTGAGCGTAGAAGTCCATATCTTCGATTTCAACCAAGTGATTTACGGCAAAGAAATCGAAGTGGAGTTTATCTCCCGTATCCGTAGCGAAGTAGAGTTCAAGTCGAAAGAAGAATTGGTCGTACAGATCAATAAAGATATTGAAAAAGCCAAAATCTTGCTTGAGGAATCAAATTGAAAAAAATCCGACAATCGTTAATAGGGTTTGTCATAGCATTCGGAGCACTTTATTACACCCTGCGAAACGTTTCCTTTGAAGAGTTGGCAACCTCATTAAAAAATGCAGAGCTCATATACATGCTGCCGGGTCTGGCACTCATTTGTCTCAGTTACGTTACCCGCGCTTATCGTTGGCAGATTCTGTTGCGGCCTTTTAAGCAGATCCCCGTGAAAGAGATTTATTCACCCTTGATGATTGGGTTTATGGGGAGCATCCTTCCGGCCAGAGCAGGTGAAATAATACGAGCTTATGTGGTAGGAAAAAAACATAACATTACCTTTTCCGGTGCGTTTTCAACGATCATCGTTGAACGGCTGTTTGACCTTATTTGCCTGATGGCCATGTTCGTCTGGGTCTTTGTGTTCAATGCAGAAATGTTCGATGCCAACCTGACCTTTTCAGGGGTTTCCGTGCAGAGCATGGCGATAGGGTTTGGCCGCGTTTGCTTTATTCTAGTTTTTGGTTTGTTGGGGTTCATGTTTCTGCTTGTCTGGCGGGAAGAAAAAGTAAAATCGTGGATAGGATGGTTCATTCGCCCCCTAACTGAAAAATGGAAAGAAAAAATAATTTACATGGTGGGTGAGTTTGCTCTGGGATGCCAGATCATCAAAGATAAAAAAGCTTTAATGCAGATCACCCTGTTCTCGGTTTTGACATGGACGCTGATCGTAGCGTTGTATTATCCCTTTTACTTTGCTTTTGATCTGCAAAACCGGTCGGTGGACTCTCTCCTAATTTTGACCGTGATGGTTTGTATCTTCATTACCGTGTTACCCACCCCGGCCTTTCTTGGTTCTTACAACGCAGGGGTACTGATAGCCTTGCACAAAATAATGGGCGAAGCAGAAGTGACCGCCGTCAGTTTCGGCATGGTGGTGTGGGCGTCTTCGTTTTTAGTAGTATTCGCAGGCGGGTTTTACTTCATCCTCAGCGACCATATATCTTTGAGTTCCTTGATGAATGCAGAAGTAAAAGCAGAGTCGGCTCTCGACGACGCAGAACACAAATAGCCCTGATGAGCTAACGCAGGAAGTAGGTTGATTTAGGGAGTGGGGTAATGCTGGAGAAGTTTCCTGATTTCGTTGGCTTCTGCCTGCTTAGGGTCTAAGGCCAGAGATCGGGAAAAATAAAACAGACTCTCTTTCAGATTTTTTAAATGGTAAAAATGAAGTACGCCTAGGTTTTTAAAAACATGCGAAAATCGGGAATCAATCTCGATACATTTTTTAAAATAAATATCAGCTAATTTCCATTTTTTTAGGGATAAATATATCTTTCCCAAATTGGCATAAGTTTCGGGAATTTCTGGCTTTAGCTTAAGGGCAGATTGGAAACGCAGGATCGCCTCTTCAACTCGACCTTCCTTAAGATATAGCTCACCCAAATTATATTGAATAACAAAAACACCGGGTCCTTTGGAAAGAGCTTCCTCATAATACCGGACTGCATCTTCACTATTCCCTTCTATACTATTAGCCCTAGCTAGATTGATTAAAGGGCGAAGCTTGTCCGGCGATTTTTTATAGGTGTCTTGCCATAAAGATAATTCGGTTTTCCAGATCATATTCCTTTTGATACTTAATGTTCCCAGGAAAAGAGTTAGTCCGCATAAAATTAAGATACTTATTTTTTTATTTTTTAAAATTTTGAATAATCCGTAGGCCAAAATAAAAATTATACCGGGTAAAGCCAGGTATACCCGATGTTCTGCCGCAAGGTCATGCAAGGTAACAATAGATGAAGAGGGTGAGAGAATTATAAAAAACCAGCCTAGGAAGAATATGTAAAACCGCCATGCTTTCTGTTTCCACAAATAATAAGCAATGAAAGTGATCACCATTATACTTGCAATAAAACTAAAAGAAAAAAGATGGGTGACTACTTCAATCTCAGGATCGATATTTAAATTTATGGGGAACAGTATTTTTTTAAGGTAGTAGAAAACAACCACAGCAGGTTGGCTGAGCATATACGATGCTCTGCCTACCATTTCATTGGGTTGCGAAGGCCCGATCAGGAAAGCCTCATCGGAGAGAAGTTTGTGTAAAAGGAGGCTTAAAAATAATAGTACTGCGGTTAGAATTTTCCATTTCCAATTGAGAAAAAATTTTATAACAGGAGAATCTAAGGAGCAGACAGATATATAGTACAAAAATATAATCAACGGAAATGTCGCAAGCGTTTGTTTAGCACTGAAACCGATAACGGGTAAGAGCAGTATGGCCAAAGGTAGTATAAGTTTTTTTAGTAGTGAATCGCGCTTGTGTAGATTCAGGCAGATTTGGAATAATAAAAATGCAAACAAATAAAAAGTCGCTGCTAAAACTTCAGACCGACTGACAATATATATGACAGATTCTGTTTGAATGGGGTGAACTAGAAAGATAGTTGCAGCGAAAAAAGAAATAGCAGCATTGTTTTCGCCAATTTGATTTTTGAAATGAAGTAATGCCTTTTTGAAAATAAAAAAAATTAGAATCGCATTAAAAATGTGAAGTGCGAGGTTGAGCATGTGATAGCCAAAGGGCTGCAACTCATCAAGATGGGCGTTAAGTGCCATGGAAACTGACAGGAGCCCTCTGGAAAAAAAATGCGACATCCAGAATTGCAGGGTCAGCATGGACTCTGGATTCTTCAAGCTCAGACTATTTTTTATGTAGGAAACGCTATCAAACTGAAAGGTGTTTTGTAAATGATTTCCATAGACAAGAATGCCAATTAAGGCCAAGGCTATGCTGCAATATATTTTTTGGGCATGTGTGGAGGGAGGACCTATAAATTTAGAGACCATGAAATTCCTTATTTAATTTGTCCAAGTGAGAATTGCAGTAATTTTTGGGCATTTATATTTTCTGGTTGCAGGCTTATCAGTTTTTCTAAATGTGGAATGGCTTTCTTATAAGCCCCTTTTTTTACATGAATAGCTGCCAAGTTATTATGTATTGCGGGAATATCAGGTTTAATGCTTAATACCTTCTCGAAAGCATCTTTTGCATGATCCAGGGTCCCTAAAGCCCAGAAGATAGTGCCCATATTATTGTGGGCTTTATAATGGTTTGGATCGATTTCTAGAGTTTTTCGGAACTGATACAGGGCATCATCAAATAATTGTAGATGATTATATGAGTTCCCAAGGTCGAAATAATAATCAGCCTTAAAAGGTTTCAAACTGATGGCTTTTTCAAAGTAAGGTATGGCCTCTTTATATCTTCCTAGGTTATTTCTGGCAAACCCTGAATAGTAAAAAGTGTCAGATTTTTTAGTGCCGAGACT
>DUZG01000008.1 GCA_013349585.1 Nitrospinota bacterium | reverse complement strand
TGTGAGTGCCAACTCCAGCGCTTTATCCTTGTCGCCCATCATTCCTCCTTGCAGATTATTGTCTCCGGAACCCAACTTGGGTTGGAAAATTTATTCGATTATACATTGGATAGGTCGAACCACAAAACCCAAACAATCCGGTATTATGAAAGAAAAAAGCGGTATTACGTAAAATATTTAAGGTAATAGAAAAAGGAAGGTATTAACTAGGCTTTAATTGTCAGTTTCGATTCCAGAGAACGTCCGAACCCTAAAATGCTGGCACGGAAACTGCGGTTTTGAATGCGGTCATATTTTTGTAAAATCAACCTTTTCATTATTTCTGTGCACTCTTCCAGCGATATTTCTTCCTGTTCTAGTTTCTTTTTAAGGAATTGGACTTTCTGTGGGTCTAAAAGAGATCGCAAACCGCTGTTCATGGGATGCCTTTCTGACAAACAAACAATTTAATAGGATCTGAAAATAGTACCACTTCCAAAAAAAAATGTAAAGTATTGATTTTAATGAAATTAACTGTTTTCCTCTTGGGTAGTATTCTTTGTCCGAAAATGGTTTAAATTTGTTATTCTTTAAGAAGTTATGACTTTCTGACGATTATATTATATGGACTCTTTTTATAGAAAACTGATCTTTGCTACAGAGCTTATTTTTCTGTCTCTGACTCTTGGTTGTGGAGGAAGTGAGGAGGCGGAAGTAGTAGTCGTGATTCCCGATTCCCCACCTCAGATAACCATTACTCTACGCTCGGATATCACTCTCGAGCAACCTCTTGAACCTGACCCGCAATTCGACGAATCTGCGGCACTAAAAAAAGGGAAAAAGAAGAGGGTGATATTAGGCCAAAAGGCTGTGCCTTTGCCTACTTTTATAGCCGATATAGGGTATCAATCCATTGACCGGTTTGAAAAGATGGCTCCTGTTAGATTTGAAATCAGTTTTGAAAAAAAACCGCCGAAAAAACAGATCAGAAAAACCGTAAAGTTGCAGGATAAACCTTTAGTTTTGGCTGGGCGCGGATTCAATATTGAAGTCTTTGACCACTCCATTAATCCTGCCGTAGAAGTGGATTATGTTTCGCATTTGCGGGAACCACCTAAGAAACCTTTAGCTATTAGTGCTGCGGATCATCTGGATTTGAACGGAGAATATTCTAAAGACACCAAAAATCTAATTTATAGTGCCACCCGGGCAGCCTTCGGGGAAATGCCACATCCCTTGATGGAACCGGGGCCTGTAGAGCCCAAAACACAATTTGCGAGTTTGGTAGAAAAAAATCTAGATTCGATACTGCGTTTCCCGCTAGGCGAAGAAAGTATTGCTGTGATTGTAAGAGATGAAAAACGATTGGACTTATTGATCGGAAACGAATTTCTCAATAAAAAACGTTTTCTTTCTGAATGAGTAACTCACTGGCGTGAGAGGCTTGTAGAAACCCTATGGAAAATGTAGGGGGTTTTTCAAGACCCTTTGAACCAATAGAAGAAACCCCAAAACCCCAAAATAAAAATCCCAATCAAAATTTTTCGCGTAAGGCCGATGTTGTAGCCGTTGTCAACTTTAGGGGCAGGTGGCATTTTGGGTCTGGGCTCGTCTTCTGTATCGGGTGTTTCCATTTAATACGTCTCCCTTTATTTTGCGTCTTTGGCGCAACGGAATCCGAAACTATTATTTCTCACTTCAGGGGTGAAAAAGCTCCTGTTAAAAGTAGGGGCACTCAATCCACAACCGTATGAAAGGCAGTCGAACCATGAGCCGCCTTTTAATACCCTTTTGTCCTTACCATACTCTGCCCGTGTGACCGGGTTTCCCGGATGCGGAAGGTAGTAACTGTCCACCCATTCCCACACATTTCCTGACATGTCACTCAACCCATAGGGGCTTTGTCCTTGAGGATAAGAACCTATGGGCTCGGTCCCTGTTGAGTGTTTGTATGGGTGGTTGGATTTGTCCAGCGCCCATTGGTTTCCCCAGGGATAAATCAGGCCGTCCTGCCCGCGTGCGGCTTTTTCCCATTCCTGTTCTGTTGGCAGTCTTTTTTCTGCCCATTTGCAGTAATTCGTGGCATCGAACCAACTCACATACACTACGGGGTGTTGTTCTTTTCCCTTCAGCAAATTTCCTTCAGGCCAATGGTAGGGAGCCACCTGTTGCGTGGCAACTACAAAGTTTTTATAGTCCGAGTTGGTCACTTCATTCAAGTCTATGTAAAAAGCATTTGTGGAAGAAATATGCTCCGGTGCTTCGTCATCCCATCGTTCGTTGGAACCCATTACAAACTCACCTTTTGGAATAAGAGCCATTCCTTTAAGTGGGTTGCTTGATGAGGGGTGTTCGGTTTTTGTGTTTTTTGTTGCGGACCCGGTAGTTTGAATCAACGATTTTAACAACCGTCCACCTAGAACTGGTTTTCGAGTCGTAGAAGGAGAAGATATATAATTAATTCCAACATGGCAGGATCGGCATTCGGGCTTGGATAATTTATCCTGTCTGGATTTCATAATATGCTCGGCTTGATGACAGGTGGATTGGCATTGTTTACGGATCTCGCCAAACTCCTCAAAGGCAAATGAGGGCTTTGCGAATGCCAGAAGAATGCACAAAGTAAGAATCAATTTTTGTTTATGCTGGATTTTAATTAACATACCTATTATTTATAGAAGGATTGCAATCGAGTCAAAATATTTTTTGTTGTTCGATACTTTAAAGGAAAGTTTTTAAATGGATCAATATAGCTGGAGAATTATTCAAGATTCCCTAGGTGATGGAACTCTCAATATGATAACAGACCGGGCGATTCTTATGGCTTGTAATGAAGGCAAGGTTCCCGCCACATTGCGGCTTTATGGTTGGCAGCGGCCAACACTTTCCATTGGCTATTCGCAGGAAATATCGCAATGCATTGATATAGAATCTTGTGAGCGAAATAATATACCTGTGGTTCGTCGCTTTACCGGCGGCCGAGCCTTACTGCACCAATACGAAATGACTTATAGTGTGATTGCTCCCATCCCGCATCCCGCTTTTCCGGGAAGCTTACGAGGTTCTTTTGAAAGAATATCACAAGCGATTCTAGAATCTCTCAGGATCGGAGGAATTGAGGGTGCAACAGTCGCTGGAAAAAATAATATTAGAGATGTACCCGGTCGATCCCCGGCTTGTTTTTCGATGGCCAATCATTGTGAGATCACGGTTCACGGAAAAAAACTTGTAGGTAGTGCTCAACGGCGGTTACGTTCTGCATTTTTACAACATGGTTCGGTAATTTTAGATATGACCCCAAAATCAACCTATACCTTATTAAAATATTCCTCGGAAGCCCAAAAGCAGGCTGTATCGGACTCACTCATTTCAAATACCACAAGCTTAAAGCAGTTATTGCAGAGAAATCTGAAAAATAATGAGGTTAACCAATGGTTTTTGAAAGGGTTTCAAAAAACATTTCTAGGGAACTGGAGTAAAGGGAAATTAACCCAGCAGGAATCCGATCTCATAGAAGGTTTTCAGATTATTTAAAGCTCTACTTTTAATGGGGAAAGTATTGTTACCTAAAAAGAGATTGTTTATAATGCTCACTTTCTTTTTCGCTTAAGGATTAACAGTGTATATAAAATTTTGGGGTGTTCGTGGCAGTGTTCCTTCGGGAAACCCGGAAACAGTAAAGGTAGGTGGCAATACAACCTGTGTAGAAATACGTTGTGGCGAAGAATTGATTGTCATCGATACAGGTACTGGATTTCGTAATCTGGGGATGGCTTTGATGAAGGAGTTGCCTGTTAAAGGTACGATTTTATATACCCATGTGCATTGGGATCATATTCAAGGATTTCCCTTTTTTACACCGTTTTTTATCCCCGGAAACGAATTTAGAGTATTTGGTGGAACCAGTTTGCCAACAACAGTGGAAGAAGTGCTCAAGCAGCAAATGTCCCCTCCCTGTTTTCCTGTGAAAACAGATTTATTTGGTGCTAATATTTCCTATCATGATTTGAAGCCCGGTGACGTTATAGAGGGTGAAAACTATAAAGTCACTCTCGCTCCTTTATATCATCCTAATGGTTGCTATGCTTACCGGGTAGATCAAGAAGGTCAATCTCTTGTTTTTGCAACCGATTGCGAGCATTATGAAGACAAGCCAAACAAAAACCTGATTGAACTTTGCCGTGATGCGGATATGCTGGTTTATGATTCTCAATATACGGATGACGAATACAATGGCTTGAATGAAGAGTTCTCCAGGAAGGGTTGGGGGCACAGTACCATGCGGGAAGGCATAAAAGTGGCCGAAGCCGCTAATGTAAAAAAGTTTGTTTTGTTTCACCATGACCCAACACATAATGATGAATTTATTCAAAAGATTGAAGCAGAAGCCCGCCAACTCTTTCCCCAAAGCATAGCTGCTTATGAAGGTTTACAGATCGAATTATCAGAAGAAAATCTACCCAACTCTTTGTTCGATTGATTCCTTGATTTCATGGTTGTTGATTCTTCTTCTGTTTTCCGCTTGCGGGGGTCCCAAGCCTCATGTCGCAGAAAATCCGGCAAGCCAGAGATTTCGTGATGCCACACGTCTTTTTCCAATTGAAAAATCTTCTGTTGCCCACGCTAGTTTTCTAAGAGCCAATGAAGATAACCTGTCCGACCTTGCGGTTTTAAGCAAAGCTAAATCCGAACTCTATATTCTCATTAATAGGGGTAAGAAGGGGTTCTTGAAAAAGCAAGCGGGCCAGTGGACTAAGAATAATAAAGAAGAAATAAACTTTTTTGCCACCGCAGATTTAAATAGGGATGGGGGAGACGATTTGGTTTTAATTCTCGGCGGTAGGAAAAACCCGAAATCACAAATTCTTTTTAATAATAAAAAAAGTTATTTTTATTCAAAAGAAAAAGAGGGGGGGTATCCACTTACACCGGGTATAGAAAAGGTCATTCCTGTAGATCTCGATGGCGATGGTGATAAAGACCTGTTTTATTTTGGCAGTAGCATAAAAACTTCAGCAAGAAAACCCTATCAAACCATGATATGGATCAATAAGGGCGATGGCCGGTTTGAGGATTTAACATCCTTGTTAATGCCTTCGCTTCCTTCGGGTATTCGAGACGCTTCGTTTGCTGATTACGATGGCGATGGTGTGGTAGATATCTTTCTAGTTTATAGCAAAGGGCAAAACAGGTTGTTGTTGAATAACGGGGTGGGTAAATTTTTTGACCGCACCTCATCAAGAATGCCGCGAATCTTGGATGATAGTATGCATGCCGATTGGGCGGATTTTGATCAGGATGGTGATAACGACCTTCTTGTTGTCAATCGATCCATTAACAAGATATATCGAGGGTATCCAGAGGAGACCAATTATTTTTTGGAGAATATGGGCGGCGGAAATTTCAAGAAACGATCTCATGAAATTCTGCCTCGTTTATCTGCTACTAAAGTTTATCTTTTGGATGGAAATGGCAATACTCGCCCGGATGCGTTGGTCTTGACCTCTAAAGGGGTTTATTATTTACAGGGATGGGGCAGATGGGATTTTTCAGATGAAACCCGTCACCGTTTACCGCGTTACAGGCAATTTGACCAAATGATGTTTGGCGATATTGATCAAGATAAATTTCTCGACCTGTTTGCATGGTCTGAGAAATCGAGTCGGTTGTGGCTGAACCGTTTTGATTAGATCGAGGTTCGAATAAGCTAGTTTTTTAAGTTCTTAATTTATCCAACGCACTCATTAGGAAATCATATGTCAAAATTTAAAAAACTGACCTTCCTCAAAGTTTTAACGACTGTGGCTTGGGCGGATGGTGAAGTGAGTCAGTCTGAGCTTAATATTCTAAAATCATTTTACAAAAAATTTGATCTGGAGAAGCACGAACTGGACGAGCTGAAACCTTATCTGAATGCACCAATTTCAAAAAAGGAAAAAGATTTCTTGTATCGACAGATGATCGCCGAACTTTCCACATCTGCTGAGAAAAATGAAATCGTGGCCGCCTTGGAAAATATGGTTCAGATCCATCCAAGGATGAAAAGTGATGAAAGGCAACTGGTCGATCAGTTTTCGGAATGGCTTGAAGATACTTCTTTCACGAAGAGATCATTTGGGCGAATCCGGAACTTGTTTCAAAAAACCATCTTTGAACATGCCCGTGATCCGAACCCGGATATGGAAAAATATTTCAAAAGACGGGTGCTGAAAAAAATTGAATTGAAAAGCGCACACTCAGGATTTGCATCAAAGCTCCCTGAAGATAAACTGTACTTTCTCTGTTTGGTAGGTTCTCTAATGGCCTCGATCGCTCATGTAGATAATCACTTCGATCCTGCAGAAAAAAAAGCTCTGAAGGCTTGTCTTGCAGACCAGTTTTCTATTAAGGGTAAAGAGTTAACATTGCTTTTCGAGGTTGTAGAAGAGCAGGGAAAGAAAGGTTTTGATTTTCATGAGGTAGTTACTGAAATCAATCGGTTGACTTCTTACAATGACCGGTTGCATTTTATGGAATGCCTTTTTGCGGTGGCCGCTGCTGATGGTGAGATTGCTCATGAAGAGTCTGAAGAAATTAGGCGGATTACTAAATCGATGCGAATTCCCCATAAAACTTTTATTCAGGCCAAGGTGCAAGCGGGAAAAACCATTAACAAAAAATAATTTTCAAAACTTCGATCGAAATGGAAAAGGATAAAAAATTTTTGGGCATTATGTTTGAGTGTTGCAATATCTATCGCCGCATTTATATCAATAAAGGGGGTAACGCCTATGAAGGTCGTTGCCCCAAATGTTTTGCTGTTGTAAAAGTCCTTATTGGTCCTGGAGGTTCTGATAATAGAGTTTTTCGCGCCCGTTGACCTGATTGGTGGCGTAGGTTTCATCAACCAGATTTTTCCAACCAAAATAAATCGATGAAAATTGTATTGCAAAGAGTGTCCCGCGCATCGGTCGCTGTTAAGGGCGAAGTCATTGCTTCCATCTCCAAAGGACTCCTCATTTTTTTTGGTGCTGAAAAAAATGACGATGAAGACAGGGTTCAGTATCTTGCTGAGAAAACCCTTAATCTTAGGATTTTCCCTGATGTGAAAGGCAAGATGAATCTGTCGTGCCTCGATATTGGCGGTGAGGTTTTGGTGGTGTCACAGTTTACCCTGCCGGGGGATTGCACCAAAGGGCGTCGGCCTGGATTCGATAATGTGGCGGCTCCTAATGCTACCCATTCACTCTATCAAAACTTTATTCAGGAGGTTTCGGAGTCAGGACTCAAGGTGGCTGCTGGTGACTTTGGATCAGATATGCAGGTGGAGTTGATCAATGACGGTCCGGTTACATTTACTCTTGAACGCTAGCGGGGTATTCTCATTTTTCTTTTGAAGTTTTGATTCTTTTCGCTTTTTTATGAAAGTCGTAACCTTTCAAGGTGTCGGGCAATTGTAATTCGCTGAAGTGTTTTCGGGTTAGCTCATATTTTTTGAATAAAGGTTCTAGTTCCTCATCCATTTTCTTGAAAAGATCCATTTTCTTTTTCTTGTGATAAACAATTTCTGCGATTAGGATGTTTGAAATCGCGTCTCTGCTCTCATTGAGGTTGTTATAAGCAATTCCCAGCCTATAATAAGCATCGCCAAATTCTGGATCAAGGTTTACAGCTTTATTAAGGGAGTCGAGGGCTTTGTCAAAATTGCCGAGATCAGACTGAATTCTGCCAGCCGCATAATGGGTTTGGCTATTAAAAGGGGCAAGCTTTATAGCTTTTAAGTTTTCTTGCAGTGCTTTTTCTTTTTCCCCTAAACTTTCGTAAGCCCAACCCAGATTGGTGAATATCTTGTCATTTTTGGAGTCTATCTTGCGCGCTTTCTCCCAAGACACAACTGCTTTCGGAATGTCCTTGTTTTTTGCGTGGATGACACCAAGGTTGTAATGCGCCATGGCATTGCGGTCGTCTATCTCCAAAACTTTTTGGTAAGCTGTCATCGCTTTTTTATTTCTACCCATCCGTTCGTAAACCACACCCATATTGTTATGAACTTCTGTCATTAAAGGGTGAATTTTGAGTGCCTTTTTCAAATAGTCTATGGCTTGTTTGTTTTGACCGATTTCGGAATGAGCAGCGCCCATGTTATTAAATACGATATGCATGTTGTTGTCTCGAATCTGCGCTATTTTTAGAAACCGCAAGGATTTCTTCGGTTTCCCAGTTGCGATAAATATCGAACCCAGATCGGTGGCAATATCTGCGTTTGCGGGATTGATGGAAAAGGATTTGTAAAGCGCTTTTTCTGCATCCAAATATCTTTTTAAAAAAAATAGTGCAATTCCTTTTTCACGATAAGCGTCTCCATAATCTTCTTTGAGGCGAATGGCTTCCACCAAAGTCTTGAGTGCAGAATGGTATTTCTTGTCCTCAATATAAGCTCTTCCCAAATCGTAATGCAGGATTGGATCTTCAGGTTCATCTTTAACCTGGCTAGTGAGTTGCTCGATCTTGTACTCTAAAGAATCGCTTGAAGGCCCACACGATACAAGTAGAAAACAAAAAATGGCAATAAGAATCAAATGCATTTTATCCTGGGGTTAAAAAACAGACAGATTAAATAAGCTATTCTATTATAACGGGATAAAAGTGAGGGAAGTTTAATTCAGAATGAAGTGCGGAGAAAAAACGTGTGCTTTTAGAAGGGGATAGCCTCACGGGCTAGCTCCATCAGGAAAGAAGGGAAGAGACCGATTGCAATAACGGCGATAGAGCTTACCGTGACTAGTGCCCGCATTCCTTTATGCATAGCTGGTTTTGGAGCAGATTCATCTTCGTGAAAATACATCATAACGATGACACGTAGATAAAAATAAACCGAAATAATACTGGCAACCACTGCTAAAATGGTAATGAGGAAATAACCTTGTTCGATAGCAGCATAAAACAAAAACAGTTTTCCGAAAAAACCGGCGGTCGGCGGGAACCCTGCCAGAGAAACCATAAATAAACTCATGGCTGCCGCAAGGAACGGACTACGTTTCGCCAGCCCCTTAAATCGATTAATGGAGTTGCCTTCTTGGCCTTCTCCTTCCATCATAAATACGACTGCAAACGCGCCGATATTCATAAATAAATAGACTGAAAGATAAAAAAGAATGCTCGCCATACCTTCTTGAGTATTGGTAACAATTCCTATCAAGAGATATCCAGCGTGTGCTACACCGGAATATGCGAGCATTCGTTTGAGATCGTCTTGAAAAATAGCTGCGGTATTTCCCACCAGCATGGTCAATACTGATGCGCCAAATAGAATCGGCATCCAGGTTTTATCTAGTTCCGCGAAAGAGGTGAAGAAAACCCGCGCGATCACTGCAAAGACTGCCGCTTTAGTGGCGACCGACATAAACCCGGTAATAGGTGTTGGTGCTCCCTGATAAACATCGGGTGTCCATGAATGAAAAGGCACAAGTGAAACCTTGAAAGCGAGACCGCAGAACATCAGTCCCATTCCCATATAAACCAGCGTATTTTTTGTGTAGGGATTTTCCTGGACCAGTTGACCGATGAGTCGTATCTCGGTGGTTCCGCTACCTGCATATATTAGAGCCATGCCATAAACTAGAACCGCAGATGCGAAGGCTCCCGTCAATAGATATTTGACTGCCGATTCTTGCGATGCCTTGGTTGCCCAACTTAGTTCCGGTGTGGTGCCGGGTCCTTCTTTTCCTGTTCCATGTTTGGCGGAAAACCCACAAAGGATATATAGAGAGATGGAGAACAACTCCAAAGACAAAAATATGGTAATTAAATTGCCAGATTTGGCCAGGAACATCATGCCTGCAATTGACATTAGCAGCAGGGTGAAATATTCCGCTTTATTTTCATGGTCACTTTGTGGATAACGAACCGATCCGAAAACCGGGAACAGCGCCATGGATAAAATAATTAAATTGAATGCTAGGGAAAATCGGTCGTGGATAAGTGCGCTACTGAATATATCTGGGTTGTTACCGTTCGTCGCTGTCGGTGCATCACCCCATAGAAAAAGGGTAAGAATGAAAGCTGCGCCTACTCCACAGAGAGTGACCATTGACAAGAAAGGATTGTGGTTCAACTCCTTTTTGAGACCTGCCAAAAGAAGGAAAAAAGCCGTGCCCAGTACAATAAACTCGGGCCCAATTGCTGCCCAGTTCATGTCATCATAATTGATCTCAAATTCCATACTTAAGCCTTGGATTTTCTCTGTGGCTTGCCACGCCATTTAAATTAAAATCTCGTATCTGCTTGCAACGAGGGTTATACATTCTCTGTAAAATCTATTTTTGACCCAATAATTTCCAGCCTAATTTATGGGTGTTTTATAGCATTTTCAGCCTTTTTGCAAGCTCTCACTGTTCGCTTGGTCGGGTGTTGGGTTTTCGCTTGTATTGTGTAAGATTTTTCCTTGTTAAGCTAATGATTTCCGGTCAGAATAGGGGTTTTTAAATCACCAAAACTGTGGAGGTTTTTTTTGGATACCAATGAGGCTCGTGCGCATCTAAACTATCTGTTGACGCTGGGGATACGCCGGGAAGAGGCGTTTGGCCCTATGGCACTCAGTTTTATTAAAGAGGATGCATTCGAAAGCGCAGGTCTTTTGCCGGAAGAGCAATTCAGCCTCATCATGGCTACGGTTGATGCATTGGCAATGGAGCCTAAACGTTTCAATATGAAGGTTGAAATGTTGAAACGGGCGCAAGGTCTGCTCAATAAAACTTCATTTGATAATCCGCAACTCGTGCGGCAACTCGATCAAGACATCAAGAAAACTGAAGCGGAACTGGGTATCTATAATGAAGCCATGCGTCCCGCCAAAGGGGAAGCGCAGGAACGGCAAAAATTGATTGTGCAAAGTGATGCGCCGGAATACTTCCTCGACATTGCACAAAGACGGGCCACCACTTACTACCAAAATAAATTTGGCTTGAACAAAGAGTCGAAAACCGCCCAGCACTTTGGCGGTACCAAGCGTAAGTTTGATCCAGATAATAAAGCTGTGCAAAAAGAGTTCCCCGGAGCCTGTGCTCCTTTTATGAACTCCCGCACCAACGCTTTTCATCTGATGATGCCATTCGATTTAAAAATCAGCAAAACACCAGATGACCCGCTTGATGGAGGCATGCGAGCCTACTATGCAAAAATGGGTTATTCCTTTCCTCTCGGGTTCGAAATGGGAAAAATTTGCAGCTATGAGGATGGAGAGATACTGGACATTCCGATGGACGACCCCAATCTTATTTTCTTGTCAGTTTCCAGGGTCAAGGAAAAGGAGTTCCGTGCTGCGAACTATCCGGGGACTCCTGAAATACCCGCTGAATACGCCTACCCGCGTGCGGTGCTGGAGCGTACCGGAACTCTGGGGCCCTATATTCAGTTGGTTTCTAATTTTAAAATCTGGTTCGATGCTTCCCAGGTTTCGGTTCTGATACAGGGTGCCCCTGACCTGTATGAGTATGGTTTGGAAGGCGGGTCGGGCATGATGGTCCGCAGTCACGCTTCGGATAAAGTACCTGCCTATGCTGAAAATACATCACAACCCTGGCAGGAGGGTTTGAGTTTCAATTTTGTAAACATCCATCTGACTTTGAGCCCGGGTAGCGAATCTGCAATGGTTCCTTATAATACGCCGCTTTTTACAGTTTATCCGGTGCTTCCCACGCAGAATTTTAAATGGGCGAACATGTCTGATATGTGAGAAATATGGGTAGTTAGACTTTTGATAAACCCACCTTATCTCGCCCCGCATTTCCTATTGCGATTACGCTATACTATTAAAAGTATATTTTATATTTTATTTTTTCATGACAATCTCATCAAAAATAAGAACTGGGCTTAGGCTATCGGTATTTTTTCTTTCCGTAACTTTATTGGTCCCTGCTTTGGCAGCGGAACCTGTTCAGATTACCTCGAATCCGGGTGAAGATTTCGCTCCGTCTATTTCCTCAGATGGGAGCTTCATGGTTTATGTCTCCGATACCTCCGGGAACCTTGATCTTTGGATGAAATATATAGGTGTCGGTATTCAACCTCCTGATCGTCGATTGACTTTTCACAGTACTGAAGACAAAAGCCCGGCTATCAGCCCTGATGGGAAAAAAGTAGCGTTCGTTTCTCATCGTGGCGACCCACGCGGTGATATCTATGTTCTTGATCTGCAACACATCGGTGATGACCCTGTCGCTGTTGTTCAGGGAAAAGGGGAGTATATGGACCCCGCTTGGTCAGCTGATCAGAATTATATATTTTATGCTTCGCGAGCAACCCAGATATCAATTTTCAAAAACAACCTGAAAAGTGGAGAGCAGTTGCTGGTTCTGAAAGATGGAGGAATTAATCTTTCAAATTCTGCGGATGGTCGGCATCTGGCTTTTGTTACAGGAGATACGCACAGTGATTTAAAGGTTTTAAACCTCAACTCAAATACTTTAATTGATGTGAGTCACGGGCCAGAAATAGATGTGTCGCCTGCATGGTCAAATGATTTGCTTTTCTTTGCGCGTTATTCTGATGATACCAATCTGGATGGGCAGCTGAGCATTGACGACAACCCTAATATCTGGAAGCTGGATTTCAAAGCAGGTCGTGCGGAAAACTTTCATCAATTGACAGACAGTTCTTCCTACGATTTTTTTCCGCAACCAAGCACCAACGACACAATTCTATTTGCATCACATAAAAAAGGATTCGTCAATATTTGGCAACTCCCGCAATCGGGACGAGTTCCTTTTGCAAAAACCCCTTCGGCATCCTTAAAAAATATTGAAGATGCATGCTCCGAAGTTACCTATTTATGCGCCATGGCCTTGGCAAATCATATTCGCCAGTTTCCCAATGCAGCTGGCCTTGCCGAAACGCGCTATCGCCTAGCTATTTTAAACCTTGAGTTACAACACCCAGATTCCGCCCGGAAAATATTTAATCAGATATTAGATATTCACTCCGACAACAAAGAGATCGCTGGATTGTCAGAAATTGAAACTCTTTTGCTGGATACTGAAAATGTACCTTTTAAAATAAATATCCTGGATACGATTATCAAAAAATATTCAGGGTTTGCTCGAGTCGAAGCGCGGAGTTTTCTAGAAAAAGGAAAACTTTCTTTTGTCAATAACGCTCCGGATCAAGCGTTGAAATATTTTCAAAAAGTAGTCGGTAACTACCCCCAACAAAGGAGTTTAGCGGCAGAAGCAGCATTTTTACAAAGCCAGGTATATGAATTAGTTGGCAACCGGGAAAAGCTGGTGCAATCTTTTGTGCAAGTGGTCAAAGGTTTTTCGGATGTCCCCAAGTGGAAACAAAAAGCCATAGAAGCAATTCTTCACCTGCACGAAAAACAACTCACTTTGGAGAAGAAGGTGTCGCGTTTACAGGCACTCATTCAAACCTATAAAGATATTCCACAGTTGGCGGCGGCAATTCAAAATCGTGTTGGGGCTCTATATTATGACGCCACTGAAAATCTGCTCGCGAAAGAAGCCTATAAAACAACAGTTAAGACTTATAAACAGGGCGAATCTTTTAAAGCCCGCCTAGCATTGGCCAGGATATATGCCGAAGAGGAAAACTTTGATGAGAGCCTGAGTATCTACCAAAAAATTTCAGTTGAGCCAAAAGCTATAGAGATTTATTTAAATGAAGCCCGTGAGGGGCAAGTTAAAAAAGCTTTGGACAAGGGTAACTGGGAGCTTCGTGTTGGCGAGGTCAAATTGGCTTTCAAAACATTTTTAAAACTCATCGAATTCAGCCCGTATACCGTAGAAGCACATCGAGGTTATCTGCAAGCGGCGTCGGCTCTTAAGAAAAGTACTGATGCTATAAAAATATATAAGAAAAGAGTCGAGACGAGTCCAGACTCCGCTACAGACCTTTATGCACTGGGGCTGGCATATACATACCTCACTCCACCGGCATTAGATGCAGCAGAAACAGAAATAGGTAAGGCGCTTACACAAAATTCACAACAAGTTTTTTTCCATCAGACCTTGGGTTGGATTTATGAGCAGAAAGAGCGGCAGCAGTCTGGTTTTCTTGAAAAGGCTCTGCATGAATACCAGATTGCGTTGGCTCTCAATGATGAAAATGAAAACTCTCGAAACGAAGCCGACCTGCTTCTCAATCTGGGGAACGGACACTATTCGCTTAGCAATCCTCTTTCGGCTCGATATTATTACCAAAAGCGTGACGAAGTCGGGTTAGCATTTTTGAATCCAGAACGGGAAGCTTTATACAGACAACATTATGGCGAGGCATCTTTTAAAACAGGTGATCTGGTCAATGCGGTCAAACAATTTAAGTATGCGATGGAATTAGTTGGGAAGAAAAGTGAACCCGCGCGGGTGGCTTAGCTACACGATCGTATCGCTTTGGCTTATCAGGAAAAAGAAGACTATGAACTTGCGGTCAAACATTTTTCTGCAAGTCTAGAGTTGAACCGCCAAACGGGAAACCAGTCATCACTTTCGCGGGCTCTTAGAAACATCGCCAATAATATTTATTCGCAAAATCGTCTACAACCTGACTCAGAAAAAATGAGCCGGGCTCTCAATTATTATTTCGAGGCCATTGATAAGCTTGAGAAATATGGTGTGGCAGATAGGAAAAAGAAATCATCCGCATTGATCGAAGTCAACATAGAAGCTGGAATCGGTGACGATGTTTCGGCCGCAGCTTATGGATTCGACAAAAGTGGTGAACAAAAACTAATTTTTCATTACATTGGAAAGATTTATGGCGACTTTGGTGATAACCAGAAGGCTATCGAATATTTTCAGAAAAAACTGAAACTGATACCCGAGAGATTGGATGTAGAGAAAAACATCCCGGTTCTTCTTGAAAAAGCACTTTTACTCAATCAGTTGGGTAAATTCTATTTTCAATCTGGAGAAACTCGAAGAAGTCTGGAATATTTTAAGGATTCCTTTTCGCTTTCAAGAAAGCTAGACAACCGAAATGGTATGGCCGTCAATGCAGCGAATATGGCACGTGCCGTATTCACTATGAGTGCCAGGGCCAATATTGCGACCGAGGCTGAGGAGGTTATTGCATTTATAAGGGAAGCAATCGTTTCCAGCGAAGCGACCTCGTCATTAATATTACATAATTATTTAGGCGTTCTATTCCATATACAGGCATTTAATTCTAGAGAACCTTCAGGGTTAAACGATGTCGAACAGGTAAAAGCCAGCCTGGCAGCCTTGCGAAACAATATGACCCGTATTGGAAAATCAATTCAGCACTTTGAAGCTGCTATAGAACTAGCCGTAGGTGATGCCGAAAAATATCTTCCTAAAATAAAACATAATCTGGAATTGACCCGGCACCTAGCCGGAATGAAAGACACTAGCACTAAATGGATGCCGCCTCTCAGCGTCCGATGGCAATTTGTTTATTTGGATGCGCTTAGATTGGAAAACGCGAAACGCCTGTCTCGTCTTCTGGATGCGGAAAAAGAATTGGCGCGTCTACCTTATCGCGCTGTTTCATCGGATCGTTCAACATTAGCGATGATTGAGCAGCTTTATGAGGACATCACCTCGAAATTGTTCGAGCAAAAAAAATACAGTGAAGCATTATTGTTTTCTGAAAAGGGCAAGAAGAGAATCATTCAGGCATTGGCGCCAAGTTATCAGTTTGCTAGCGAAGAGAGACAGGAATATTTTAATGAAATAAAAACGTATGCAAAGCAATTATCGTCTTTGGCGAGAGAAGAAGCAGAAGCTTTATTGGATGAATATCAAGAGTTTATGGAGTTGGTAGATGAAGACGACCCTGCGCTGGTCGATTGGGTGTCGCCAAATGTTCCGACAGTAGAAGTTGTGCAATCGCTTTTGCGAAAAGACGAAATCTTTTTAAAATTACAAAGGCTGGGAAACGACATTCTTGTTTGGCAGATAAGCCGAGAAAAAGTTTTAACAGGTCGTATTGCAGGGGATAAAACATTCTTCGAGTTGGTTCAACGGATAGTTGAGACCCGTTTAAATAAAACCGATATTGAAATATTATCAAATAAACTCATTACTCCATTGGGGGATGCGATTGGTGGCGCGAAATCTATTATTCTTTTGGCGGAGGGAAGGTTGGAGTTTTTGCCCTGGGCCGCTCTCAATTTTAATGGTAAACCATTGGTTGAAAGCTCACGGCTGACGTTTATTTCTTCGTTGTCGCATTATGCCCGCTCGGTTAACTTGCGAAGTCTTTACAGTTCCCGCCTTTTAGCGGTTGAATCTAATTTGCCCGATAATGTGGAAAATTTTTTTGCATCTGTTGCTAGTTTGAAGGGGGAAGATGCGAATCGAAAATCATTTTTTAGCGAATGGAATCATTTTGGGTTGGTGCACATTGAGAGTCCTGTTCGAGTGTTTCGTCATGAACCGCAGTCGTCGTTTATCACTCTAAATAAGATGCCAGCAAAGTTTCAGCGCATTTCTATTGAATCGCTGTATTCCGACCCTGTTGAGTCGCTGTTGATGACATTGACGGACGTGGAGCATGTGTTCGATCCTCGACTGGAGTTATCGCCCACAGCAGTATTGCTACAGGGCTTGACGTTTAAGGGATATCCCGGTGCAGTCCTACATAGTGGAAGACCAGAATTTCAAGAAGAGTTTAATGTCTATTTTACTGCGACTCTTGGCGAAGCCAATCCGGCAGAATCGTTGCGACAAGCACAGATAGCATTGTCGAAAAAATATCCTGAAAATCTGGACTGGGCTCGCTACCGATATTATGGCTTCCCCGGTATGAGTGATATGGAGAAACAGGCGTTCGCCATCAAACATATTAAAGGTAACGTGTTAAAAGGAGCCTCTGCGTCTAAGGTAGGTGAGCTCCTTTCCACTATTAACTATCTTGAAAAAGCTTTGGTGCTGGCCCCTTTTGTCCCAGAAAAAGTGAACCTAGGTGAAAACTTCCAAGCTAAAACGATTGTTAAGGCTCTTGCTACTGCTGCCTGGAAAATAGGCGACTACGAAAAGTCCATTCATTACCAGAATAAAGTTTTGCCCATTGCTGAGAAAGAGGAGGACCCAGAAGAGTTAGCAGAGGCGCATTATTTTCTGGGTCTGCTTTATTCGCTGGCAGAAAAATTCCCCGAAGCGGTGGAACATTTAAAAACTGCTCTTTCTATTTTTGAGGAATATGAAATCCTCGATCGGCTGGCGCAAAGTTACAGCCAACTGGGCATCGTTGAAGAAAACGCTACGGAATATACTAGTGCGCTCAAAGCGTTCTCGGCTTCGCAAAAAATAAATGAAGAGATAGGTGAAGATTTAAATCGTGCCCGAGAATTTCGAAGGATAGGGAAAATCTACAGTCTCCGTCTTAATCTATTTAAAGAAGCCAAAGATTTTTTTTCCAAGGCTTATGATTTGTTCGTTGAATTGGAGCAACCGGAGCTTCAGGTTGAGTTGCTACTGGATCTAGGACTGGTTGCCGAGAAGGAAGGAGCTTTTGACCGATCCTTAAATTATTTTTCACAAGCACAGGTTCTTGCGGAAGAAAATAATTTCAGGCCAGGGTTGTCGAAATCATTATTGTATCAGGCCAACTCGCACTGGTTTCAAGGTGATTATCAGCAGGCTTTTCGAACGCAACGGCAGTCGCTGGAAATAGCCAAGTCCCTCAATGATAAACTACGGCAAGCTTTCATCTATAACACGTTAGGGTTGATCCATTGGACATTGAATGATCCTGAACGAGCTTTGAAAAATCTCCACCACAGTCTCGATCGAGCAACCGAAATGCGTTCGCCTATAGATATTGCCTCGGCCCACAATAATATCGGATTGGTACATCGAAAAGAAAAACGCTTTGAAAAATCTCTCGAATCTTTCAATGAAGCGCTTAAGCGCGACATTCAACTCAAATCAAAATGGGGGCAGGGCTACACCCATCGTAATATGGGGATGAGTTTGATGCGTATGGGCAAGCTCGATGATGCCGCAGGACATTTTAATCAGGCGATGGGTTTCAGCGGTGAAATCGGCGATCGTACGAATGTTGTAAAAATCATGCTGGAATTAGGACATCTGGCATTAGAGCGAAAACAATGGCAGGAGGCTGTGCCGTTGTTTGAAAAGGCGTATGCATTGTCATCTGCGATCAATGTGAAGGAGGTAAGTTGGCGGGCATTGCGGGGGCAGGGATTCGCCCTTATCCAATTAAAGAAAAATGATGCAGCGGTGAAGGTTTATAAGGATGCCGTAAAAATTGTCGATGCCATGCGTGCCGCTATTAAAGTCGAGGAGTTCCAAAATGGATTTCTCACTGACAAACAGGATGTTTACAAGGAATTGATCTTATTACTTTTGGATATGGGTAATGTCGAAGACTCTTTTCAATATGCAGAGCGGGCAAAATCGCGAAGTTTCATTGACCTTCTTGGCAATCAGAAAATCAGTTTAAAAAATGATATCAGTCAAAAATTGTACGATGCATTAACCCGACAAAAATCACATATCCGAGAAACAGAAGAAGCTTTCGCTGCTGCACGTTCAGCTGAGAAGGAAGAAGAAGCAAAAGATCTCAGAGGAAAACTGGTGGCGGCAAGAAGTCTCTATCAGAATATGTTGATCGATGCTAAAGAGCAGAATCCGGAAATCTCAAACTTTATCACAGTGGATGCTATCACTTTAAAGAAATTGTATGGCTTGCTGGAAGATAACGTAGCATTGGTGGAGTATCTGGTGACTAAAAAAGAACTTGTTGCCTGGGTGGTGGCAAAGGGGAACATCAATTCAGTTCGCGTTCCTATAACAGAAAAGGATTTAAACGCACTTGTCGCCGACTACCGTGGGCGGATTCAGAAAATTGCCCCTGTAGAAGATCAAACGAAGCGATTACACGCCTTATTGGTGGAGCCATTGCAGCTGTTTATAAAAGGTAAGCGGATGCTGGGTATCGTACCGCACGGACACCTTCACTATATTTCGTTTTCTTCCCTAAAAAATGAAGAGAGTTATTTGTTTGAGCGGCATCCACTATTTTATTCCCCTAGTGCGTCGGTGATGCAGTTTACTTTCAAGGAAAAATCAGCACGCAGTCGCGACATTAAAGTTTTGGCGTTGGGCAACCCTGATCTTGGCGACTTGAATTACGACTTGCCGTTGGCAGAAATGGAAGCCAACTCCATAAAATGGGATTTTCCGAAAATTGATGTTCTGACCCGAGAAAATGCTACGGAGAGCTGGCTGAAGGAAAATATAGGCAATTATCAAATCATTCATGTTGCTTCACATGGTGAGTTCGACCCCATCAACCCTTTGTTCTCTTCCTTAAAATTGACGAGGGACAAAAGTGATGATGGTAACTTTGAGGTCAATGAAGTTTTTGGGCTCGATATCAAAGCAGATATCGTGACACTCAGTGCTTGCCAGACCGGTTTGGGAGACCTCGTTGGAGGCGATGAATTGGTAGGACTCAACCGTGCATTTATCTATGCCGGGACGCACTCAATCTTATCTTCACTGTGGAGAGTAAGTGATATCTCCACAGCGGTGTTGATAAAACATTTTTACCGCAACTACGGTAAGGAAGATAAAGCCGAGAGTTTGCGCAAGGCGCAAATTCTTGTTAAACGGTTTTACCCACACCCTTCCTATTGGGCTGGATTTAACCTGACCGGAGACTACCGATAGCCGACTTTAGTTACGGCTATTCATTAAGGCTTCAGGAAATTGCAGGTCCAGCTTTCTTTTCAGCTTTTTAGAGATTGTCTGTTTTCCTGCCCCGGTATAATTTCCCTCAGTACTCTGGAAAATTTTCCAGTGACGCCGATGCAACCTCTCTTTTGAGATAATCTCTTTTACCTTTCCACTAGCATTATAAATTGTGACTGGAAATAGCATTTGATGCGCCTCCCTTCAGTCTATAATGAGATTTTCAACCTCTCTAATTCTAAGATAGGTCACAGCTAGTTAATTTGCCACCCCGAATTCTGATATTCTGAAGGTTATACTCTTTGATAAGAACATGTAGTTAGAAACTGGACATCTTAATTAGATATATCTATCATTGATGGATGTACGAATTATTCTATTGCAGTTTCGCAACCAGAGATATGTCGGACACCGATATATTGAATATCCTGGAGAAATCCAGAAAACGGAATGACGAGAATAGTATCACAGGCATTCTTGTTTATTGGGCTAGGACTAGGCAGTTTATGCAGGTTTTAGAAGGAAGTGAAAAAGCTATTTTTGATTTGTATGAAGATATAAAAAAGGATGATCGGCATAAGTGCCTTAAGCTGATTTACAGTGGAGAGACTCCCGAAAGATGTTTTTCAAATTGGACTATAGGATTTTCTAAATTTGAATCGATTGAAAAATCCAAGTTGGAGGGAGTTTCTGGTTTTCTTGAAAAAGGATTTACTGACTTGTTAGCGGGTAGCCTTTTGGGATTTAACTGTTGACAAATAAGGGGTTTAAACGTTAGGATTGCAAGATTTATAGGGTTTTCAATTTCCAGTTAAGGAGTGAGGGTGCTAAAAGACGATTTTACTATAGTTGTATTCCCTGGGGCATTGGGTTCCCCCAAAAAAATCTGCCTCCCCAAGAAGCTTGCAAAACTTGGGTTTATTGTTACCGGAGTCCTTTTTGTTGCTTTTTTGGGTTCCTCCATTTATTTCGTTCAGCAATATTTACACTTGCAGGGCAATGAAACGGAATTAGCCAAGCTCCGCAAGGAATCAAAAATAAGAAAAATTCAGGTAGAAAAATTTTCTCATCAGGTCAAGAATTTTGAAACTGAAATGGCTCGACTGGAACGTTTTGAGAAAAAGTTGCGAGTTATCACGGCACTTGAAAACTCTCCGAAATCGGTAGAAAAAAACTGGGGTGTTGGTGGCCCTTATGGTATGACCACCAGCAGCTTCAACACCTCTATGGGACGCGGTGCTGCAAGTATGGTTGAGCGTTTGTCTAACGGCTTAGACCATTTAGACAAGCAGGCAAAAATTCAAAGCATCAGTTTTCAGGAACTTGATAACTTTTTTAAAAATCAGAAATCACTTCTTTCCTCAACGCCTTCGATCTGGCCGACTCGTGGCTGGGTAACATCCGCATTTGGTTTTCGTAAATCACCCTTTACGGGGTTGCGTGAAAAACATGATGGGTGGGATATTGCGGCACGTTCTGGATCGCAGGTTAGAGCCACCGCTGACGGCGAAGTCGTTGTCGAAGGTAGAGAATATGGCTACGGTAACATGGTTGAAATTAATCATGGATACGGTGTGGTGACTCGTTATGGACACAACTCAAAACACCTGGTTAAAGTGGGTGACCGTGTCAAACGAGGGCAGGTGATCTCTCTGGTTGGTAGTACGGGAAGGAGCACGGGGCCTCATTTGCATTATGAAGTTTTGTTGCATGGCATTCCTGTAACCCCCAAAAACTATATCCTGGACGATTGATAGACCACTAATACATTGAGTTGGTTCCTGGTACATTTCCTCCCCACTCGAACATTTTTTCTTCATAACCCAAACGGCACTTGCTACTTCTAATCTAGTAGAATTTGTATTCTTCCCATTTTATAAAATTTTTCCGGTTTAAATTGCAATGGTATTTGGACTCATAAAAAAAATGATTGGTACCCGAAATGATCGGGAAATAAAACGTATCCAGGTCATAGTGGAATCAATCAATGGCTGGGAAGGTAAAATCAAACCACTCACCGATGCCGAGTTAAAAGAAAAGACAACTGAGTTTAAAGATAGAATTTCTAAAGGCGAGACGTTGGATGAAATTCTTCCTGAAGCTTTTGCTGTAGTTCGTGAAGCAAGTTGGCGAACTCTTGAGATGCGACATTTCGATGCCCAGATGATTGGTGGGATTGTTTTGCACGAGGGAAAAATCGCAGAGATGAAAACCGGTGAAGGCAAAACATTGATGGCTACTTTACCGGTGTACCTAAACGCCCTGGGAGGGAAGGGTGTTCATGTCATTACCGTAAATGATTATTTGGCGACCCGGGATAGTGAATGGATGGGAACCGTATACAAATTTCTGGGGCTTTCCGTCGGTATGGTTTTTCATGATATTCCTGAAGAAGAGAGAAAGGCCGCTTACAACTGTGACGTGCTCTATGGAACCAATAATGAGTTTGGTTTCGATTACTTGCGCGATAATATGAAGTTTTCCAAAGAGCAAATGGTTCAACGAGATTTGAACTTTGGAATCATTGATGAAGTTGATAATATTTTGATCGATGAAGCTCGGACTCCGTTGATTATTTCCGGCCCTGCAGAGGAGTCAACTGACAAATATTATACGGTTAATAAGTTGGTTCCCAGCTTGAAAAAAGAAAAACATTACACGATAGATGAAAAGGCCCGAAGTGCATCCCTTACTGAAGATGGGATCTCCAAGATGGAGAAAGACCTGAATATTGATAATCTCTATGATCCTTCGAATATTGAAACCCTTCATTGCCTGAATCAAGCTGTTAAAGCACATGGAATTTTTAAAAACGAAGTGGATTATGTTGTTCGTGATGGAGAAGTAATCATCATTGATGAGTTTACTGGGCGAATGATGAACGGCAGGAGATACAGTGATGGTTTGCATCAAGCTTTGGAAGCGAAGGAAGGTGTCAATATAGAAAATGAGAATCAGACCCTTGCGAGCATCACATTCCAGAATTATTTTCGTATGTATGGAAAATTGGGTGGAATGACCGGTACCGCTGATACAGAAGCAGAAGAGTTTATGTCCATTTATAAACTCGAAGTGATTGTGGTGCCGACCAACCGTCCGATGATTCGCGAAGACTTTCCCGATGTGATTTATAGAACGGAAAATGAAAAATTCGATGCAGTGATTGAGGAAGTAAGAGAGTTAAGCGAAATGGGCCGACCCGTTCTGGTGGGTACAATTTCAATTGAGAAGTCAGAACTTTTGAGCAAAACATTAAAGAAATATGGAATCAAGCACAGTGTGCTCAATGCAAAGCACCATGAATCGGAGGCAGAGATCATTTCTCTGGCCGGGCAACCTAACGCTGTCACCATTGCGACCAATATGGCAGGCCGAGGAACCGATATTGTTCTTGGTGAAGGAGTTCCTGAATTAGGTGGACTTCATATTCTTGGAACCGAGCGCCATGAAAGTCGGCGCATTGATAATCAGTTGCGAGGGCGATCGGGGAGGCAGGGAGATAATGGTTCTTCCCGGTTTTTTCTTTGCCTAGAAGATGATCTGCTTCGCATTTTTGGTTCGGATAAAATTTCTCCTCTTATGGCACGGTTAGGTATGGAAGGAGGTCAACCCATTGAGCACAGCATGGTTTCCAAGGCGGTTGCCAATGCCCAGAAAAAAGTAGAAGCCCATAATTTTGATATTCGAAAGCATGTTCTAGAGTATGACGATGTAATGAACCGTCAAAGGGAAGTTCTTTATGCTCTTAGAAGAAGCATCATCTCGGCGGAAAGCCCTAAAGAAATTCTTCTTGATATGGCAGATGAACTGGTTGATGACATTATTTCCGAAGTTGCTCATGAAAAAATTTATCCGGAAGAATGGGATATCGAATATTTGAATGATTTTCTTGGACGGCAGTTTGGTGCTCATATAAAAAAAATTAATGACCATGAATTGGAAATTGAAGGCAAACATAAACTGGGTTTAGAAGATTGTAACCGTGAAAAACTATATGAATCGGTTATTGATGCAGTATGTGAAGTCTATCAATTAAAGGAAGATGTAATTGTCAAAGAATTAGAGATTGATCCATCCGCGATGAGGCATCAGGAAAAAATAATTATGCTTCAGGTTTTGGATACTCTTTGGAAGGATCACTTACTAGGCATGGATCATTTGAAAGAAGGTATCGGCCTGCGAGGATACGCTCAGAAAAACCCACTGACCGAGTATAAAAAAGAAGGCTTTGCTCTTTTCAGTAATTTGATGGCAAAGATAAAAGAAGAAACCACGGAATATCTTTTCAAGGTTCAAGTGCGAAGGGAAAGTGAATTCGACGATGAAGATATTATTGCGCAGCCAAAAAAGATGGTTGAGCATAGAGGGGATGTTGAAGGTTCCGACAAGCCCGAGACAGTTCGCCGCGTAGATGAAAAGGTTGGGAGAAACGACCCTTGCCCTTGTGGAAGTGGAAAAAAATACAAAAAATGCCACGGAAAATAAGGCTACAAGTTTTCAGCAGCTTCCTGGCATGAGATGCATAAGGGAGTGAGAGGCATGATCTGTAGCCTTTTTAGACTTATTTGTTCCTCGCAGGATTCGCATGCCCCAAAAGTACCCTCGTTTATTCTAAACAAAGCATCTTCAATCAATCGTAGTTCATTGCGGTCACGGCTGGTCAGTTGAAAGAGCATTTCTCTTCCTTCTAGACTTGAAGCAAGATCAATTTCATTGCTAAAAGCCAGATCCCCAGCATCCCTTTCCAAGGATTTCGAAGATTGAATTGATTTTAACAGGTCACTTCGTTTTGCGAGTAACCTTTCCTTTATTTTCAGGGTCTCAGTTCCTAGCTTGGGAAGTGCCCGTATTTTCGCTTTTGGTTTTTTTACAGTTGTAGCGGTATCGGTTTCGGCTTTTTTTACCGGGGTAGTTATTTTTCTGGGTGCTGCTTTGGTTTTCGTAGGAGTCGAAGTCTTTTTTGTTGTTTTCTTTTTGGTGGTAGCTTTTTTTGTCTCTGGCTTTTTAGCCGGCGGTGTACTGGCTTTTTTGTCTTTTTTAGACGTAGTTATCTTTTTCACCGCTTTTTTGGATATTTTATTTTTTGCTGGCAATGTCTTCTTTACCTCTTTTTTTGCGGTTTTTTTCTTAACGGGAATTTTCTTTTTTTCGGTTTTTTTTACTTCTTTCTTCGTCGCCATTATCGAACCTCCTATTTTTGGTACTCAAAGGCGAATCCAGAGGGAAATAAACCTGGACTTCCGGTTAGGTGAAAATTTTTAGAACTCTATCATTTGGAAAAATAAAGTACAAGCCTTTATTTGCCAGAATCGACTCATTTTTTTGTGTCAATAGGGTTTTTGAACGAAACTCGTCCATTTGGGAATGATAACGGCGTCAATTTATATCATAATCGACTACCACCGAGGATGAACATAAAGACCGCATTATTTTAACTACTGGTAAATGGTTCTCGTGGTTGGCATATATCTTTAATCCGTCTCGGTCTTTAAAGTGTGCAGTGAGTACAATGTCATAGCTTCTCTCCGATTCGAGAAAATCGGTTCCTATTTCGATTGTCTGTAAAGTTTCAATTTTTCCCTCTAGACTCCTTAGGGAATCGATAGCACGTTCCATGTTTTTAGTAGTTTTTTCGGCTAATTTGAACATTACGATATGTTTGATCATTTATTTTCTCCATTGATAATTTAAAATAACGATTTATTAGTATAATAAATTCGAGCGTAGAAAAGGTCTGCGAAAGTTGTTGATCATATAATTTTATAAATCAGTATTACTAAAATAAATTCATAATATGTCTTGGTGGATGGGTGCGGGTTTAGGCTTTTTGCGTGGCGGTCCCTTTGGTGCTGTTGTGGGTGGTGCTGCTGAATATTTTCTTGGGCAAAAATTTCAAAAAAAACTGCAAAAATGTTTGCCTGGTATTCATAATAAGGCAGACTTTATAACCTCTCTGGTGATAATCCTGACCCGAGTAGGAATAGTGAATGGCCCTTTAACGCAAAGCCAGATTAAAATCATCCACAAGTTTTTTATTAAAAATTTAGGGTTTGGGGTTGCTGATTTTAAGGCCATTGATCCCCTAATCCGTGAAGTGCAAAATAAAAAACCAGATATAGATCCCTTTATTAAAGGGTATAAAAAATCCTGTCAGAATAATTATAACCTCTTACTAGTCGCTCTTTGCTACCAGATTTGTTTGGTAGAAAATAGCTTGGGCGAGGGTGTGGAAAGTTTACTTAAGCAGGTCGTTCTAATATTAGGTTTGTCTTATGACCAGCATAATAAAATCAGAGTAAAATATTCCCTGGAAATATTCAAAACTCCGTATCATGTTTTAAAAATTCCCTCAGATGCTTCAAATGAAGAAGTAAAGAAAGCTTATCGCAGTCTTATTAGCTTGTGCCACCCCGATCGAGTAGCTCATGAAGGCGAAAAAGCTGTTGAAGAAGCGCATTTGAAATTTTTGGAAATCCAGGCGGCGTATCAGGAGTTGGAAAACACTAGAGGGATCTAGCGTGCCATGCCGATCAGTGTGACACTAGACTCAATGAGTGAAGACTTGTTAAGTCAAGATAGTTTATCCCCCCCGACACTTGCCAGATCCTTCTCGAGAGACTGGGCCTGCCTTGCTAAGTGATGACTTCCTTCTCAATCTCAGTATCTTCTCGTTTTCTGACGATAAGCGATTGAATTTTTCTTTTGCTTGAATCTTTGACGGTCAGACGATAAGAACCAGCAAGAATCTGTTCGCCAGGATGCGGAATTTTTTCCAGCCGGTCAATCACTAGTCCGCCAATAGTTTCGAAGTCTCCTCCAGGCAAATCCCAACCTAATGTTTCGTTTAGGACGCTTATTTCCGTGCTGGACTCGACCAGAAATCCCCCTTCTGCATAGGGTTCGTATAGTTTTTCGGGCTTGTCATATTCATCTTCAATTTCGCCGACTATTCTTTCAAGAAGATCTTCGATGGTGACGAGGCCGATGCAACCACCATATTCATCCACCACAAAAGCCATATGTAAACCACCTTGTTGTAATTCTTTCAGCAAATCGTCAATCTTTTTATTCGGTGGAATGTAGTGAGTCGGTCTGACTAAGGCTGTGATTGGAGAGCTATCCATCTCCTGATCCAGTAGGTCGAAAGCATTTAGAATGCCTATCAAATTATGCATCCGCTCATGGAAAACCGGCAGCCGGGAAAAACCGGAGTCATTTGCCATCTCATGTACTTCTTTTAGTGTGGCGGTGTCCTTGATCGCTGTCATTTGAACAAGAGGTACCATACATTGCTCTGCGGTGAGCTCACCGAAGTTAAATATGTTATGGATGATTTTCTTTTCGGTGTTGCCAAGATCTACAGTTTGTGAGTCCAGGCTCAATGCTTTTCTTAACTGATCACGACTGAAAGTAAATGTCTTCTCTGTTATGCCTTCTGGAACGCGACTCGTTAGGCTTTGCGATGTTTTGGAAAGCCAGTTTATAAAAGGGCTCATGATCTTATAAAAAAGATTCAAGGGATAGATCATTATCAACATGAGACTGTCAGCGCGATTCTGAAAAATTACCTTAGGTATGATTTCTCCGCCAAAAAATACCAGAGGAAAAATAATCACCATAGCCATCCATTCGCCAAAGGCACCAAATTGAGAAACCATGAATGCGGTGAATATAGCCGTGCTGGTCATCATAGCGAGGTTGGTGCCCAGCGATGTTGTTGTGAAAAGTTTTTCGGGGTCGTCTAGAAGAGTTAAAACGGATTGTGCGGCAGAATTTCCTTCTTCTGCCAGTTGCTTCATTTTAATTCGATTGACTGAAACCATTCCAATTTCAGAGCCAGAAAAAAAGGCCTCAAATATTACAGCTAGCAGTACCCAAAAGATTGTGGTTGCAGGATCCATTATGTTGTTACGCTCTTAATTGATTCTGAGTCAGCGGGCAAGGGCGGTGTTGTGGCCGATCGTTTGAGGAGAGTTAAGTGAATGTTAAGGATTCTTGAGCCCTTCATTTTTTCCACACGGAATTTGAAGTGATCTACAGTTGTTGATTCTCCTGATCGGGGAATTCTACCAAACAGTCCAAAAACCAAGCCGCCTACAGTATCGTAATTTTCTTCTGGTAATTCACTGTTGAAAAATTCATTGAATTCAGCAAGGTTGTAGGCTCCTGAAACTCTGAATTGATTTTCGTTGATTTCCAATAGAGGCTGTTCATCTCTTCGCATTTCACTGTCAATTTCACCGACCAGCTCTTCAATGATATCTTCCAGAGTCACTAGGCCACATACGCTTCCGTACTCATCCAGGACAATTGCCATATGCCTCTTTAGTTTCCTGAATTCTTCAAGCATCTCTTTGATCATTTTGGTTTTGGGAACAACAACAGCGGGGTGAAGTATGCCTTTTAAGTTTACCTTTTCTCGTGGTAAATGTTTGAGGCGTGTCAGGTCTTTTGTAAAAAGAATGCCCAATATTTCCTCATCATCATTTCCATACACTGGAACTCTAGAGTGAAAATTCGCAACAATTCTGGGAAGAATTTCGTCAAGGCTATCATTGATGTTTACCGTGAACATATCAATTTGGGGCGTCATAACTTCGCCCACGGTTGTTTCCCCAAATTCGATGGCCTTTTGAATCAAATATCTTTCATCAGAGTCTATAACCCCTTCGCCTTCGCCAACCTGCACCATGGTGCGAAATTCTTCATCGGATATGGAGGATTCCTTTTCAGGATGAGTCAAAATGCCAATGGAGCGCATTATTTTTTCTGTCCAAGAGTTAAATAGTTTTTGTGCTGGTTGAACGATATTAGCAAATCCTTTTAGAGGGAACGCTGCAAACAGAGCGTAGGACTGTGCATATTTCAGGGAAATACTTTTAGGTACAATTTCTCCAAGAAAAAGGAGTAGCAGGGTGCCAACACCAATGGCAATTCCTACACCGATACTGCCAAACAAGGAAATCGTGATGGAAGTGATGACAACAGAAATACCAATGTTGACCAGTTCGTTACCTATATAAATAGTGATCAGCAGTTCACGTGGTTTTTGCAGGAGGGAATGAACCAGGCGGCCGGACCGTCCTTTTTTTTCTGCCATCTCTTTTTGCTGGAGAGGGTTGAGTGAAAAAAAAGCGACTTCGCACGCTGAAAAAAAGGCTGAGCAAGAAAACAAAAATAGGAGTAATAGCGACCGTGGAAATAATGAGTCGTCCAAAGTTTTTAAGAAACCTCAAGTTTGGCTGGCACTTGTATATCGAATTACATGAATCTCGATAGTGGCAATTTATAGTAACCGGTGATATTAAAAATGATTAAAACCGGATGATTGGCGGAGAATTTCTCTTTTGCCATTTTTCTTTAAAAGAGAAACTTTTTCGGACGGTTGAGTGATCTCCCCAATATGTGTCACAAGTGCTTCGGCCTTTTCAAACTGCCTATATAAATTTTTAGCACCATCGGCTGGCAAAGTAAATAGTAATTCATAATCTTCGCCTCCATTCAAAATAAAAGGTGCAGGGTTTAAGTTGTTATCTGAACAAACTTTTGAAAATGCATGCGATTGTGGTAGTTTTTCTTCAAAAATTAACGCCCCGGTTCCAGATTGTTTGCAGATATGATGCAGGTCTTGCACGAGTCCATCACTGATATCTATCATTGAATTTATTTTGCAGGTGGATCGTGCCAGTAATTGACTTTCTTTTAATCGTGGAATGGGTGTGAGGTGTTTTTCAAGAAGATACTTTTTTGATTTTGCAGAGCACTTCCATTTTTTTTTAGATTGTATGTATAATCCCAGACTAGAGTCTCCCAATGTCCCGGTTGTGAAAATCAGGTCTCCTTTTTTTGCGCCTTTTCGAGTGAAAAGCTTTCCTTTTTTCGTTTCGCCAATTATCGTGACGTTAATAAAAAAACAATCGGGCGATGAAACCGTGTCTCCGCCAAAAAGTTCAATATTGTAAAGCTCGCAAGTTTTATGGATTCCTTTATACAACTGGTCGAGAAACGGAGCTGAGATTTTTTTGGATATCCCCAATGTTATTAAAATTCGTGTAGGGGTGCCCCCCATTGCTGCGATATCACTTATGTTGACCGCAATGGCTTTTTTACCTAACTGCTCTGCCGAGATGGTTGAAAGTTTGAAGTGGATATCTTCTACAAGTGCATCTGTGGAGACGAGCTGGTTTTTTGATGGACTTGCTGAATAAGCGGCGCAGTCATCACCAAGTGATAGAACCGTGTTGCTAAAGCGATGCTTGAAGTTTCTGGATAAACGATCAATCAACCCGAATTCACCCAAGTCTTTGATTTTAGTCATGGTAAGGAAGATGCGTACAATATTGGTTTATATCTTTATGCTATCAGACGCATAAATAATTACCAGCCTATTGTGGTTTGAGAAGGTCGCGAGTGAGGGAATCAACGTCAAATTTCTTTTCGATTTTGATGGATATTTGGCTGCCTTCCTCGAGCCCGGCTTTCTGAAGCTCATGAATGAAACAGGTCAACTCGATATGTTCTCCAGTTTCAGGAACCCAGATGGTCAACTCTCTAAACTGGTCTGCCTTGTTGGGCGGAGTCGTTACTTCTGTTATTTCTCCATCAAGTGAAATCATTTTTGGGTTTCCTTTTCTAAGAGTAGTATTCTAAACAAAGCAATATTGACGTTTAATATAATGTGTCTCTTCCCCTCCCTTCATAGGGAGAAGTTTGGGGAGGGTTTGATTTCGTTTGAAAAAATAAAGTCATTTTTTTAACTCCAAATCACAAAAGAAAAAGCCAACCCTACCTCAGTCCCTCCCTATGAAGGGAGGGAAGTGATTATTTTCATCATGTCGAGCTTTTACGGCTCATTATGCGGAGCAACTGGTTTGACGACCTAGAAACTCTTGCGGCGTATCCTGAGAATAAAAATCAGCGTCGATATTGTATTTTTTAAAAAGCTCGGGGCGATCTTCAAATGGGTTTTCCAGAAGAATTCGTAGTCGGGTCACTTCTGAAAAGTCAGCTTCTTTTAACGCCTTTTCCAGGGCTCGTTGCACCAGATGGTTTCTTAAGATAAATTTTGGGTTAACGGCATCCATTTTCTTTTTGCGTTCATCATGGCTGATGCTTTCTCGATCACAAAGCTTTAGATAGCGATCTAGCCACGAACGGAATTCAATACCGCAATCCATTGCGCTTGGATAATTTGCAAGATCGCGAAAAAAATTTGAGTAGTCCAGTTGCTGACTTTGTAACAGCCGGAACATTTCCTGCGTCAATTCGCTAAACTCCGAATCTAGGATAGATAACCCAAGTTTGCGTCCCATTTCTTCCCGATAAAATCCATTGAATATAGGTTGGTATTGTTTGAGTTCTTCTTGCAGCTCGTCTGCGCCCACCAGGGGTGTCAATGTTTCTGCCAACTTGCTCAGGTTCCAAAAGCCGATTTCGGCCTGTTGCTGATAAGCGTATCTCCCATGAGTATCCGATGAGTTGGGTGTATACCGAGTATTAAAACCGTCCATGAAACCATAAGGGCCGTAGTCAAAGGTCGTACCCGTTATCGTCATGTTGTCGGTATTCATAACTCCGTGAACAAAGCCAACCGATTGCCATTTAGAAATTAATTTTGCGGTAAGGGCTAAAACTCTTTTGAAGAAAATTCGATATCGATCAGGTTCATTACAAATATCACTATGATAATGTTCGATGGCAAAATCTGTCAGACGTTCGACATTTTTTGGTTGCTTTGTATAGTGAAAAAACTCGAAGCTGCCAAAACGAATGTGGCAGTCAGCGACTCGCACTAAAATTGCTGCCAATTCTGGTTTCTGTCTATAGATGAGCTCGCGAATACCGATCACTGCCAGAGATCGAGTTGTGGGAATTAACAAACCGTTCAATGCTTCGCTTCCAAGATGCTCGCGAATAGAAGATTGTAGTGTAGCTCGTCCATCGAACCCTCTAGCGAATCGGGTTGGCCCGGCACCTTTAAGATGAACATCCCAACTTATATTTTTTTTATTTAAAATTTCTCCAATCAAGAGACCTCGGCCATCTCCCAGTTTGGGATTATAAGACCCGAACTGGTGACCAGAGTAGGCCATAGCCAATGGCTGGGCAGCTTTCATTGGCTGATTGCCGCTGAAATTTGCCAGAAAATTCTCTCCTCCGCCTTCAGGAAGGTCGATTAACTGTCCTGCAGATGGGGAGTAGTCCACCATATAAGGATCGGTTACAGGATCGGGTTGCTTTTCCTGATAGAAGTCGGGACCCAGGTCGATAAAACGATTTTTAAAATTTAGGTTTTGGCAAGGAATCAATGGTTTTTACTATTGGTTTACAGAAAATCTATTCTCAACGTAGTAATATTGATGATAATTGAGTGGGTATGGATTCTTTTTTCTAGGAAATTTGAAGCAGGATTGAAAAGTAAAATGGCTTCTTTTTCATGAGATGGAAAATTTATTGAATGTTTTGAACCAACCATACGCGATGTTTTGCATCTTTTGTGAGAAACCATAGAGTGGAGCCGACTTTGAAAAGCACTAGCCAAGCGGCAGCTTTTCCCTTTTGGCAGGTTTTTTTCTGATGCTTGCCTTGATAATTTTCCTCAATGAAGGAAACTTGATCGCAGGTCGTAGTAGACCAAAAGTAGTGAGCCCTGCTAAGTTCGAAGATAGGGTTAATCCAAGATTTTTTACCGCTGGCATTGACAACTTTTTCAGGATAAAGAAGTGTTTGTAGTTCTGGCAAAGTAGGGACTCGCCACTCAGAACTTCCGGCAAAACTTTCGTTATTTGCAAAAGCATTTGCGTCCTTCAAGGTCCATCTTTTTTCACTTCCTTTTTTGAACCATCGGAGGTTGTTGACTTTATCCGTAATAGTTCCATCCCCGTTATCTATAAATTCAGGAGTTGGTAGTTTTGGCAAACCTTCTTCACTTACGTTTCTACATTCTTTCAACAAGGGGGCAGAACCCGGACAGGCATTCAATATGGAAAAATGATCCATTTTTTGCATCATGGCACAAATATTTTTTAGTTTGCATTGAGCAAATGAAGGAACCGCCTGGGTAAATAAAATCACCAACGTTAAAAGCACGATTTTCATTGTAAACTCCTTAATTAGTACAGAAAGCAGGTTTGCAGGTCTAAAGGCCGATCTCGTTTGTATGTATTAAGTCTGCGTTGAGGATACTATACTTTTTAATTCCGCGAGAATATAAATAGCGCCTCATTTTTTTTAGAAATTTTAGCTAATACCAAAGGCTATTCGGTTTAACTCGACAAAAGCGTCTTTGCCTTTCATTTCAATAAACAAGTCGGTGTTGGCAATTTTATTGCTAGAGGTATCGAGGTTAATATTGATAACCTCAGTTCCTCTTTCCATAAGATGAAGGGCTATATAATCATTGGTCGGTACGGCTCCTGAACTTCCCACCATAATTGCCAAGTCCACCGATTCCTGGATAAAGTTTCTGAAATTGATCCCCTGTTCAGGGTGGCCTGTGTATTCGCCATCGTCAAACATCAAAATATGTGGACGCGCAATGCTACGACAGTGAATACATTTAGGGAAGTTGGAGGCGCGCATGGTTTCTTTGTCGAGGTTGCATAGCGGCACGGATACATCGTCCCAATACTTATGTGTGCAGGTGTCGAGGCATTGAAGACGCCACATGGAACCGTGAACTTCCAGAATCCTATCTATGTCGCAACCCGACATCAGGTGTAGGCCATCTGTGTTGGTGGTGTGGATAAACCCGTCGCATTTTTCAAGCCATTCATTGATAATTCGATAACCTTCATGCGGCTGGTTCTCATTAGCGTTTCTCCGGCGCCATTCATAAAACGCCCATGCATGGGGAAGTTCATTGCGAAATGCCCAGGGACTGGCTAAATCTTGTGCCTCCAGATTTTTCACTTTAAAGGGCGGGAAGTTTTTCCAGTAGCCGTCTTTATCTCTAAATGTCGGAATATTGGAGTCGGCACTCATACCCGCGCTAGTCAATAACAACATGCGCTTGCAGTTTCTTATGAGGTCTGCCGATTTATGCAATGTTTCAAACAATGCCATCCCACTCCCTATAAAATTGGTCTAGGAAATTTTGCATGAACTGGTGGCGTCCATCAGCCATCCGTTTGCCCGTTTTTGTATTCATCCGATCTTTCAACAAAAGTAGTTTTTCGTAAAAATGGTTGATGGTGTGTCCTTCATTCTTTTTGTAATCATCGAAATTTTGATGAAGGACAGGTTTTTCATCAGGATGATATATCAAACGATTTTTATATCCGCCATAGGCAAAGGTGCGCGCTATCCCTAAAGCACCAATTGCATCGAGGCGGTCGGCATCCTGCACAATTTTTCCTTCGAGGGTTTTCATAGGTGTGGCGACTCCGGCACCTTTGTATGAAACCGTGGATACAATATCGACAACAGATTCCGTCAGTTTTGGGTCGGCACTGTTATTATTTAGAAATTCCCGGGCAACGGCAGGACCTTTCGAATCGTCACCATTGTGGAATTTCCAATCGGCGATGTCATGAAGCAGGGCACCTAACTCAACGGTCTGCATATCTGCTTGTTCTTCAGCCGCGATAGTTTTTGCAATCGTCCAGACGCGATAAATATGCCACCAATCGTGCCCTGATCCATCACCGGCAAGTTTATTTTCTACAAACGCACAAGTTTTATTTATAATGGAAGAAGTCATATATATACTTACTTTATTAGATTGATAATCATTCCATAACCTGAGCCGAGGTTCAAGCGGCATTCAGTTAGTGTTTATTTTCAAAAGATCGCGAAAAGATGAGCGAAAAACTGTTTTTTCCAATTGCGAGTGGGTTTGTTCCGGGCTCAACCTGTATTCACGGCATGCGGGCCGATTATAAAATTTGTGGGACACTGGTTTTGCTTGCGCTTTCCGGGATGAGTGATGGAGCTTTACTTGCTGTTTTAACATTGTTGGGGATTGGTCTGGCATGGACAGCAAATATTTCAGGTCGGGAAATTTATTTCACGCTACGGAAATTGACCTGGTTTTTCATTGCAATCATTATTTTTCCACTGCTGTTTACCCCCGGTTATTTTTTGGATCTACCTGCATGGATACCTTTCAGCATCTCAGTAGAAGGCTTGATGCTTGCCATCGAGTCTTGCTCTCGACTGGTTATTGTCGTGATGTTTTTAATGGTGTTAATAATAACCACTTCTGATTTTTTGACAGGATTGGATAGCTTGATATTCTTTAAAGGCAAATTGGGGAGAAACTTAAAAGAGATTCTTCAAATAGCTGTGATGTCTATCGAAGTCTTGCCACTTATTTTTAAGGAGGCAGAACGCCAGTTAGAAGAATTAAAATCTGCGGAAAAAACAACTTTGATAAAAACAGTTCAAAAAGTAGTTCAGCAAGTCTTGCCTTTTATGGTTTCAGTGTTTTCGAATATCCCGAACTATGTTCACCAGCGTGACACGGGACTCAAATAGAGGAATATAAGAGGTCAGAAGCTTTGAGGAAACTGTATTGCTGAGAAAAAATAGACATTTAGGCTGCGGGGCCCTGACCCGCTAGTTGCCTCCGGCAGATGGCCCGCGGTGAAGGCCGCACTCTTTATGTTCGGGGTTTTCCCACCACCATCTTCCCGCGCGGATATCTTCGCCTGGCTCGATAGAGCGGGTGCAAGGAGCACAGCCTATACTGGGATAGTTCATTTTATGTAAAGCATTGACAGGGACCTTATATTTTTCGATATAAGATTCTACCTGCTCTTGCGACCAGTCTGCCAGAGGGTTAATTTTTATAAGAGGCGGGTGGTCAGCATCTTCTATAACCTTTGGCGTTCCGGTGCGGGTAACCGCTTGATCTCTTCTTAGCCCTGTAACCCAGGCGCCGAATTCGATTAGTGCCCGGTTCAAAGGTTCAATCTTTCTAATCGCGCAGCATTCTTTTCTATTTTCGATACTTTCTTTGAAGGAGAAGAAGCCTTTTCCTCGTAACAGTTTTTCTACCTTTTCGCTGTCCGGGAAATAGGTTTTGATTTCTAGTCCGTAATGTGACCGCACGCGCTCCATTATTTCGTAGGTTTCCTCATGCAGACGACCGGTATCGAGAGTGAAGATGGTGATCGGGCCTTTAAGTTTGGCTATCATATCGATGAGAACCATGTCTTCCATGCCAAAGCTGCAAGCGAGGCCGGCTTTCAAGCCATATTCGTCCATAGCCCATTGGATCAGTTCTTCTGCCGATTTGGTTTCGAGGTCTTTAGATGGGATAGTCATATTTCGGTTCTGCTTGACAGTTAAGATAGTTAAAGGGATAGTTTATATATAAGACAAGTAGTTACTTTTTCATGACCTAATTGAAAAATCAAGTGCGTATTCGAAAAAGCTTTTTATCGAACTCAGCTCACTTGCTTTCTATTGAAATTATTTATGAACAATCCGCTTATAAAAATCTCCACATTTATAACTTTCCTGCTATTGGCGCAATTAAGCAGTGCGGGAATTTTGGAGCAGGTTGAGCAGGAGCTTGTGGCGTTGGCGGATAAAGTTCGACCGGCGGTGGTCAGCCTTTCTCCTTATATTGCAAAAGGAGCTGTGGGGCAGGGGTTGCCTAGGAAAGGCCGACCTGCCAATGCAGGAGCAGGTGTTATTTTCGATGCGAAAAAAGGATTGATCGTCACTAACAGCCATGTGGTACGCAATGTTCTAAAGATACTGGTGACATTTAAAGATGGCAGTAAAGTTGTCGGTGATGTTTTAGGTGCCGATGAAGACACCGATCTCGCTGTGGTGCAGGTCGAATCCGAGCAACCGCTGACGGCGGTGAAGTTTGCAGACTCCAGTAAGGTTAGGATAGGGCAGTTGGTAGTGGCAGTAGGCAACCCTTATGGGTTGAACGACACGACAACATTCGGAATTGTCAGTGGATTAAAAAGGGAGAACGTCAACCTCTCCCGGTATGAAGATTTCATTCAAACCGATGCTTCAATAAACCCTGGAAATAGCGGTGGCCCGTTGTTGAATATTCAAGGTGAAGTTATTGGTATTAATACGGCTATCATTAATTATGCGCAAAGCATTGGTTTTTCCATTCCATCAAATATGGTTTCGCATATTGTTGCGCAATTGGTGGAGCACGGAGAAGTACATCGCGGTTGGCTGGGTGTGGGCATCGACCCGTTACCTGAAGAGATGGTTGAAAAAAAACATAGTAGAAAAGGCGTTGTCGTAACTTCTGTTTTTGAAGGCGATCCGGCTCATCAAGCAGGATTGAAAGTGGGAGATATTATTATAAAAATTGGAGGCGCAGTTGTTGACTCCCCCAATACTCTGATCCGTATTATTGGCACGATCACTCCTGGACAAACCATTAATCTGGATATCTTGAGAAACGGCAAAGGCAAAACAGTTCCGGTGAAACTTGAATCGAAGAAAAAGAAAACCAGCCTTTTGGCCTCTTTGACTCCCAGCGACCCATTGGCCCTGGGCTTTTCGGTAACAGATGATCCTCTTGCTGAAAATAACCCAAAAGTGGCGACTGTAAAGTCAGGAAGTTATGCCGACTCAAAAGGCATGCAAGTTGGTGACCAGATATTGGCGGTTAATGGGGAAACCGTGGAAAACCAACATGAATTTGAGAGTGTTTTGAGCGGGATGACCAAAGGCGGATCTGTTTTTCTGCTGGTCTTGAGAGATGGTAAAAAAATCAATTTGGGGCTTGTAAGGGAAAATTAAATTTGTTAAAGTTGCCCACCCGAAATTGCAGGGTCAGATCCTGTAGGCATTATTTCGTTCTTTTTTAATGTTACACATAAGCCTTTGATTGCAAAGGGTTAGTAGATATTGGCCTACCCAAAGGGATGGGTGGGTCATAAAATTATTAGAAGAAATATATTAAATATTACTGTTTTTTATTGTCCATTTTTAGACGCTCTACTAGGAGATAGATAATGATTCGTGTCAAAAAAGGGTGGAAAAGCTGTTATGCGCTTGCGGTCGTGTTTTTGAGCCTGGGACTTTCTGTTCCCGCTGGCGCAATTTCGACCGATCATTCGCATGGCGGTCATGACTCTGGAAACGCAGCAGTTGACAGGCCCAATTGGCTGAAAAAGCTGGATCAGCAACTCGAGCATGAAGATGTAATGAGTGGGCTGGAAGGTAGCCAAGAAAAACTGGACCAAACCTTTATGAAGGTTATGGATCAGTTAAAATCAAAGCTCAAGGAACACGCCAGTCCGGCTTCGGCAGGCGGTGGATTCCACGATTCTTGGGCGGGTCATCAATTGGGACAAAGCTATTTGCTTGGACCTACGGAAGCTGCGGCCAAGGTATACAGAGGCGCACATTGTCCGACCAACGCCTCTACAAAAACCTACGAAGTCTCAGCTATTAACGTAGAAATTACCCTGAACCAATGGGGCGATTATTACCCGGGCTATATGTATGTTCTGGATAAGGACATTGATAGAGTTCGAGCTGAAGAAGAAAAGAATGCCGCAGCTCGTGAAGACGCGTTGGACCCTGGTGCTGTTTCTAATGGACTTCAGGGAGATGCTATTCAACCGTTTATGATTCGTGCAAATCAGGGCGACTGCTTACGTATTAAATTCACGAACCAATTGGAAGATGAAGATGCAGGCTTTCAGGTAAACGGTTCTGCAATGATCATCAGCTCTACGGGTCAGCCTGATACGGCTGCTTCCCCTGGTGCAATCGTTCCTGCTGGTGAAACGCAGGAATACGAGTGGTACATTCCTATTGATGAGCAAGAAGGCGGACACATGATTCAAAACCATGCGGGTCGTGATCCTTCCTCATTAGGGTTGATCGGTGCCATGGTTGTAGAACCTAAAGGTTCTCGTTATGTCGATCCTTGGACCGGTGGCCCACTGGAAAGCGGCTGGATGGCCATGATCGTTAATGATGATGAAAGAGATTTTCGTGAGTTCGGTCTGATTTATCACGAAGTTGGCGATGAATCTTTTCGTCCCTTGAACCGTCATGGTGAAATGATTCCTCAGCGCGATCCGCAGACAGATGCTTATCGTCCTTCTGCAAGAGCATTGAACTTCCGCTCTGAGCCATTTGGTATTAATAATCTGGCAATTCAGGAAAAGAAGTTTCATTTCGAAGATGAATCACTCGCTTATAGTTCTTATACCTTCGGAGATGCACCGACCACGATTCCCCGTTCTTACCTAGGTGATCCGGCAAAATTCCGTTTGATCCATGGTGGTGGTGAAGTGTTTCATTCTCATCATCCACATGGTGGAACCATTCGTTGGACGCGTTCTCCGAAACGGGAAGTGCAAATCGCCAACCTCATCAGTGCGGCTTATGATGGCCCCGTCAAGTACCCTGTTGTTCGTACTACGACCGACCGTGTTGACGTTAAAGTTATTGGTCCATCTGAAGTTGTTGATCTTGAGACTGAGTGTGGATCTGGACTTTGTCAGCGTTTAGCGGGTGACTTTCTTTTCCATTGTCATGTAGCGCATCACTATGTTGCAGGCATGTGGGGATACTGGAGAGTTTATAACGTGCTGCAGGATGGAAATTATCCAACAGGTAGCACCGATGTTATGCGTCCTTTGAAAGAACTTCCTGATCGTGTGGGACGCATTCCTCATGGACAAACTTCAGACAAACTGGTTGGTAGAACTATGGACTGGTTTGGTAAGAAGTTTCACATTATTGATAAAGGTAAAAGCGATTGGTCGAAAGAAGATCCAACCGTTAATATCAAAGACTGGGTTAAGTACATGCTTCCTCCTAAGGGACAGCCCGGGCATCATGATGATCCAATCAAACAGATCAAGGCCTATGATGGCTCTGTATGGGATTACGACTGGAAAGGCAATCAAGTTCTCTCTGAACGAGAATCTATAATTGAATGGCCCAAGTATAAATCTCCACATCCAGGTAAGCGACATCCGATCATGTTTGATCAACACGGTAAACTTGCTTGGCCGCATTTGAATCCGCATTTTGGTAAGCGTGTTCCATTTGCTCGACACCATGGTGGTGCTCCTTGGTTGGAGCCCTTCCATATGAGACCGGATGATGAAATTATTACCAAATCTGAATCTGGTAGTGGTCGAGGACCCATTAATGTAGAAAGCAGTGCTCCGGCAAAACCAGGTGAGCAAGGACGATGGAGTCTTTGTCCTCCAGGTGCAGGACGCAAGCAATACAATCTACATTTCATCAATACCCCGATTGAGCTTTCACCAGCGGTTGGCAAAACGCCACCTGTTGTGGATAAATATGGTTTGATCTATGTGATCGATGAAGAGATGGCAGAGGTTAAAGCTGATCCTAAAAGGGCTATTCCTCTGGTTATTCGTGCCAATGTTTATGACTGTGTTGATGTGTTGTTGACCAGTGAGTGGGATGATGATGATTTCACCAACTTCCAAATGTCTAAGGTGAATATCCATCCGCATTTCTTTCAATTTGACAACCAGGCTTCAGATGGTGTTATCACTGGTTTTTCTTATGACCAGTCCATGAGGTCGTACACGCAGTTCACCAAGAAGATGAAAGACGGCCATCATGTCAGTATGCCTATGCCTATGAACGCCAAGTTGTTGAAGGCGACGAAGCCTGGTGACACGAAGGTTGAGATTCAAATGGCTAAAGGTTCGCCGACTTATCATGTTGGAGCGGATATCATTGTTGGTATCGAAGTTCCTAATGGTAAAGACGCGCGCTGGATAACCAACATCACTCCTGATCCAAATAAAGGTGAAGCTAAAGATGGTAAGTACACCATCACCTTTGGTGAAGGTATGACCCATGCCCATGCAGCTAACCAGATTGTAACCACTGAGTATGTGCGTTACCGATGGTGGGTAGATGCAGATGTTGGGTTGGTTTTCTGGCATGATCATGCGTTTGGTGCTACCACTTGGCCTCATGGCGGAATCGGATCTACCATCGTTGAGCCCTGGGGTTCTACGTATCACGATCCGGAAACCGGTGAGGAGATTCGCAGTGGTCCAGTTGCTGACATTCATGGAACCGAACCTTTCGCATATAGTCGAAACGGTAGTTTCCGTGAGCTTGTTGCGCAGTTGCATGACACTGTTCCACATACGGCACAGTTGGTTACAGCAGGAAATCCTGCGGGGCTGACACGTGAAAACGCGATTGCTGCTGGTCAGTCGATTTCCTTTCAGATGCCTTCGGATATGTTGGAAGTTGCTTTCCCGCATCTCAATGGCGGAACGCATACAACTGGTGGTGGATTCAACTTCCGTGCTTCTTCCTTGGCTTCGCGTCTTTTGAATAATAAAGACGCGTCCAGGTTGTTCGATAGTAAAATGCACGGTGAGCCTGCAACGCCAATGTTACGTGCTTATGTAGGGGACAATATTGTTTTCCGTCTCCTTCATGGTATGCAAAATGAAACACATACTTTTGTTGTATCTGGTCATGGCTACCGCCCTGAGCGTTACGACAAAGATTCACGTGTTACCAATACGATTCATATTGGTATTGCGGAACGTTATGACTTGGCAACCACTGCTGGTGGTTATCAGGGTATGGCAGGTGACTATCTCTACTACGACGGCAGAACTTCTAAGTTGTCTGAAGGAGAGTGGGGTATCATCCGCGTGCACGATGAGTTGCAAAAAGACCTGAAAGTGCTTCCGGGCAACGAAGAATTTAAGAAGAAAGTTAAGAAAGTTCTTTGTCCGAAAGGCGCACCGGTTAAAAGCTTCAGTGTTGTAGCGATTGATAAAGAGTTGAGCTTCAACGCCAATACCGAAGGTGAAATCGAGGTCGACTTTGAGCGTAAGTTATTACTCGCTAATGCAGCGGGCAAAATCTATGCTCTCGAAGGTGAAGCTAAGCAAGCGGCAGCAGATGGGCATATGCCGCATCCGTTGACCTTACACGCTAACATTGGCGATTGTATCAAAATTAAATTGACCAATCGTTTGAAAGCGGGCAATGCTTCAATGCATCTTAATAACATCGCATTCGATCCTCTGACTTCTCAGGGTATCAACGTTGGGAATAACCCAGGCGACCAGACGGTGGCTCCGGGTAAATCAAAGAACTATGAGTTCTTCGCAGACCCAGGTTTCAAAATCAATGGTTCATTGATTTGGGACTTTGGTAACCTGACGACCAACTTACGAGATGGTATGTTCGGTGGTATCATAATCGGCCCTCGTGGTTCGGTGTATCGCGATCCTGAAACCGGGAAAGATATTTCTCTCGGTAACTCTTGGAAAGCGGACGTTATCATTGACAAGTCTTATCCTGAAAATGCCAACCTTGAGAACTACAGGGATTTCGCATTGTACTTCCAGGATGAGGACAATATCATCGGTACATCTTTCATGCCTTACCTACAAAACGTAGCGGGTCTGACAGGTGTTAACTATCGCCTGGAGCCTTGGCTCTATCGGGAAGATGAGGGTTGTGAACTTGGTAACATGTTCACAGCTTGTGTTGCTGCAGATCAAGACCCTGCAACACCGACTCTGAAGGCCCATGCAGGAGATAGGGTTATGATTAATATCTTTGGTGCTCATAACGAACAAAACCAGATGTTCAATTTGGACGGCCATCAGTGGAGGCGTCATATGGATCAGGAAGGTTCTGACATGATTGACACTGAACAATTTGGAGCAGGCGAGTACATTCAAGCCTTCTTCAATGCTGGCGGCACGTACAAGAACCCTGGTACGTACCTGTGGTTTAACGCTCGTACACCTTATCAACAAGCGGGTCAGTGGGGTTACTTCAAGGTTCTATCTTCAGGTGACCGTTCTATCCTGCCGCTTGGCAAGGTTACACCAAAGGGTGTGAAAACTGCATCTCAGCCTTCTGAGGAAGAGAAATCTGCCTCAAAAGCTGAGGATGACCGACTATCGATGAGATAAGTATCGATTTTTGGCATTTATTGCAAAAAAAGTGAAAGGGGCCCCTTGATGGGGCCCCTTTTTTACGTTATAAGTACATTCCTTTTGTGATAAAATCCCTCAATTCTGTAGTATGCGGTTTTTCATCGAATTTGTGTTCAATCACGTTAAATGTGTGTAGTGTATATTTTTTGATTTCCTAAAGGAGGAAGAAAAGAAATGAGAAAGATTGTATTGAGTGTAATGGTTGTTGCCTTTTCACTGGCACTAGCTTCTACAAGTTTCGCCAAGAAAAAAGGTTATGTTGCAGGCACAGCAGGTGCGGGTAGCATCACTGGGACAGTCATGTTGAAGGGTGCTGCGATGGCTCCGATAATGGAAGATTTATCCAAAGGAAAGAACGTAGAGTTCTGCACCACGCATCCGGATACCAAAGATGGAATTCGCCCTCGTGTAAAAGTATCAGCTGCTGGTGGCAAGTTGAAAGACGCAGTTGTTTTTATCGAGAAAATTGATGGTGGCAAGCCTTGGGGCGATGCAGGTAAAGCTAATTACGATTTTACAAAATGCGACATTGTTCAGAAAGTATTGGCCATTCGCAAGCCTACTAAGGCTGAAAAGAAAACAGGTGGAATTCTTACCGTAAAGAATAATGATGCAAATATTTTGCACAACCCACATGGGTATTCCGTTGTTGGCGCAAGCCGCAAAACACTGTTCAACAAGCCTCTTCCAAATGAAGGCGATGTTGCGGAAGTGACCAAAAATATCGGTCGCCTTAAACCCAAAAAAGATAAGCATTTCTTTTTGCAGTGTGATCAGCATAACTTCATGGAAGCCGATGCACGCATTGTTTGGAACCCTTATTATGCAATTACGGGGGCCGATGGTGCTTTCACAATTGACGGAGTTCCTGCTGGTAAATATAAAGTTACCGCATGGCAGCCTTATGTAGGTGAATCAACCCAGGAAGTAACAGTAGCTGCTGGTGCAGCTAAAGCTGACTTCACCCTGGCAGCTAAGTAAAAAGCGTTTCAATTAAGCAGTATCGGAACTTCGGTTCCGGTCCTGCTTTTTTTTTGCCTGATTTAAGGGTAGAGTCCGGACAAGCTCAGAACAAATTAGGGTCTGCCTCTAGCAAAAATAAAGGGGAATACGATTGAGTCTGGATCGCCGCACTCCCTCCGGTCGTTCGCGATGTCATAAGGAAGGTTTTTATTGAACCTCATTGATAATAGCGTTTTATACAAATCTAAAACCACTACGCTAGCTCCACGCCGAGTGGCGCGATGATGTGAGCTGATGCTGGGGTGATTAGCTATTACTCAGCGAATTGCAATTCAAACCAACTTGAAATTGATTTTTTAGTATCTGTTTCGCCTTGGTAACCGTCCCAGATATTGAAAGCAATGGGAATGGATTTCCCCGGTTGGAATTGGATATCCATTTTTTCGTGGATGACTTTTCGTTTACGCTTTACTACTAAAGAATACCTTCCAAACTTATAATTTGCCTGAGCCTTAACTACCTGACTCAGGTCGTCTTGTAGCGACCATTTTTTTAATCCGGTAGCATTCCATTCAAGAGCTTTATTGTCCGATGAAGTCCACTTCCATAAGTTTACAGGGTGCTCAGGGTCGCCATTTAGGAAGTAGGGCTTTTGAGTGTCCAGATTAACGGGAAACTGCAGTGCAAAAGCATCTGGAAATTCTGGAATCACAGGTTCAATAGCTTTTTCCTCTTTTTCCCCCTTTAAATGATCCGGTAGTGGTGGCGTTGGAGATGCCTCGACCTTATTTTTTTCTATAAGAGCGGGATCATATGAAGGGTCGTCCCAATGAATTTTAAAAGCGATCTCTTTATCATTGTAGACGGCTCGAACCGTCAAGTTTTTTACCGTTGGGAAATAGGATTTTGGCTTTTGTAAAATCTGTCCACCCAATGGGATGTAAAATGATTGCGTTTTCTTCCAAAATGGAGCATTGAGATCGATAGATAAAGGCCCATTGACTTTCATAGCCTGGATCACGGGTTTTACTTGCCGCTTCTTGGGTGAGCCTAGAGTGCAAACGAAATCTACAATGTCCCAGATTTCTTGGTCTTTGAATACCTGTGGAGAAAACTTTGGCATTGCGGTGGTTGAAAGACCAGTCCGTAGAGTTAAGAAGACATCTTCTCGAGTGGCGCCTCTTCTAAAATTCCATGGTTCGCTGAGGTTTCTTGGCCAGATGGCATTTGATGAATAATCAACAATACGAGCGGTGGTTACGCCATCACCCCTGCCTTTAAAGCCATGACAGCCTGAGCAATTTATCATAAAGGATTTTTTGCCGCGCTTCACACCTTCCAAAGAAAATGCAGGAGGTTTTGAGGCGGTTATGATCTTATGTTTTTTGCCACGCTTCCGGAACTTCTCAAATTTTTTCGATAAGGACTTGATATAGATAATCAGACTTTGTCGATCGCTTTCTGACAGATGTTTCCAGCCGGGCATGGTGGTTCCGCGCATCCCGTGCGTGATGGCATTAAACAGATCTTTGTCTGTAGGTATTTTTCCAAATGAGGTTGAGCGTATCTTGATATGTCCCTTAGTCAGATTCCTGGGTTGGGGCAAGCTGTATTCAGCAGAGGGACCATCTCCTTTACCTTTTTCTCCATGACAGAAGGCACATTTTTTAAAATATATTTGTTTGCCACGTTTTAACGATGGCTCATGGCTTTTTGAGGGAGGTTGCCTGCGCTCTTTTACTGTTTTGTTGACGTAGTGAATCGTTTTCCAAATTTCTTCTTTAGTTAGAACACCTTCCCATGCAGGCATTGCGGAGTTCCAGGGTGCGAATTTTTCTGGTAGTCCTTTCCCGCCTTTCATAATTCTCCAGAACGCATAAGCAGGAGTTTTAGAAACGACAGAGTTTTTTTTGATGAAGTTAGCTGGAGTGGGAAAAAAACTTTCGCCAAAAATTCCTTTTCCATCCAATAGATCGCCGTGGCAGAGGAAACAGTTTTTGATGTAAATTTCTCCACCTTCCTTGACAATCTCTGGGCTGGAGGGGAAGGGGTTCTTCAAGCCTTTTAATAAGATATTTTTGCCGTTAAGGGTGATGGACTCGGGTGTGTCTTTAGAGGTCGGCGCAGAAAAACCCCAAGCTGTATACTGGGTAGCCAGAAGGAAAACGGCTACAAGCAAATACAAACCAGAGTTGAGTGGGGATTTTGGTTGTGCTGTCAATTACCGCCCCATTTCTTTGCCTTTTGCGGTTCCAGGGATAACAGCATCTTTTTTGATTCTTCCTGACTTTATAGTTTCATAGAAAGGGCGTACTACTTTGTCGGCATCGAATTCAAAGTTCAAGTTAATGGTTTCCCCGGTTGCGACTTTAATTTTTCGGGTTTGCCTTTTCATTAAATAATGCCAAGCCGTCACTTCATATTCTCCCGGAGGGATATTCTTTATTATAAAATTTCCGTCAATGGGAGTTTGCGCGTAATAAGGGTTTTGTACGCGGTAACCCCATGATTGCATGAACTCGTGCATCCCGCAGATCATCTGCATTATTTTATAGTGTTTTTTGAAGTGTATCTTACCGTTAGAAATTTCTTCTGCAGGGATCGGGATATTTAAAAGAATCTTTCCTCTTTCTTTCTGGTAGACCTGACTGTTATGCATAACTGCATCGAGATTGTCGACCTTAAATTCCTCATCTTGACGAATGATATTGACATCAGGAAGAAATTTACAGTTTTCCGAAGTAATCATAATAGGCTCTTTATTAAAGGGCTTACCAGCTTCTACATGTTTCAGAGTAATAACCACATCTTTGAATCCGCCATCGGCAGAAACTTTAAAATCATCGAGAACCCGGTTCATCTCATCATCTGTGTCTATTTCGGCACACATATCAATATTTGGAAACAAAATGAGATGATAAATTCGTGGAAAGGGCATCTTGCCAATTAAGGTAGTTTTGCCCTTTATTGTACCCCCGTTATTTACTTCTATTTCCTGATAAGCCCACGCATTTATTGCAATGGAAAGTATTGAAAATACTAATGCGGCAAGCCATAGATTTCTTTTCATTCTTAAGAGCCTCAATTGTTAGCGCGTTGGGGAGCAATTTGAAAAATATATATACTTGTTTTTCAACCCATGATTAATCCTAAACAATTATAAAATAATGAGTTAGGAGGCCTTTGCCGAAAAAGGCCCTAGACAGAAAACAAGCCCAAAGTTTATTGTAAAACCCCTGTAGAATAAAAGGGTTACTCCTTTTTTTATTATAAATCCAAGGCCAAGTCAAGGATGAGTTTGGCTACAAATTAATGCTGGTTTTTACGAATTTGATCCTTAATTTTAAAAGTTAAATATTGGTCGTCTTTATAGTCGCTCAAAAATCAAATTACTTTTAAATTTCTTCCCCTTGATTTAAAATGTAGAATTAGATGCAAAGTCAGATTTTATTAGACTTTTTTGTTTCTTTAAATATACCCTCAACTGGAGTTTATCGTGCTAAATATGCGAAAAATATTGCCCCTGATTTTTTTATTAGGTTTTATGGTCGAACTTGTATTTGCAGGGGCTCCAGGCCCTGGCGACAAGGCCCCTGATTTTTCGTTAAAGACATTGGATGGTAATGAGATATCTCTTTCCGATATGAAGGGTAAAGTGGTTTTGATAGGCATGTTCCACATCTGTGTGCCCTGCATGAATCAAGCGATGGAGTTTAACAAGGTGCGTGATCAGCTTGATGAGAAGCAATTGGCTATTGTAGGGATAAATACCAATGGAGACTCAAAAGAGGCGGTTACTGATTATCTTTCCAAGTTTCCTGAGGAAGTCCGTTTCCCTTACTTGCTCGATCCTGTAAAATCTTTTTATCAGAACTATATCCAAAGAGAAATGCCAACAGTGTTGATCATTGATAAAGAGGGTATTCTCAATGCCCGCACACCTGGTGTTAGTGCCGACCAGTTGGTGCCCTATTTGAAAAAGATGCTTTAATTTAGTGCTATAACTTATTGGGTTTTTCATGACTCCCATTTCAAGTAGGTCAAAAATAATTAATTTCTGCGTAAAAGTTTTTGTGTTGGTATTGATAGGGTGATTCTTATCTTTTGTAATATGTTTTACTGACACCATCGATAATGGCGGGATTGTGCAACTCGGTTCCTTTAAAAAGCAGGAAAATGCTCAGGGCTTTATAGTAAAAATTAAGAAGAAAGGTTAAACTCCTTTTATATTGGGAGGCAAGGGATCTTTTTGGTATGAAAATCGTGTTGGACCATACCCCATTAAGCAAGAGGCAAATCAGGTTGTGCTGGATTAAAAAACACAGGGAATAACCGCCATCGTTTTAGTGTCCGATGAGAACCCTCCTGATTTAGAGAAACCTGTTGATTCTGTAAATGTCGTAGTTTCTCAGTTTTTAATTTGGATTAAGGCTTTGGAAGCTCAGAAAATCAATTCCTACCTATCCTTTTATTAGAAAAACTTTAAAGACTCTAAAAAAAACCTCGTAAAAGTTGGTAAGCTCAACGCCGGAAAGTGTTTGGCAGTAACTCTGGAGTTTCGATTAAAGTCAGTGATTATTGAAATCCTTTATGCAGATGATGGTGTGGAGATGTCCTTTGTCCAGAGCTACAAATCAGATCGAATCTCTGTTGTCGGTAAGAAGATTTTGACTTGGAGGAATGAAGGGGACCGTTGGAAAATTGTTAAAGAATTTTGGAAATCCTCATAGCTGAAAAGTTAAGGGATGCTTTTCACATAAAACCTTCTATAAAAATTAAACAACGCAACTCAATTGACACCACAAAACAGTAAATACTTATTGAATGTAGATTCAACCAATTTTATCATTTTCCTCTCGGTGGCTTTCACACTTCTCACCACACCTTTAATCCTTCATTTCTCATTATTATTTTCAATATTAGTAACTCATTGACACAAGTAAATATATTGAAGGAAAATATTAATGAGTTGTTTTGGTTTGTTAAGATTTATAACTAATATTTTGTTTTAGCAGTGATATCTTTTCAGGGCTCATTTACCGAGCTCTTTCAAAACTTTTTTCATGTCGTCATGCACCGCCTTACGGTTTTCAATAGTATAAGCGCGAAGCAGGTAGGCCGGGTGCAGGGTGAGCATCAACTTGAACCCTTCATACTCATGCCAGGTACCGCGCTCTTTAGTGATCGGGACATTTCTTCCCAGTAGAGTTGATGCGGCAGGTTTTCCTAGCGCAACGACTACTTTTGGTTTAATGGCTTTTAGCTGTTCAACGAGGAAAGGGTTGCAGGCAATGATTTCTTCTTTTTCGGGGTCACGGTTGCCAGGAGGGCGACATTTGACAATGTTGCAGATATAGGTGTCTTTTTCCCGGTCAAGGTTCATACCCTTTTCAATAATCTCGGTCAGCTTTTTTCCGGCTCGCCCAACAAAAGGCAGACCCTGCTCATCCTCATCTGCACCCGGTCCCTCACCGACAAAAACAAGATCCGCCTGTGGATTACCGGAACCAAATACGATATTTTTTCTACCTTGGGATAGCTTGCATCGGGTGCAGTCTCCCAGTTCTTCGCGCACTTGGACTAATTGAGTCGCTTTTTTGCTAGTAGCCATAATTTTCACAGGTGAGGAAATGGTGGATTCTAATGGAACAGTTTTAGTAAATAATTCTGTCTCGCAGGGAATTTCTGAATACCCAGCTTCTTTTAAAAGCAGTAGGTAATTTTTTAATTCTCTTAAAAGAGTGTTGCGGTCGGGTGTTTGCATATCAAGGCAGAGGATAGCAAATGGCTAAAGTCAAAACAAACAATTAAATGGACCGAAAATTATTGCAGTTGAGATAAAACTATTTATTTCCAAATGTTTAGGGGTATTTAATTAATCCTGTTTGTGTATTTGGTGGGTGTTGTGATTTGGTCAGGGTAGGATTATGCCTAACTATCTCTTTGAAAAACAGTTTATAATTGTCTTTAAAAGGGGTATAATTAATTCATACTATTTTTGTGTTGAATTAAGTGGTGTTTAAATGAGGCGTTTTACAAAAATATTTTGTTTGCAAAGTGCTCTAGTTTTAGCTGTCGTATTTTTACTTGCGTCTTTTGCACAGGCATCGGGTGGCCATCATTCTCATCATCAGGCCAAGGTAGTTTCCCCTTTTGGTAAAGTCAGCTCCGATAAATCCTTGCACTGTTTATTGAATGCTCACATGCATCAGGCGAAATTAGATTGTCCACACAAAAAAAATCATTCTAAGTCTACAGAATTTCGAGCCGATTGTGGCTCGCATCCGGGAGCATCTCATTCAAAAGGATTTTCTTTTGGAAATGACCTTACTCAATTCGATAAAAGTGATGCGTTTACTCATAAATTAGTATCTTATTCGTTTTATATTCCTATAGATTTTAAAGTTCGTCTTTTCCCCCACACCATAGAGCACCCCCCCAAACTTTCCTAGTATTTTTTGATTAGTAATAAGGTTTCAATTGTGTCCTGCTTCGCAGAGCTGCGCGCGAGCTTTTTTGATACAAACTATTCTCCTATTATTCTGTTTCGTATTTAATAATCTTTAATTTGCTGGGGTAAAAATGTTTAAGAACAAAACGAGGTTTATTGCTTTATTTTCTAGTTTGATCGTAATGGTCTGGATGACTGCGGCCCAGGCTTATGTTGGTCTTTGTTGTGCTCACTGTGGTGGCAATATGCCTCTAAATATTTTTGGAGGAGGAATTCCTGAAACTCATGAATATCGGTTTAAGATCAGCCAGATGTTTATGGAAATGAGACCTCTTCGTGATGGTACTCGTGATTTGGACACTCCTTCGTTGGTTGGGCCTGCAAATGGGGCCACGTTTGTTGCCGTTCCAGAGTCTATGCAAATGTATATGACAATGATAGGCGGTGCTTATTCGTTTACCGATGATTTTGCGGTTATGGCAATGACCAATTACCAAGAAAATAAAATGCAGATGAAAATAAGGGCAGCTAACGGAAGTGACTTTGCCATGAAATCGACTGGTATGGGAGACACGACTGTTTTAGGTAAATATAGATTTTATAAGGACGATAATCTGGTTCCTACCCGACAAATGTCCATGTTATTCGGACTTTCAATACCCACTGGAGCTATTGATAAAAAATTCACCAATAATACAGTTGCGAACCAGAATGGAACCATCCTTCCTTTTAAAATGCAATTAGGTAGCGGAACGATTGATCCCATTGTTGGTCTTACGTATCAAGGGTCGCGGGATCCCTGGTGGTGGGGTTTTAATACACAGCTTGAAGCCCATCTCTATAACAATAATCAGGGTTGGCATCGTGGTCAAGAATTTCGTTATGACTTTTATGCAATGCGGCAAGTGCATGACAAGGTGGTTCTTCATACTCAATTGAATGGTTGGTACGAGGGTACATTCAACCAACAGCCTTACAAGGGAAGAGTATTGGGGCAAGGTCATGCTGGTGCGAATCCTGCTAATAACTTTACCTCTCCTTTGTTTAACCCAGATAATTATGGGGGGCATAAAATGGCAATAAGTGTGGGTGCCCAATTTCAACCGATCCCATTGCATATTTTGGAATTGACTGCGACTGTGCCAATCCATCAGGATTTAAACGGACCTCAATTACGTGATGACTGGATGCTTCGTCTTTCTTATTACTTAGAAGTTCCAACTAAGAAAAGCCGTCGTTATAAAGGTTTCAGTGCTCCAAAGCAGTTGGGCTTCTAGTCGAAATGGCGAGATGCACTACAACATTGGTGTTTGTAGTTGGTTTGTTAATTATGACGGGTTGCTCGATGACCCAGTCGATACCTGAACCGGAAAGCCCAGGCGCTGAGCTGTATTTGAAAAAATGCACCCAGTGTCATGGGTTGCCGGCTCCGCAGCGGCATACTGCGGAACAGTGGGATCATCTTCTGGTTATGATGCAGTCTTTTATGGATAAGAAAAATTTAGCTTTTCCAGAAGATGAAAAAAAACTGATCAAAGATTATTTGCATAGAAACGCAAGATAAAAGGAATTCAGTTATGAAAACTCAGATGTATTTGAAGGTTTCGGCTTTAGTTTTATTCCTCCTGCTGTTGTTGCCAATTGGGGTTACGGCCAACCCATTACTACTTGAAGAAATGGGTATCGTTACACCTAAAACATCTAAAATGGCCCCAGAATTTAAGCTGAACAATATTCGAGGGGGAATAACTCAATTATCTGATTTTAAAGGAAAAATTGTTCTAATTAATTTTTGGGCGACCTGGTGTGCGGCTTGCATCGAAGAGATGGAGTCTATGCAGAATCTTTACAATAATCTTAAAAAACACGATGTAGAAATCGTAGCCATATCTATTGACAGGTGGAACGAAGAACGGATCGTTGAATTTGCTGATAAGAAGAATTTGAGTTTTCATATTCTTCGTGACCCGGACCAGAAAGTAAGAAAGCAATATTATATAATGGGTCTTCCCACCAGTTATATTATCGATGGCGATGGTAAGATTAGGGGATATGTGTCTGGGGCTAGAACTTGGGATAGTATGGCCTCTCAAAATGCGCTTCTTTCTTTGAAAGATGGCGGTGCTCTTGCTGAACTGAATACAGAGAAGCTTACTATGCGAGTTGATAATACCCTTCCACAAAACTGATTGTTTATGCCAATCTTTAGGCTTTCGGCCTTAATACTCTTCTGTCTTATTGGGACTAGCCCAGATAATATTTGGGCTCAAGCTGAGGCAGATAAAATTCTCTCCAAGCTAGATCAGAGCTACTATTACCCTCAGGATGATAACGGATTGGACAAAGTCACTGCTCGAATTCAGTGGGAGCAGTTGGATGTGGCATCGGGTTCTGGAAAATTTTTGCGAAACCCAGAATTTAAATTTATCTGGAAAAATGTCGGAATAAAGGGAAGGTATGACTTTGAACTGATAGGTGATGAGAGGGATTATTCGATTAAGCGCAAATTTGAGCTTAAAAATCAGATCAAGAATTATGGTGAGTTGATCATTCCTTTAAGATTAAAGCAGAAGTTTGCTCAATACCGTGGTTCAATAAAAAATATGGCTGGTGGATGGTCTAGGTTATTGTATAGGACGAGTTCAACGGATAAGAATGTTGAAAGCTACAATTTGTTGGTGGATATGACCGATGTTAAAGTAGATAAGATAAGGTTCAAGCAACGATCTGCTCCTCGAAAAGTGAACGGTGTGTTTCGTTATGAAAAAGTAGGTGAAAAATGGGCAATTAATGAAAGCCGTTCCAGTTTTATTATGGGTGAGCTGGAGTATAAGGAAACCTCGACTTATCGTTATAAAAAATTTGGTGATATCTGGTTAGTTCATCAAATCGATCAAGTGTTGAAACAAGATAACCGAATTTTCCAATCACACCGTTTTAAAATTCTCGATGTGCGAACTACCTTTTCAAAAAATTAAGATCTAATCTTTCTAATTGAATATTTTCTATACTTAAAGCTATTGAGTCCTGCCTACAATTCCTTTATAATTAACTAGTTATGTTTATTTAGAGGTGTTGAGATGTCTGGTTTGAAAAGTTCATGGGAGTTGAGCCTGGAGCGATCGGAGGATCTTGTTCCAGAACTAAAATCCAAGAAAAAGCTGACCAAAAAGCAAAAAGATCAAATCGCTGAAATCAGAATAGATTTTATGGCGCAAATTGCTGATCGTGATGTGACGATGCAGGATAAAGTCCGAAAACTTTCAGACCGCGTACCCCCAGATGAAGTTGCAGGCGCAAAAATGAAATTGGAAGCTCAATTCCGGGACGATAAACAGTCCCTTGAAGAAGAAATGGAAAAGGAAATAGAATCGATCAGGAACTCAAAATAATATTAGATATCGATTATTTGCATTCCTCAATAAAAACCAAGCCCACCCGAATTCAAAGACCCTTAAAATTTTGAGAACCCTGGCATGAAAAAAGCCATTAAAGAAATAATTGAGTGCGCCTTAAATAAGGCTAAGGATGCAGGTGAGTTAGAACTTGCTGATGCTCCCGATATTGTTGTTGAAAAACCCAAGGACGAAAAAATGGGCGATTTTGCATGCAATATCGCTATGACTCTGGCACGTAGCGAACGTAAGAATCCTAAAGTAATTGCTCAGATCATTGAAAGTCATATTGAAGAAGGAACTGCCGGGTTGGGCTCGGTAGAAATTGCCGGACCAGGGTTTCTGAATATAAAAATGGTCCGAAAGTTTTTCCTCGATCGATTGACTGATGCAGTTGAGCAGCGTAATGAATTTGGAAAGTCAAATGTTGGGCAGGGAACAAAAATAATGATCGAGTTTGTCAGTGCGAATCCAACCGGTCCTTTACATATTGGTCATGGCAGGGGTGCCGCTGTTGGCGACGCGTTGGCCCGAATACTGAAAAAGGCAGGCTATGATCTAAAAACCGAATACTACATCAACGATGTAGGAAATCAGATGAATATTTTGGGGCGTTCTACCTGGTTGCGTTACCTGGAACTATTGGGAAATGATGCGGAATTCCCTGAAAATCATTATCGTGGTGAGTATATAAAAGACATTGCACAACTGGCCATTGATCAGCATGGCAAGGAGTTTTTTGATAAACCGGAAGGTGAGTGTGTTCCCTTTTTCAAAGAACTCGCAAAGAACAATATTCTGGAGGGGATCAAAAAAGATCTTTCTGCTTTTCGTGTGACCTTTGACAATTGGTTCAGTGAGCAATCTTTATATGAAGATAACTCTGTCGAAGGTGCGATTGAATGGTTGCGAAATGAAGGCCATGTTTACGATAAAGACGGTGCTGTATGGCTGAAGTCATCTGCTTTTGACGATGATAAAGATCGCGTAATTGTCAAAAAAACCGGTGAAAAGACTTATTTTTGTTCGGACATTGCTTACCATCAAAACAAAATCAAACGTGGTTTTAAGAAAATCATCAACCTCATGGGTGCAGACCATCATGGCTATGTGCCGCGTATGGAGGCTGTTTTGCAGGCAATGGGATATGACAAAAACATCTTTAAGATATTACTGATACAATTTGTCAGTTTGCTCAGAGGCGGTGAAAAGGTGGCTATGTCTACCCGTTCCGGCGAGTTTGAAACACTGTCAGATGTGGTCAGCGAGGTCGGTGTGGATGCGGCACGTTATTACTTTCTCATGCGAAGCTCTGATGCACATTTAGATTTTGATCTGGAGCTGGCTAAACAGGAGACATCGGAAAACCCGGTTTTCTATATTCAATATGCGCATGCGAGAATTTGCAGCATTTTCCGTGGTGCTGAGGAAAAGGATATTCAATTTCCAGGAAATGGAAGCATCGACCTCTCCCTGCTTATTGAGGAGGAAGAGTTCTCAATTGTAAAAGCGATTTTAGCATTTCCTGAAGTTGTAGAGAAAAGTGCCCTCGCGTTGGAAGTTCACCGTATTTCACATTACCTGCTCGATCTGGTATCGCGCTTCCATGGTTATTATAGTCGCCACAGGGTCATTTCAGATGACGTTCCACTAACGCTGGCGCGCCTGTACTTGTTGGATGGATTAAGAATAACTATTAGAAACGGATTCGACCTAATGGGAATTTCAGTGCCTGAAAAGATGTAAGCCTGATTCCGAACAGATAATATGCGACTCCTTTATCTTACGATTTTTATATTAGTATGCTCATCGGTTATCTATTTTAATGATGAGCTGTTGCCTGGTTTTTTTCAGGGGAACCCTTCGGTTGCCAAAAAAGTTAGTGCGATAAAGCCAAAATCCATCGTCAATAAAACGGAAGCGTTGGGGCCTGTTTCTCACCAGTTTATTTTTTTTGAAACTTTGAAGGATAAGACCATGACCAAGTATGTTGGTTTACATGGTGAAATGCTTCCTGTTTCTTTACCTGACAAGCCCGCACATTCTCACAGTAAAATTATCGAACCCGCTAAGTTAGAGCCAAAAAAAAATATAAAACCTATTGTTGAAGAAGAAAAAAAACCAACAATGTTGTCTCGCTTTGTTGTTCAGGTGAGTTCGTTTCGTGATGTGAAAATGGCGAGTATTTTGAAAATGAAATTGCAGAAAAAAGGGTTCAGTCCATATCTAATGAAAATAGAATTGCCGAATCATGGAGGCGTATGGCATCGGGTATTTCTGGGGAAGTATGCTGATGAAGATTTGGCGCAAAAAGCCGCCGAACAAGCTCGGCAGGAGCATAAACTAAATGCGGTTGTGGTGAAAAAAACGAGTTAATTCACAATTATTCAGAACAAATATGGTCTTTGTCACAGAAGGCCTGCAATTCTTCCACGGGATCGTCAATTCTTGGGCCGCCATAAAAATTCTCTTTGCTGTCATACCAAGTGTTGAATCTATAACCCTTAATATCATCGTGGTATAGTTTTCTTCTCTCATCCGCACCATCAAATTCAAAATTAATCTCTGTTTCACCTTTAGCGGTGATGGTGATTATTCCCTTTTTTTGAGGAATATAAGTGTGCCAGGCCACGACCTCGTAAGTTCCAGGGGGGATGTTTTCAATTGAGAAATTCCCATCTGAGTCGGTTACGGTATAATAGGGGTTACTCACCAGATATCCGTGAGTTTGCAGGAATGGGTGAAGATTACATTTGATAGTGAATTCATTAGCATCGTGACGAACGAATGCCGCCCTGACCTGGCTAGACTTTGGAATAACAGGACGATTTGAAGTCTGATCGGAGTAGATATTTCTCACTTCATAGGTTGCGATCTCGTGCTGGATCGGATCGGTATTTTCGATGAGGATGTTTTCGCTATTCTTGATACCAATGATATAGTTATTGGCTCGACAGCGGTCTATTTTAAAGGTTTGCATTTTTTGTGGAAACGGTTTTCCTTTTTTAATTTCTGTTAAGGAAATGATCGTATCTTTCAAGCCTCGGTTTTGAGATACCGTAAAATCGTACAGAAAACGATGACCTTTACCATCTGAAATCCGTGAACAAAATTCAATGTTCGGGGCATGTACTAGATGAAAAGAACGGGCTCTTGGGATGGGACCCGTTAGCGAAACGCGGCCTCTTAGTGTTCCTCCATTATCGACTGTGATAACTTTATAATCGGGTATTAATTGGTCAAATAATTTTTTTGCCAGCTTGTTGTTACGTTTAAATAGAGTGTCTACTTTCTCCTGAGCTTTTTTCCTGTTGCCTTGCCGATTGTATAAAACACCAAGATCGTATTCTGCTTTCACCATTCTTCGGTTAAGACTCAAGGCTTTTTCCAGTTCTGTCACTGCTTCATCTATCAAATTCAGATGCGCAAAAGAAACTCCACGGTTGTAACGAAGCCCAGATGATTCATATCCAAGCTTCAATGCTTTGTCGAACGAAAACAGCGCTTCTTTATGCATCCCTGTTTGACTTAATGCGACTCCAAGATTCGCATGCAGTAAACCGTCTTTAGGTGCTAGTTTAGCGGCTTTGATAAATTGGGGGATAGCATCCTTCCACAACCTTTGTTGGCTTAGCTTCATGGCTTTTTGGTAATGAAGATTGGCTTCGATGGAAGTAGAAGAAGCTTCTGCAAATGGAGCAAGTAGGAATAAAGCCAATGATACTAACGAAATAAAACGCATAAGAAAGCTTAGATTTTTGGTTTGTTCAAGTTTGACTTGGTTTTTAAAAGTTGAATTTTGCAATCTATCAATACCTTGCTAAAGTGTCAACCTTAGCTGAAAAACATCCTATTATAAGGATACATTCGGCGTATAAAAAATTCCATTCAATTATTGACCGATACTCACAGAGGGGGGATGTTTTTGGAGATCGATCACTTAATGAGTACTTTTGTCCCTGTTTCTGGTGGGGGCATCTTCCAGACGATAATTGGATCGCAATTTCCCGGTAAATCCAAATTTTCCCCAGAAAAAAAATCTCATACCATTGATCTTGATGTGGATGCAATATCCATTGCGTTTGAAATAGAAGCAATGGATAAAGATAAACCAACGGTCTTGTTGGCCCATGGTATGGGAGGTTGTTCTGAATCCGGCTATATAAAACGTATTGTTGCAAAACTTGGGTTGCAGGGATACGGTGTAATCTTGATCAACCAGCGAGGTAGTGGCCCGGGGATGGGGTTGAGTTCCAGTTTATGGAATGGCGGTTCAAGCGAAGACTTGGCTAAAATGATCGATTATTTTTCGCAACGGCATCCGCATCTGCTTTTAATCTGCTTTTCTTTAAGTGGCAATATACTTCTTAAATACCTAGGCGAGGGTCGTTCGACCCCTCCAGGGCTAATAGGGGCAATGGCAGTAAACCCACCTGTTGATTTGCGTGTTGCCAGTCATATTATATCTACTCATCGTTCTTGTTGGTTGTTCAACCGTTATTATATGAGGTTGATTGGAAATCAGATGCGTGCCTTGAAGAAAAACTTCCGGAATGGAATAGACCCGGAGTTGAGTACGATCTGGAATTTTGATGCCAGTTATACCGCACCTGCCGGAGGATACAAAGACTTGGATGATTATTATGACCAATGCAGCGGTAAGCATTACCTGAAAAATATTAAGACGGCTACATCGATTCTCTGTTCTCTGGATGATCCGTTTGTGCCACCGGAAGTATTCAAAGATGTTTCAGTTAATAATCATGTGTCTATCTATCAGCCTCAAGGAGGAGGGCATATGGGTTATATATCCCGGCATCAGACCCCTCATGGAGATCGGCGGTGGATGGACTTTGTGTTGCTAGAGTGGGTTCGTGAAATGAGCGAAAGGCGAACTTCGAAATAAATTTTTGGAAAATTTTTATTCTGTTGAAATTTCGCTCTCACATTAGGTTTAACCGGATTGGATCTCAGGCTAGGATCGCGACCGCTTTATGTGCATTTAAATAGAAGGTTTCTTTTTAAAACCAT